>NZ_CP019420.1:3356498-3661634 GCF_001984215.1 Mycobacterium sp. MS1601
ATTCGACGATGTGGTGAAGTTCACCACCTTTGTGGTGGGTCGGGAGACCATCCCGGTGTTCATGGAGGTCCGCAAGGAGGTCTTCGCCGAGATCTATCCGTCCGGCGTGTATCCACCGAACACGCTGTTGGTGGTGGCGGGTCTGGTGCATGAGGAGTTCGTGGTCGAGATCGAGGCGCTGGCGCAACCCAAGACCGGTGCCTGATGGCAGGCAAACCCTTCAGCTACGGCCGGGATCAGGTGATCTCCTATCCGGTGACGGCTCTCGGTATTCGGACCCGGGTGGTGGAATCACACGGTGGCACCACACCGTTGATCTGCCTGCATGGCGTCGGATCGCGGGCTGACCGCTTCATCCCGGTGATTCCCGGTCTGGTGGACGCCGGATTCCATGTGTACGCCATCGACTTCCCCGGGCACGGGCTCGCCGACAAGTTCGACGGCATCGACTACCGGCCCCGCGGTTTCGCCGAGTTCATCGCCGCCGTGCTCGACGAACTCGGCTTGGCCGATGTGGTGATCGCCGGGACGTCCCTCGGTGGCCAGGTGGCGGCCCGGATCGCCTGCGACCGCCCGGATTTGGTGACCGCCGTGGTGCTCATCGGCACCATGGGCATCGCCGAGCTGCCCGAGGAGAACAAGGTGGCTGCAGAGAACGTCTCCAACGGCAGTGAGGACGCGATCCGCACCAAGTTCGCCTTCCTGGTGTCGGATCCGGCGATGATCACCGACGCCTGGGTGCGCGAGGAGTCGATGATCAACTCCTCCGCCGGTGCCACCGCAGCGTTGAGTGCTGCTGCAGCGCTGCTGAATACCGAAGCCAACGACGACCGCCAAGATCAGCGGCTGCGGTCCCAACGCCCGGATATGCCGGTGCTGATCGTCTGGGGCGAGAACGACAAGTGGACCCCGCTGCCCATGGGTCAGACATCCCATGAGCTGCTGCCCGGCTCGCATTTTGTGGTCATGCCCGGTTGCGGTCACGCCCCCTACTTCGAAGACCCCGACACCTTCACCGAGGTCGTGTCCGCATTCGCCATCAAGGAGGGCCTGCGATGAGTGAGCGTTGGTTGTTGATCGAGAACGGCACCGTCATCGACGGGGACGCCAACCCACCGATCCCCGACTGCGCGGTATTGGTGCGTAATGCGCGGATTGTGAAAATGGGGTCGGTGGATGTCGAGACCGACATCCCCCGCGGGGCCACCCTGACCCGGATTGATGCCCGCGGCAAAACGGTGATGCCCGGCCTGATCGATGTGCACTGCCACATGACCTACGGCCTGGCCCGCACCGAAGAAGAGATCTCGATCTATACCCCACCAGAGCTGCGGACCCTGATCGCCGCCGCGAACGTCGAAAAAGTGTTGTCGGCGGGGGTGACGTCGTTTTCCCAGCCGGGCGGGAGCTACTTCATCGGGGTCGGGCTGCGCGAAGGCATCAAACGCGGACTGGTGCACGGCCCACGGATGACCTCGGCCGGCCGCTATCTGACCACCAGCAATGGGTTGACCGACTGGTTTCCCGATGCGACCGGCAACCCGGAATCCAGTATCGGGAAGTTGACCAATACCGCGGATGCGATGAAAGACGAGATCCGCCGCCAGGCCAAGGCCGGGGTGGATCTGATCAAACTGGCGGATTCTCCGTATGGGGATTTTCAGGCGTTCACCAATGATGAGTTGAAGATGTGCGCCGACCTCGCTCATCAACTCGGACTCAAGATCACCATCCACGCCCGCGGTGACGGCGAGATGAACGCCGCGGTCAACGCCGGGTTCGATCACATCATGCACGGCAATTACATGTCTGATGCCACCATCGAGAACCTCGCGGCGAGTGGGATTCCGTTGGCGCCGACGCAGTTGTTCATGCATCACATCGTGGAGTTCGCCGAGATCTCCCGGAATCGTCCCTCGATTGTGGAGGCGACGAAGCGGATGAACGACGCCACCCAGGAAACCCTGCACCGCGCCCACGCCGCCGGCGTGAAATTCGCCATGGGCACCGACAGTGGTTTTGCGACGGTGCCGTACGGGGTGTGGCACGCCCGCGAACTCGAAATGCTCATGCTCTACACCGGCATGACCAGCCTGGAAGCCATCCAAGCCGGCACCAAACACGGTGCGAATGCCGTGAACCTGCCTGATGACGTGGGTGTCCTGGAAGAAGGCAGGCTCGCCGACATCCTCATCGTCGATGGGGATCCGGTGGCCGATATCCGGGTCCTATATCAACCCGGGAAGGTTGAGACGGTGATCCTCAACGGGGAGGTGCAGACCTTCCCGGACGACATCCGCGACCGCTTTATGCGTAATGATTATCTGCCGCATGAGTACGGCTGGGAAGTGTTGTCCTACGAGCGGGTCTACCACGGCGCTCCGCAACCCAAGACGCAGTTGGATTGGACCTCCGAGCAACGCCACGACGTCGTCAACGACGTCCGCAAATCCGAAAAACTCGGAGCGCTCGCCGCCGCCGGTACCGCCGCCAACCTCAACGGGGAAGGCCCTGCAGCAGAATGAAATACGTCCACTTCCGCCACGGCAACCAGTGGGCCGTCGGCCAGCTCACCGACGACAACACCATCCTCGAAGTGCACAGCAGCGATCCCACCCTGGGTGTGCTGGCACTCGTCGAAGAAGGCAGCGTCGCTGCCGCGCCACGGCGCGGTCAGACCCACCACGTCGACGACGTGGAACTCGGTGCGCCGTTCCCGCTGCCGCGGCGCAACATCTTCTGCGTCGGCAAAAACTACCGTGAGCACGCCGCCGAATTCGCCGGCAGCGGCTACGATTCCGGCGCCGCCCAGGTGATCCCGAAGTTCCCGATCATCTTCACCAAAGCCCCCTCGTCGGTCACCGGCCCTGATACCCGCGTCACCGTCTCCGAAAACCTCAGCCACGAATTGGACTACGAAGCAGAACTCGCCGTCATCATCGGCACCGGCGGCCGCCACATCACCAAAGAGAAAGCCCTGGAACATGTCTGGGGATACACCCTGGTCAACGATCTAACCGCCCGAGACCTACAACGCGACCATCAACAGTGGTTCCTCGGCAAATCCCCCGACAACTTCGCACCCATGGGGCCGTGGGCCGTGACCAAAGACGAGATCAACCTCGACGATACGGTCATCACGTGCACCGTCAACGGTGAACTGCGGCAGAAGGCCAACACCGCCGACCTGATCTTCGACATCCCCACCCTCATCCACACCATCTCCGCCGTCATGACCCTTCAACCCGGCGACATCATCGCCACCGGCACACCCGCCGGCGTCGGCATCGGCTTCCTGCCGCCGCAGTTCCTCGCCGACGGAGATCTGGTGGAGGTGACCGCAACCGGCCTAGGCACCCTCCGCACCCGGATCCAATTCGAGTGACTTGGACCACAGTTAACAGTCAACATCGCCGTAACTTCAGTGCAACTTAGTCAGAACTCAATGCAGCTTAAATGGGCTGGTCCACGACGGGCCCAGCCTCACCGCATCAGCGGGCAAACCATCGCGGGACTCACCAACTGAAGGGACCACTGTGAAGAAGAACATGATTGCGCTGGGGCGGCGCTGTCTGTGGGAGTTTTACTGGCGGGCTGTGCCGAAGGTGGCAACCAGGCCGGCGGCAGTGGGGGAGGAGCGCCGGGCGACGAGATCGTCTTCGGCCAGATGCTCGGTGTCACTGGTGATTACGCACCGTGGGCCAGCTCCACCATCGAACCGGCCCAGATGGCCATCGACGAGATCAACGCCGAAGGCGGCGTGATGGGCACCCCGGTGCGGCTCATCACCGAGGACACGCGCTCCACAGTCGACGGCGCGGTGTCGGGCTTCTCGAAGCTCACCACCTCCAGCGGCATCACAGTGCTCGGCAGCCTGGAGTCGGACGGCCAGGTGGCGTTGTTCGACCAGATCCAGCAGCGTCAGTTGCCCAATATCTGCCCGTCCTGCGGTACGCCCTTCCTGGACGAACGAGGAGGCGAATACTCCTTCCGCATCACGGCTTCCGACAGTGACGCCGGCCTGATCGTGGCGCAGGTGGCCCGCGACAGTGGCGTGAAGAAGCTCGGCATGATCGTGCAGAACACCGAGGGTGCCTCGGGTCCCGCCGAGGTGGCTCGCGAGGCGTTCGAGCGCACCGGTGGAGAGGTCAATTACGTCACCATCGAGCCGGGCGCGTCGTCGTACAACAGTGAGATCGCCCGCGCCCTCGAAGGAAACCCTGACGCGCTCTATGTCGCTGCCGGTATCGAGGCCGGTATCCCGATCCTGCGTGAGATCGACCGCCGCGGCTACGACGTACCGATCTTCGTCTCGCCCGACCTGATCACCAACGAGATCGCGGCAATGCCGAATGCCGATCAGCTGCAAGCGGTTTTGACTGCGTTCGACACCGAGTCTCCTGCGTACAAGTCCTTCGCCGAGCGGTGGATGGAGAAGAGCGGCCACGCCCCTGAGCCAGGTATGTACGATGCCAACAACTACGACCAGTACATCCTGTTCGCGTTGGCCATGGAAGCGGCGCAGTCCACCGACGGCCCGGCAGTGGCTTCCAAGATCATCGACGTGGCCAGCGCTCCCGGCACCAAGGTCTACTCCTTCAAGGAAGGCAAGGAAGCCCTGGCCCGCGGCGAGGACATCGACTACGACGGCGCCTCCAGCTCGCTGGACCTCAACGAGTACGGCAACCTGCTCTCGCCCGTGCTGTCCAAGATGACCGTGCAGGACGGCGAATGGGTGGTCGGCGAATCCGTCGACGTCGACCCCTCGCTGCGTCCCTGACCGGGAGATACCCACCACCATGCAGAATCTCTTCTTCGGTCTGCTGACCGGTGCTGTATTGGCAGTCGCCACGTCGGGTTTCGCGCTCCTGCGCAACACCGAGCGGTTCCTGCACACAGCACACGGCCAGTTCATGGCCCTGGGCGGACTGCTGGGCCTCACCCTGGCCCAGCAGCTCGGCCCCTGGATCGGACTGCCCATCGCCGTGCTGATCACCGCCGCGATCGGCGTCATCTGCGGCAAGATGCTTTTCGACCCGATCAAGGCGCAGGGCGCGAACGTCATGCTGTTCACCTCGGTGGGCTTGGCGTTTCTCACCTACGCGGTGATGCTGGTGGTGTTCGGTGCCGACATCAAGGTTTTCGACATCTCACTCGGATCCGCACAACAGTTCGGGCCGTTCATGATTGCCCCCGGTGAGATCGTCCTACTGCTCGTCGCCGCAGCGGTCACCGCTGGGCTGTGGCTGCTTTTGTCCCATTCCTCGGTGGGGCGCAGCATCCGTGCGGTGTCGTCCAACCGGGAGCTTGCCCAGATCCGTGGTGTGCCCACCAACCAGATCAGTTCAGTGGTGTGGGCCCTCAGCTCGGGCCTGGCCGCCATTGCCGGCATCATGATGGGCATCCTCGGTTCGACATCCGCCGAAGCGGGCTGGACCTACATCCTGCTGGTGCTGGCCGCCGCCGTCCTCGGTGGTGTCAGCAACATCTTGGGTGTGGTTGCCGCGGCGATGCTGCTCGGCATCGTGATGGATCTCAGTGCGTTGGTGGTGGATACGGCGTTCCGCCCTGTCATCGCCTTCGCGCTGCTGATCGCGGTGCTGATCGTGCGGCCTCAGGGTCTGTTCTCCTTCGCCGCTCGAAAAGAGGCCGTCGCATGATCTCGATGTCCTTCCTGGCCACCGTGCTCACCCTGGCGGTGGTGTACTCGATGGCCACCCAGCTGCTCAACCTCGAAGCGGGCTGGGGCGGTATGTGGGATCTGGGCGTTGCCGGCCTGATCGCTGTGGGTGCCTACAGCTACGTGCTGCTGACCTCCGCACCTGACGCGATGGTGCCCGGTCTCGGACTCCCGGTGCTGGGTGGCATGATCGGTGCAGGCATCATCACGGCGCTGATCGCGGCGCTGATCGGCTGGCCCGCGTTGCGTTTGCGCGGTGAGTACTTCCTCATCAGCACCTTTGCGTTCGCCGAGATCATCCGGCAGCTCATCATCATCGGCAAGGGCTTCACCGGCGGTACTTTCGGCATCACGTTCGTCAAGCGCCCGTTCGAGGCGGCGTTCCGCTTCGACGCGTACCCGTTTGTGCTGCTGGGCATCACCATCGTGATGTCGGTGGTGGTGTTCCTGATCTGCTCGCGGGTCGCCGGATCCGTCTACGGCATGACCCTGCGTGCCGCGCGTGACAACGAGCCATTGGCGATGGCCACCGGTACCTCGGTGAAAACCCTTCGGATGTCCACGTATTCGTTTGTCGGACTGCTGGTCGGGTTCTTCGTGGCCCCGGCGTTCGTATGGTTCCTCGGTGCCCTGGTGCCGTCGACCTTCGGCGCCACGCTCACCTTCACCATCTGGGCCGGACTGGTGATCGGTGGTCTGGGCAGCCGGATCGGCCCGGTGGTCGGCGCTCTGCTGCTCACCTGCGCCAGCGAGGCCGTCCGGCTCATCGAGGTGTCGCCGGCGCACGCGCACCTGCTCTCGGCGGTTCAGCCCGCACTGGTCGGCATCCTGCTGATCGTCGTGCTGCGGTGGAGGCCGGGCGGATTGTTCACCGAACGTGGATCATTCGCCCGAGCCCGGCACATCTCCGGGGAATTGAAACGTCTGAAGCCGGTTGGCGCAGCGGCAGTCAAGGGAGGCGCAGCCTGATGTCGAACGACACATCCCCGACACAGAAGACCGACCCGCCGATGCTGACGTTGAAGGACGTCAACAAGCAGTTCGGCGGAGTCAAGGCGGTGCAGAACGTCAACCTGGCGATCGACAGCACCAAGGTCACCGCGTTGATCGGCCCCAACGGGGCCGGCAAGACCACGCTGTTCAACGTGATCTCCGGCTTCGGTACCCCGTACACCGGCACCATCACGTTCGGCGACGTCGACCTGACCGGGCTGGTGCCGCACAAGGCTGCCCGCGCCGGCGTGGTTCGGACGTTCCAGACGCCTATCGGGTTCCCGTCGATGACGGTGGCAGAGAACATCGCCATCGCCATCGTCGGGCACAGCCTGAGCAACCCGTGGAGCCCGTTCCTGCGGTGGCGCCGTGACAAGCAGATGCGTCAGCAGGCCATGGAGCAGGCACGAGAGCTGTTGGCCAAGGCCGGAATCGAAGGACTGGCCGACGTGCCGGGTTCCGATCTGTCACCGGGCAATGCCAAGCTGGTGGAGATCACGCGTCAGCTGGCGATGCGGCCGAAAATGCTGCTGCTCGACGAACCGGCCGCGGCCATGGCCGTCGACCAGATCCGTACGCTGTCGCGACTGATCCGCGGTATCGCCGACGACGGTATCGGCGTGCTGGTGATCGACCACAACCTGGGCTTCGTCCTGGAACTGGCCGACACCGTTCACGTCCTGGAGTACGGAGCCGTCGTGGCCTCCGGCACCCCCGAGGAAATCGGTAACGACCCACGAGTGCGCGAGATCTATCTCGGCGGAGCGGAGGAGGAAGCCGGTGCTGCTTGACGTACGCGACTTGGCGGCGGGTTACGGCAACCTCGAGGTGGTGCGTAGCGCCAGCTTGCAGGTTGCCGAGGGTGAGATCGTAGCCATCGTCGGCCCCAACGGGGCGGGCAAGACCACCCTGCTGAAGGCAATTGCGCGGTCGTTGCCGCTGAAAGGCGGCAGCCTCCACTTTGCCGGCGACGACATCAGCACCCTTGCGCAGACCAAGATCTCCGAACGCGGCATGGGCTATGTTCCCCAGCGCGGCAACGTGTTTCCCGAGCTGTCAGTGGCCGAGAACCTCCAGGTCTCCTGGCGGGGATCGGCAGCCGACCTGCGTCGTGAGTCGGAATCCATCTACCACCGGTTCCCGCGACTCCTGGAGCGCAAGAAGCAGGCGGCCAGCACCCTGTCCGGCGGTGAGCGCCAGATGCTGGCCATCGCCTGCGCGCTGCTGGGACGCCCGTCGCTCCTGCTTCTCGACGAACCGACGACCGGACTGGCGCCGATCGTGGTCAAGGAACGGATCGACGACATCTTGCGGTTACGTGACGAGGGGGCCGGGGTGCTGTGGGTGATCGAAGAACATCCCCGCATCTGTCTGCCCGCCGTCGACAAGGTGCACTTCATGGCCGACGGCAACCTGGCCGCACCCATTCCCGCGGCCGAACTTCTCGCTGAGGGGGCTCTCGAAGAACTGTTCTTCGGCGCCCACACCTGACGAAATGAGCTGAAATGAACGGACTCAACCGGTTCTGGCATCCGCTGACCACCTCGGAGCGGGTGGCAGAACAGCCTCGCCGCTTCACCCTGCTCGATGACTACGTGGTTGCCTACCGCGACGACGAAGGCAACGTCGCGGCGTTCCGCGACATCTGCATCCACCGTGGTGCGGCGCTGTCGCTGGGCTGGGTGCGTGACGGCAAGCTGGTGTGCCCGTACCACGGTTGGCAGTACAACCGCGAGGGCGCCTGTGTGCGCATCCCCTCGCGGCCCGAAGGCACCGCCATTCCCGCCGCGGCCAAGGCGTACAAGTACGCGGTGCAGGAGCGCTACGGCCTCATCTGGGTTGCCGTCGATGACCCGGAGTTGGGAGTGCCCGACTTCCCGGGTGACATCTACGACCAGCCCGGCTGGCATTCGTTCATCAGCTACAACGAGATCTGGCAGACCTCGGCCGCCCGCGCCGTCGAGAACTTCATGGACTTCTCGCATTTCCCGTACGTCCACGAAGGGCTGCTGGGCACCGAGGACAACGCCGAGATCGCGCCCTACGTCGTGGAGAAGCGCGAGGACGGCCTGCACTACTGGCTGGAACAGGAAGAGCCCAGCGATCTCTACGGCGCAGGCGGGTCTCAGCTGGTGCGCTACGAGTACACCCTGGTGGTCCCGTTCACCATCCATCTGAAGAAGATCGAGGTGGGCACCGGTCGCGAGACCATCATCACCCAGTTCACCTCGCCGCAGACGGCGAAGACCACCGAGCTGTTCGTCTTCATCGTGCGCAACCACAGCCACGACGACCCCGACAGCAAGTTCGGCGACTTCACCAACAAGATCATGGAGCAGGATCGCGTGATCGTGGAAAGCCAGCGGCCCGAACAGCTTCCGGAGTCACTGCGCGAGGAGCTGCACATCAAGGTGCCCGACTCGGCGAGCCTGCTCTACCGTCAGCGCCTGGCCTCGCTGGCCAAGGTCGAGGTCTCCGGACCGTACGGGGCCTGATGGCCGATCTTCACCGGGTTCAGGTGGTCGATCGGGTGACCGTGGGCACCGATGTGGTGATCCTGCGACTGCACGGCCCGACGCTGCCGGCGTGGACGCCTGGAGCGCACGTTGACGTGGTGTTGCCGTCAGGTCAGATCCGCCAGTACTCGCTGTGCGGGCCGGCTGACGCGCAGGGGGAGTACACCATCGCTGTCCTGCGCCAGCAGGATGGCCGTGGTGGCTCCGAGGAGGTGCACCAGAAGCTCACTGTGGGAACCCAACTCACCCTTGTCGGGCCGCGCAACAAGTTCGAGCTGCAACCGGCGCAGGAGTATGTCTTTGTCGCCGGTGGTATCGGGATCACCCCGTTGCTGCCGATGATCGAGTCCGTGGCCGCGGCCGGGTTGCCCTGGCGGCTGGTCTACGGCGGGCGGTCTCGGTCATCGATGGCGTTCCTGGAGCGACTCGAGGCGTTCGGCGGCGCCGTGCAGGTGATTCCGGAAGACGAGCTGGGCCGGATGGACGTCAGTGCGGTGCTGTCGCCATCGGTAGGGGCCGCGGTGTACGTCTGCGGTCCGGCTGGGCTGATCGATGCTGTCGGCGAGGTTGTCGAGGGTTGGGCGTCCGGCAGCTTCCATTTCGAACGCTTTGGTGGCGATGGTGTGGCGGCATCGGAGCACGGTGATCAGGCCTTCGAGGTGCAGCTGGGGCTGGGCGGCCCGGTGGTGCAGGTGGCCGCAGACCAGACGGTGCTGCAGGCGGTGCTCGACGCGGGGGCCGATGTCCTCTACTCCTGCGAGGAGGGCAGCTGCGGCAGCTGCGAGACCGCTGTTCTGGACGGCGAAGTGGTACACTGGGATACGGCGCTCACCGATGACGAGCGGGCCGGCGGCGCCATGCTGATCTGCGTGTCCAGGGCAGCCTGCCCGCGGCTGGTGTTGGACATCGACGCGCCCTGACTCCCGGGTGGGTCCGAAGGGCGGTGGCACGTCGGGGCGGGGTGTGGCCCGCCAGTGGGTCGTGGTCGATTTCGGCGATGATGTCCACGATCACCCCGTCCTTCGACGCTCAGCCGCCGTGTCCCTGCACCGCCTCGGCCCACAGCTCGTCGGCGTCCAGGGGTGAGTTCTGATCGTTAATCGACTGTGCGACAAGGATTTTGCATGTCGATGTGAGATGGTGGCGCATGGCGTCCATGGCCGCCTTCGGTTGATTCGCCATGACGGCTTCGACGAAGGGGTGGTGCTCGGCGTCGATGTCGTGCACGGTGCGGGCGCGGTCGGTGGTGGTGGCGCCGAGTAGCCGGATGGACTCGCGCATGGACCGCACGATGGTCCTGGCCCGGGTATTGCCCGCGGCCTCCATGATGTGGTCGTGCAGGAGTTGGTCGTGGTGGGCGAAGGTCCGTTCGTCGCCGGCCGCCGCGGCGGCGTGCAGCAACTCCATTCGCTGCTGTAGCCGGGCTGCCAGCGTCGTGTCGCACACCGTGGCCGCCCGACCGACTGCGGGAACCTCGAGCGCCAAGCGGATAGCGAAGATGTCGGCGATCTCCCGGGGGTCGGGGAGTAGTACCCGAAAACCCTGACGGGCTTCGAAGCGGATCAGGCCGACTTCTTCCAGCCGTAGCAGGGCGTCGCGCACCGGGGTCCGGGAGACGCCGAGGGCATCGGCCAACTGATACACCGAGTACTTCACACCGGGGCGCATGACGCCCGAATCCAGTGCGGCACGAACGGCCTCCATGACCTGCTCAGCGCGCCTGCCTTCCGCGTGGGGCAAGGGTGCCAGCTCGAGGTCGGCTTCGGCCATCTGCGCACTGTAGCAATAATCTCCACTTCCTAGCATGCTACGAATGACGTAGCATGCTAGGAATGGACGAGGCGGAGACCCTGCGTGCCCAACTGCGTGCGGCCGGTGTCGCAGATGTACGGATCGACGGCACCAGCAGAGCTGTGTACTCGTCGGACGCGTCGCTGTACCGGGTCACGCCCACCGCGGTGGTCTGCCCTGCCGATCACGATGAGGTGGCTGCCGTTCTCGAGGTGTGCCGGCGGCAGAATGTGCCCGTCACGGCCCGCGGTGGCGGCACATCCATCGCCGGCAACGCGGTGGGCGCCGGGGTGGTCATGGACTTCAGCCGATACATGAACAAGGTCTTGTCCGTCGACCCCGACACGCGTACTGCCGTCGTCCAGCCTGGGGTGGTGCAGTCGGTTCTGCAGAAGGCGGCGGCACCATTCGGGCTGCGGTTCGGTCCTGATCCGTCCTCGCTGTCCCGCTGCACCATCGGTGGCATGATCGGCAACAATGCCTGCGGCTCAAGGGCTTTGGGTTATGGCCGAACCTCGGACAACGTGACCGCCATGCGCGTGTTGACGGCCAGGGGGGAAGATCTGCGGTTACCGTCTGCGCAGTCGCCCACTCTGGACGCACTGTCGTCGGTCATCGGCGCCGGGCTGGCCACCATCCGCACCGAGTTCGGCACCTTCGGTCGCCAGGTATCGGGCTACTCGTTGGAACACCTGTTGCCGGAGAACGGGTTTGACGTCACCAAGCTGCTGGTCGGCAGTGAAGGAACCCTGGCCGTGTGTACAGAGGCGACGGTGAACCTGGTGCATGAACCGGCGCACCGGATGCTGGTGGTGCTGGGTTACCCCGACATCGCTGCGGCCGGGGACGCCACGCCGGCGATCCTGGCGCACCGGCCGACGGCGTGCGAAGGTATCGACTCCCGGATCGTGGACGTGGTCCGCGAGCGTAAGGGTGACGGTGCGGTGCCCCCGCTACCGGCGGGTGCGGCGTGGGTGTTCGTCGAGGTCGTCGGCGACACGGTGGAGGAAGCGCTGCGACGGGCAGAGGAAACCGGAAGCTCCTGTGGTGCGGTCGATTCACTGGTGGTCGAGGATCCGGTGCGAGCGGCGACGCTGTGGCAGATCCGCACCGACGGCGCAGGTCTGGCGGCGCGCAGCCCGCAGAATCGGCCTGCGCACGCCGGCTGGGAAGACGCGGCGGTTCCGCCGGCCAGGCTTGGGGACTACCTGCGTGACTTCGATGCCTTGATGGCCGACTTCGGGGTCACCGGCATGCCATACGGCCACTTCGGCGAGGGTTGTATGCACGTCCGTATAGACCTGCCGCTGGATCGACCCGGTGGACGAAAGGTGTTCCGCGACTTCATGTTCGCCGCGGCAGAGTTGGTGGCCGGTTACGGCGGATCACTGTCCGGCGAGCACGGTGACGGCCGTGCCCGCGGCGAGTTGCTGCCACTGATGTATTCATCTGACGCGTTGGCCCTGCTGGCTGCCGTCAAGCACACCTTTGACCCGGACAATCTGCTGAATCCCGGCGTGGTGGTGGATCCGCTGCCCCTGGATGCCGATCTCCGTGTGCCGGCGGCGCCGGCGCTGCGCCGCGACTTGGCTCTGGCCTACCGCCACGACGGCGGCGACTTCACCCAGGCCGTGCACCGCTGCACCGGGGTCGGGAAGTGCCGTGCAGACAACACCGGCAGCGGAGGCGTGATGTGTCCGTCGTACCAGGCCACCCGGGAGGAGAAGGACTCCACCCGCGGCCGCGCCCGGGTTTTGCAGGAGATGATCAACGGAACCGATGTGCGCGGCGGGTGGCGCTCCCCGGAAGTGCATGAGGCGCTCGATCTGTGCCTGTCCTGCAAGGGATGTGCGTCCGACTGCCCGACCGGCGTGGACATGGCCGCCTACAAGGCCGAGGTGCTGCATCAGAGCTACCGGGGTCGCATCCGGCCCGCCTCGCACTACTCGCTCGGCTGGCTGCCGCGCTGGGCGAAGATGGCCGCGGTGGCACCGAAGCTGGCCAACGCCGCCATGAAGGTGCCCGGAGTGGGATCCGCCGCGCTGGCTGTCGCCGGGGTGGATCATCGCCGGACCATTCCGGCGTTCGCACCCCAGACGTTCCGGTCGTGGTTCAAAGGCAACGTCCCTGCCGGCGGCCCGGGCGACGAGGTACTGCTGTTCGTCGACACGTTCACCAACTACTTCTCACCTGAGGTGGGGATCGCGACCGTGCGGGTGCTGCAGGACGCCGGCTACCGTCCGCGACTGACCGAGCGTCAGGAATGCTGCGGACTCACCTGGATCTCGACCGGCCAGCTGGACACCGCGCGACGCAAGCTCGACCGCACCCTGGCGGCCCTGGCTCCCAGCGTCGACCGCGGTGTTCCGGTGGTCGGGATGGAACCGTCGTGCACGGCGGTGTTGCGTTCGGAGGCGGTCGAACTGGTGGGCGGTGCACGCGCAGAAGCGGTGGGGGCAGCCACGCGCACGCTGGCCGAACTGTTGACCGCCACGGGATGGCAGCCGCCATCGATGGCCGGCACCGAGGTGGTGGCCCAGCCGCACTGCCACCACCACTCGGTGATGGGGTGGAGTCCCGACGCCGAACTGCTCCGTGATGCCGGCGCCGAGCTGACGCGACTCGGTGGCTGCTGTGGGCTGGCCGGCAACTTCGGGGTGGAGCAGGGGCATTACGAGGTGTCGGTTGCGGTGGCCGAACAACAGTTGCTGCCAGCCGTGCGGGCGGCGTCGGCAGAGGCGGTGGTGCTGGCGGACGGGTTCTCCTGCCGCACGCAGCTCGACGACCTGACCGATCGCCACGGTACCCATCTGGCGCAGCTATTGGCCGAACGCCTGCCTGATAGGGTTTAAGCGGCACTGAAGTTGCTGGCGCCGCTATCTGTCTGCGGGTCGTTCGAACGGGCCGCAGACAAGGAGAGCCAGGTGCGTCATCCGGTCGGCGAGCGTGTGCTCGTCGCGGTCTCGGTTTTCGGCCTGGCGGCCTGCCTGAGACCGGCGATCACGGCCGTCGGCCCACTGATTCCCGACATCAGCGCTACCACCGGCCTCAGCTACGCCAGCCTCGGCGTTCTCGGCTCCCTGCCACTGTTGCTGTTCGCCTCCGTGGCCCCGTTCGGTGCGGTGGCGCTGCGCTACGGCACCCCGCCGGTGGTGGCCCGCTGGGTTGCGCTGATCCTCATGCTCGGCATCGTGGTGCGCTCAACTGTTGGGGTGCCTGGATTATGGTTGGGCACAGTGCTTTTGGCCGGTGCCGTCGCGGTGGGCAATGTGTTGGTGCCGGTGTTGGTGCGCCGGGACTATGCCCAGAACGCCGCCCTGGCCTCCGGTGTCAACGCATTGACCGTCAGCGGTTTCGCGGCCCTCGGGTCCGGCCTGGCGATCGTCTTCACCGACTGGACCGGTGACTGGCGGCGCACCCTGTTGTTGTGGGCGATCCTGCCCGCTGCCATCGCTGTGGTGTGGTTCGCGCGCCGCGACGACCCCGACGAGTCGTTCCTGGGGGCGACGCCCCCGGGTGGGGCAAAAAGGGTGAGCCAGTTGCGCTCGCCGGTGGCTTGGGCGGTGACCGGCTACATGGGGTTTCAGTCGGTGACGTTCTACCTGATCATCACCTGGATGCCGAGCATCGAGCTCAGCCGAGGCGTGAGTGTTGAAGCCTCCGCGCTGCATCTGCTGGTTTACCAGTTGTGGGGTGCGCCCTTTGGGCTGGCGGTCAGCTGGTGGCTGCACCGCACCGGGCGTTACGTGCTGGTCGCGGTGGTGACCAGTGTGCCGATGCTGATCGGCGCCGTCGGCATCCTCGTCACCGACGGCAGTGCCCTGCTCTGGCTGGCCATCGCCGCGCCGGGCAGTGCGGCCGCCTTGTCGGTGGCCTTCCTGCTGATGGCGCATCATTCCGCCGACGCACGGGAGGCCGCGGGACTGTCGGCGATGGTGAACGCGGGCGGCTATCTCATGGCCGCCACCGGACCCTTCGCGGCAGGGCTGCTGCACGAGTGGACCTCGTCGTGGCTTCCCGCGCTGATCCTGCTGGCCGTCGCGGCGGCGTTGCAGGTGCTGGTGGCGTTCCCGGCGGCCCGCCAGCGGGCGGCGGGCTAGACGCGGCCCTTGCTGCGGGGCTTGAGCGTCCACGCGGGCACCCAGTGCGTGACGGGTGTGTGCTTGGAGCCGTAGCTGACCTGATAGGTCACCCAGCCCCACCAGTCGCCCTGCTCACAGATGCCCCAGCAGCTCAACAGTCCCTCGACCACCTTGTGCATCTGCAGCCCCTGCGGGTGGTAGCGGCCGCTGCGGTGTGGCTCACGCGGGAACAGGACGGTCAGATCCACCAGCACGGCGACGGGCGGCTGCACCACTCGGAACGAGTCGCGCAGCGGCTGGCCGTTGTAGCCGATCGACGGCAGCTCACCCACAATTCGATCATATGTTCGAATCGAATGTGCGGCTAGACCGGCCGGACCTCGAGCGGTGTCTCCTCGGCAGCCCCGCCCACAGACCTGATGAAATAGGCTCCAGCGCCAGGCTTCTCGCTGACTGCCTGGGCGAACTCGGTTCCGCGATACAGCACGCCTGCGCCGTCGTCGGTCGCGTATGCCGCAGGCAGCACGCCTGCGCCCACCAACTGGTGCACAAGCGGCCGGCGTTGCTCCTCGGAGTCGTAGTGCACGCCGTTGGCGAAAGGCACAAAACCCAGACCGTTGGTGACCGGTCGCAGCTCAGGGCCGAACGAGTCCGTCGTCCCGCCGACGTGCCAGCAGATGGACCCGGCGGAGATGCCCGTGAGGACCACGCCGGATGACCAGGCCGCGCGCAGGGCCTCGTCGACCCCGTGCAGCCGCCACATCGCCAACAAGCCGGCGACACTGCCGCCGAACACCCAGATCACGTCCTGGTCGAGAAGATGGGCGGTGATGTCGTCGACATTGGGCATGGGGAACAACGACAGGTGCGATGGTACGAACCCGCGATCCCGCGCCGCCTCGGTCAGATGGTGCAGGACCGTCCTGTCGTCGCCCATCGCCGTCGCTAGGAGACACATCTTCGGCGCACCGGTGGTGCCGGACAGTTCCACGGCGAAGTCGGTGAGGGCGCTGAACGCGAACCGGGTGCGGCGGCCGTCCGTGATACCCCCGCTGGTCGCCAGAATGGTCGGTTCATCGGCCGGCATCCCGCGACGGTAGGGCAGTTGCGCAGCGTTGGGCAATCGGATTCTGGGCGCTGGTATCGTCGCGGACCCGGGGCGGCCGCAGGCGTTCTTCCCGGTGCGCCGGAATGAACATGGGAGCTTGTGCGGTGGCGGTCGTCGAAGTGGATCGTGCGCGTGGTGGTGACCAGATCCTGTCCCACGCTCGACGTCGGTGGATGGCGGTGCTGATCACCGCCGTGCTGTGCGGGGCCGTGGTGTACGTGCTGGCAGTGCAGACCCGCACCGGCCAGGCGCTGGAGAACGCGGCCCTGCGCGGAGCCAGCCAGGTGGACCCCGAGTTACGGCGGGTGGCGCTGCACCAGTTCCACACCATCTCGGTCACCTCACAGCTGGCGGCGGCGCTGATAGTCGGTGTCATCGGGCTGCTGCGGCGACAGCTGTGGCTGGCCGTCGCCGGAGTCTCGGTGATCCTGGTGGGCCAGGCCGTCACCCAGGTGCTGAAGTACTACGCACTGCCGCGCCCGGATCTCGGCGTGACGCACAGCGGGTGGGTGGACAACACTCTGCCGAGTGGGCACACCACCGCAGCCATGTCGCTGTTGTTCGCGACGTTGATCGTGATGCCGTACCGATTCCGCGGCATCGCCATGTTCTTCACCCTCACGTGGGCAGTGGGTATCGGCGCCTACACCGTCATCATCAGGGCGCACCGGCTCTCCGACACGCTGGCCGCCGACGCGGTGGCACTGACCGTCGCCTGTGCGGCATCACATTTTCTGGCCCGCACGGGCCGGATCCGAGCTGTGGTGTCACCGGGCGCCGCACGCTTCACGTTGCGGACGGTGTTCGTGGTGCTGGTGGGCGCCGTCGGCGCTTTCAGTCTGTTGTGGGGCGCGATTCAGGTGGTGCAGGCCGCGGCTGCCCACCTCGATGACCGGCCCGTCGAATGGGACCTCTTCCTCGGCTCGCAGTGGCTGGCCGCAGCGGGGTCCATAGGGTCTGCCCTGCTGTTCTGGTGGACCTGGCGGCGGTTGGAGACCAAGCGGCAACGCGATCCCGTCTCCGTCCGTTAGCGAAGCGGGGCTAGTGACCTTCGAACTGGTTCCGGCCCAGGCTCTCGACGAACCGTGGCCCGAGCAGGTCGAGCTCACGGCGGTATTCGTCGGCCCATGCGCCGAACGGGTGGTGGGCCAGGTACTCGTTGCGGAACCGGTCGTCCTCGGACACCTCGGTGAGACAGAACGACGGGATGGTCAGGTCCACGACGGGCGAATTGCGCTCCACCTCGGCGACCAGCAAGGGCGCATTGCCGCCCAGGAAGCGGTCGATGACCCAGCCGTCCTCACCCAGCCACACCGAGGACCTGATCTTGACGACGACGTGCTCTGCCCGCGCCACGATCTGCCCCGCCACCAAGGGGTCGAGATCGCGTTCGGCTTCGTAGCGGGTACCGCCGGCAGCGGGGCCTTTGGCGGTCATGGTGCCGATGCCCTCCGCATCCAGTGCGTCGACCAGTTCGGGGATTCCTGCGTCGAGCTCGGCGGGCGCGGGTCCTTGCAGGCGGACGCGCACGGCGTAGCCGTCGGACGCGAACAGATAGGCCTGGGCGATCAGAAGCGGGCCTGGGTCGGAGGCCGCGACAGCCGGCATCTCGCTGAGCAGGAACTTGCGTTCGAACTCGAAGTCGCCGGGATTACAGTCGGACATCTGGCGACGTTAACCCGGTTACGGCGACGACGGTGGCCCGGCCTGCTGTGATCCGTGCGAAAAATTCTGAAAAAGTCTAAAGTTGAGCGGAACAGACTCAACCTTGACGGCGTTGGTCTAGAGGACAAGCATTTATCGGGCCGTGTATTGGCCCCTTCGTGATTGAAATGGAGGTGTCGTGGACTCGTTCAACCCGACCACGAAAACCCAGGCGGCGCTGACGTCGGCGTTGCAGGCGGCCACTGCTGCCGGCAACCCCGAGATCCGGCCCGCCCATCTGTTGATGGCGTTGCTGACGCAGAACGACGGCATCGCTGCCCCGCTGCTGGAAGCGGTCGGAGTTGATCCCGCGACCATCCGGACCGAGGCCGAGCGTCAGATCGCCCGGATGCCCAGCGCCAGCGGCGCCAACTCCACGCCGCAGCTCTCGCGGGAGTCGCTCGCGGCTGTCACCGCGGCCCAGCAGTTGGCCACCGAGATGGACGACGAGTACGTCTCCACCGAGCACCTGCTGTTCGGTCTCGCCACCGGCGATTCGGAGGTGGCCAAGCTGCTCAGCGGCCACGGCGCCTCACCCCAGGCGTTGCGTGACGCGTTCGTCAAGGTCCGCGGCAGTGCCCGCGTGACCAGCCCGGACCCGGAGGGCACGTACCAGGCGTTGGAGAAGTACTCCACCGATCTGACTGCGCGCGCCCGTGAGGGCAAGCTGGACCCGGTCATCGGACGCGACAACGAGATTCGCCGGGTGGTCCAGGTGCTGTCGCGCCGGACCAAGAACAACCCGGTGCTCATCGGTGAACCCGGCGTCGGCAAGACCGCCATCGTCGAAGGCCTGGCCCAGCGCATCATCGCCGGCGACGTGCCGGAATCCCTGCGTGACAAGACCGTCGTCTCCCTGGACCTGGGGTCCATGGTGGCCGGCGCCAAGTACCGCGGTGAATTCGAGGAGCGGCTCAAGGCCGTGCTCGACGACATCAAGAACTCCGCCGGCCAGGTCATCACCTTCATCGACGAGCTGCACACCATCGTCGGCGCCGGGGCCACCGGTGAATCGGCCATGGACGCGGGCAACATGATCAAGCCCATGTTGGCTCGTGGTGAACTGCGCCTGGTGGGTGCCACCACCCTCGACGAGTACCGCAAGTACATCGAGAAGGACGCCGCCCTGGAGCGGCGATTCCAGCAGGTGCTCGTGGGAGAACCGTCGGTGGAGGACACGGTGGGCATCCTGCGCGGCCTCAAGGACCGCTACGAGGTGCACCACGGCGTGCGGATCACCGACTCCGCGTTGGTGGCCGCCGCCACGCTGAGTGACCGCTACATCACCAGCCGCTTCCTGCCCGACAAGGCCATCGACCTGGTGGACGAGGCAGCGTCGCGGTTGCGGATGGAAATCGATTCTCGCCCAGTCGAAATCGACGAGGTGGAGCGCCTGGTCCGTCGTCTCGAGATCGAGGAGATGGCGCTGGCCAAGGAGGAGGACGCGGCGTCGAAGGACCGGCTGGAGAAGCTGCGCGCCGAACTGGCCGATCACAAGGAGAAGCTCTCCGAGCTCACCACCCGCTGGCAGAACGAGAAGGGCGCCATCGACGTGGTGCGCGATCTCAAGGAACAGCTGGACACCCTGCGCGGTGAGGCTGATCGAGCCGAGCGCGACGGTGACCTGGCCAAGGCCGCCGAGCTGCGGTACGGCCGCATTCCCGAGGTCGAGAAGAAACTCGACGCGCTGCTGCCCGCCGCCGAAGCCCGCGAGAACGTGATGCTCAAGGAGGAGGTGGGTCCCGACGACATCGCCGACGTGGTGTCGGCCTGGACCGGCATCCCCGCCGGACGCATGCTCGAGGGCGAGACGGCCAAACTGCTGCGGATGGAGGAGGAACTCGGCAAGCGGGTGATCGGACAGCGCAAGGCCGTCACCGCGGTGTCGGATGCGGTGCGCCGCTCGCGTGCCGGCGTCGCCGACCCGAACCGGCCGACCGGTTCGTTCATGTTCCTCGGCCCCACCGGTGTCGGCAAGACCGAGCTGGCCAAGGCACTGGCGGAGTTCCTGTTCGACGACGAGCGCGCCATGGTGCGCATCGACATGAGTGAGTACGGCGAGAAGCATTCCGTGGCACGGCTTGTCGGAGCGCCGCCGGGATACATCGGCTACGACCAGGGCGGCCAGCTCACCGAGGCGGTGCGGCGACGTCCGTACACGGTGATCCTGTTCGACGAGATCGAGAAGGCACACCCCGATGTGTTCGACGTGCTGCTGCAGGTGCTCGACGAGGGCAGGCTGACCGACGGCCAGGGCCGCACGGTCGACTTCCGCAACACCATCTTGATCCTGACGTCCAACCTGGGTGCCGGTGGCACCGAGGAGCAGGTGATGGCGGCGGTGCGCTCGGCGTTCAAGCCGGAGTTCATCAACCGGCTCGACGACGTGATCATCTTCGACGGGCTCAACCCGGAGGAGCTGGTGTCGATCGTCGACATCCAGCTGAAGCAGCTGGCCAAGCGATTGGCGCAGCGACGGCTCACCCTCGAGGTGTCGCTGCCCGCCAAGAAGTGGCTGGGGGAGCGCGGTTTCGACCCGCTCTACGGTGCCCGCCCGCTGCGCCGGCTGGTGCAGCAGGCCATCGGTGACCAGCTGGCCAAGATGCTGTTGGCCGGCGAGGTGCACGACGGCGACGTGGTGCCGGTCAACCTCGGCGCCGACGGCGAGCACCTGGTACTGGGCTGACCAGAGGACAAGGGCGCGCCTACCGCACAACCGCGGTAGGCGCGCCTTTGTCAGTAGTCCACCCGGAAACTGCCGATCAGCGTGACGGTGTTGCCGTCAGGATCGGTCAGAGACGACAACCGCACGCCCTTGGTGACGTCGCGGATTGCACCGGGCGCCAATCCGCGTCCGGACAGCTCGGCGACGGCGGCGTCCAGATCAGCCACGGCCAGGTTCACCGAGGCGGTGCCGGGGTGCCCGGCGTCGGTGGACACCTGGACCCAGCCGGATCCGGTCGCCTGCCATTCGACCAGCGACGGCATCGGGTTGTTGGTGGGCGGCGTACCGAACAGCTGCTGGTACCAGGACCGAGCCACCGATAGGTCCGAGACCGGGACGACAGCGAGGACATGGTCGATGTTCACGGGTCTCCTTGCGCTGTTTCTCGTGCGTAGGGAGGTAGACCGCTAGCAGGAGCGAAAGTCATCGATACCAGCTTGTAATGCCGTGGATTCTCACCCCGCGACGCGTAACCGATAGTCTGGTCGCAATGGTCCCGCTCTGGTTCACGCTGTCCGCACTCTGTTTCGTGGGTGCGGCCGTTTTGATGTACGTCGACCACGATCGACGTCGTGGACTCGGTCGTCGCCGTAAGTCGTGGGCACGCTCCCACGGTTTCGACTTCGAGCCGGAGTCCGCGGACATCCTCAAGCGCTGGAAGCGCGGTGTGATGTCCACGGTCGGTGATGTCACCGCGCGCAATGTCGTGCTGGGACAGATCCGTGGTGAAGCGGTCTTCATCTTCGATCTCGAGGACGTCGCCACCGTCATCGCGCTGCACCGCAAGGTCGGCACCAACGTGGTGATGGATCTGCGGCTCAAGGGCATCAAGGAACCGCGCGAGAACGACATGTGGCTGCTGGGCGCCATCGGCCCGCGGATGGTGTACTCCACCAACCTCGACGCGGCCCGGCGCGCGTGCGACCGCCGCATGGTCACGTTCGCCCACACCGCGCCGGACTGCGCCGAGATCATGTGGAACGAGCAGAACTGGACGCTGGTCTCCATGCCGATCAGCAGTACCCGCGCCCAATGGGACGAGGGGCTGCGCACAGTGCGGCAGTTCAACGACCTGCTGCGCGTGCTGCCGCCCATGCCTCAGCAGGCGGCACTGGCCGGTTCATCCCGCCGCAACGCGGCACCAGGACGTCCGCTGGCCCCGGCCGGACGGACCGGCGAGCTGCCACCGGCCCGCGCCGGTGAACTGCCGCCCGCCCCCGCCGTGACCCCGGACATGGTGCGGCGTGAGCCCGACCATCGGGAACCCGTTCGGCGCACCCCGCCGCTCGGGCACCAGACTCCGCATTTCCAGCGGTAGCTAGGCTTGCGGGGTGGCCACCGGAACTCACTCCCACCCGCCCACCGCACTGATCACCGGACCCACGTCCGGCCTCGGTGAAGGCTACGCACGCAGGCTCGCCGCAGACGGTTACGACCTGGTGTTGGTGGCACGGGATGCGGACCGACTCACCGAGCTCGCTGCAGACCTGCGCCGGCGTCACGGCCGCAACGTCGACATCCTGCCCGCCGACCTTTCGGTGGCCGCGGATCGGGCGAAGGTTGCTGAGCGGGCCGCCGCCGGGCTGGACATCCTGGTGAACAACGCGGGCTTCGGCACGGCGGGGGAGTTCTGGACTGCCGAGCCGGCGCTGCTGCAGTCGCAGCTGGACGTCAACGTCACCGCGGTGCTGCACCTGACCCGCGCGGCGCTGCCCGCCATGCTGGCCGCCGGAACCGGAACCGTCATCAACATCGCCAGCGTCGCCGGATTGATCTCGGGTCGAGGGTCTACCTATTCGGCGTCCAAAGCCTGGGTGGTGTCGTTCACCGAAGGCCTGTCGGGAGCACTGAACGGCAGTGGCGTCAGTGTGCACGCGGTATGCCCGGGCTTTGTCCGCACCGAGTTCCACCAGCGCGCGGGCATCGAGATGGCGGGCACCCGGGAGATACTCTGGCTGACCGTCGAGGACGTGGTGCGCGACAGCATGGCGGCTGTCGCCAAGGGTGTCGTCGTCATCGTCCCCGGTTGGCAGTACAAGCTCCTGACCACCGTGAGCCGGCTTACACCCCGCACACTGGTCCGGGGGTTCGCCACCAGAATGGGCAAAGGCCGCGACAGAACGTGAGGAAACCGTGACAGCACCCGAGATGACCCACAGCGACCGCGCTGAGCTGGCCGAGCTGGTGCGCGAGCTGGCGGTGGTGCGCGGCCGCGTCATCCTGTCGTCGGGCAAGGAGTCGGACTACTACGTGGACCTGCGTCGGGCTACTTTGCACCACCGCGCGTCCCGGCTGATCGGTTCACTGATGCGTGAGCTCACCAGTGACTGGGACTACGCCGCGGTGGGCGGACTGACCTTGGGCGCCGACCCGGTGGCCACCGCGATCATGCACGCCGGCGGCCGTCCCATCGACGCATTCGTGGTCCGAAAATCTGCCAAGACGCACGGCATGCAGAAGCTCATCGAGGGTTTCGACGTCGCTGGACAGCGGGTCCTGGTGGTCGAGGACACCAGCACCACGGGGGCCTCGCCGCTGACCGCCGTGCGGGCGGTCCGTGAGGCCGGCGGCGAGGTGGTGGGTGTGGCGACAGTGGTGGACCGTGCCACTGGCGCCGCCGAGATCATCGAGGCCGAGGGAGTTCCGTACCGCAGCGCGCTGGGCCTCGAGGACCTGGGGCTGGGATGAGTGACGAGACCCCGTCGGACCGCCGCCGCGGTGACGGGCAATGGTCACCCATCGACACCCTGCAGCAGCTGCCTGCGTTGGTGGTGCTGGAGCGTTTCCCGGTGCCAGTGCTTGCCATCAGCGACGACGGCACCATTCTGTTCGCCAATTCCGCGTTTGCGGACATGCTGGGGCATCCGGCTCAGCATGTTCTCACCCTGGCCTACAGCGAGATCTTCCAGATCGCACCGGATCGCGGATCGCCGGTGCCCTCTATTCGCGCCCGCGGTGAGCACCTGGTGGAGCTGCGCCATGCCGACGGTTCTACGGTGCGCGCCCAGGTGAGCCACTCCGCGTTGCGACGCGACGACGACCGTCTGGTGCTGGTGGTGTTCCACGATCTGACCGAACGGCTCTGGCTCGAGGAGATCTGAGCGGTCACCGGCGGCGTTGGGTCTCCCGGTCGACGAACTCCTGGAAGTACGCCACGGCATCGGTGTCGGCGATGGCGGGCAGCAGCACACTCCAGGCCCGGCCCAGCCTGCCGGGCATGTCGCGGCCGCCGGATTCTGCGACCGACAGCAGTTCGATGCCCAAGAACGTGCTCATGAACAGCTCTCCGACTGCTTCGGGAGGCACTGCCTCACGCAGGTCGCCTTCGATGCCCGCCTGCCGAGCCAACGCGACCACCTGTGCCCCGAGCAGCGAATAGGTCTGCAGGGCAACCTCATTGAACTCGCTGAGCGCGCGCATCAGCTGTGAGCCGGTCCGCACTGTCGGGTCCCCAGCCACCAGGTCGGCGATCACAAAGGAGACGTGTACGAGGTTCTCCATCGCGGGGGCGGGGGAGTCGGCAAGACCGCGCAGGGCGTCGAGCACCGCCGAGGACGTGGCGTTGATGATGGCCGACGCCAACACTTCCTTGGACTCGAAGTGGTGGTACAGCGCGCCTTTGGTGAGTCCCGCGTGTTCGATGATGTCGCCGAGGCCGGTGCCGGCGTAGCCGTTGCTGTTGAAGAGCTCGACGGCAGCGTCGATGATCTTCTGCCGGGTCGCCTGCGAGCGCGCCTGCTGCGCCATCGCCTCCGAACCCCCCATCGCCGCGAAGCTGAGCGGGCCTCAGCCTAGATGGTTCACCTTGGCCAGCGCGACACGTGTCCGGCGTCGCACCAGCTGGGTGAAGTACCCCACTCGGTCGGGGACGACGAACCCCGGCAGTACCAGGGACCAGGAGCTCTGGACGTGGGCCAGCAGCGCAGGACCGTCGTCCAGGCCGGTGGTTTGGCGCAGCCCGGCGTAGAGGGAGACCAGCAGGTGGCTCACCTGTGCCGGGTCACGGTCCGGAGCCACGTCGCCTTCCTCGACGGCGCGTCCGAGTATCTCGCCGAGGGCCGTGGTCAAGTCGGCGATGCGCTTGGTCTGTAGTCCGTCGGTGCGTCCGACCGCCTCGGTCAGGTGGATGCCGGCCTTGGCGGTGTCGAGGGTGAGGTCCTGGACGGCCATCTGATAGGACACGTCGATCAGCGTTTCCAGCCCGGAGCGTTGCAGCCGGAGCTGCTCGGCGAGGGTCTCGTTGCACAGTTCGATGTAGCGGTCGATGATGGCCAGCGCCAGCGCGTACTTCGACGTGAAGTGGAAGTACATGGCGCCCTTGGTGACGGCGGCGTCGCCGAGGATGTCATCCAGGCTCACCAGGTGGTACGAGCGACGGGCGAACTGCCTGGTGGCGGCCCGCAGGATCTGTTCTCGGGCTGTTTCGGTTCCGCTGTCCCGGGATTCTGTCACCGCGCGGTCCAGCACGTGTGCACTGTGCACCTCATCACCTGCCTCCTTCACAGAGAGCACCCGTGCGCGTGGGCCGGGCACCCCCTGTTAATACTCTAAGTCATGACACCCGAGAGAAAACAGACGAAAGGTATGTAAACTCCCATCCGTGAAGACTCTTGGTTCGTCGACGGAGACCCCATCGAAGGTCGGCATACTTGGAGCCATGGGTGCCAAACATGCCACGTTCACGGGTGAGTCGGACGATGGCAGCGCCGGGTATGCCGGTGTGAAGGCGGCCGGTCGCTGGGTGGACGAGGACCGTGAGTACCGCCCGCGCCAGTTCCGTGTCTCCGATGCCGACGCCAGCCAGGAGTCCGACGACATCGACTGGGATGACGTCGCCGACGTGATCTGTGTCGGTGGGCGCCTCGGCGTCGCCACGGCGATCGCCGCGCGGGAGGTCGGATTGGATGTCATCCTCGTCGACGCTCAAGCGCAGTCCATCGACGGCGCGTTCGGCCTCACCGACCCCGACACCGTGGAGTACCTACGTTCCCTCACCGAGGATTTCGACCCGGTGACCGCCGTGGACCCCGAGGTTCCGGTGCGGGTGGTCGACGGGCCCGCGCAACCCGAACCCAGGGGCAGCCGACTCCCCACCTTTCATGGCGCGGCACTGCGTGATTGGGGCTCGGCGTGTGTCGCATCGCGCTTCGGCCTGCTCTACACGCGTGTGCACGATCCGCGATTGTCGGTGACTTACACGGGCCCGGGTGGCTCCATCGAGGCGACGGTGCTGGCGACCATCGACCTGGACGCCGAGCGACCCACCGACAGCCTGGAGAACTGGTTGTCCACGCTCGACGGCGAGGAACTCAACACGTCGGGTTCGCTGGAGCGACTGGTGTTCGACAACGGTGTGGTGGTGGGAGCGGCGTTGGCATCGGCTACTGGCGTCCGCATGGTGCGGGCCCGGCACGGCGTGATGCTGTCACCGCTGGGCTCCGAACCTGAGATCGAAAGGCCTGCAGGCGAACTGAATGCGGGTGAGGCCGCGGAGGTAGCGCTGGTGTCGCGGGCGGCCAGCCGATTCGCGCGGCTGGAGCTCTTGCGCCGCAGCTAGGGCCGGGTTGCGGGCTGCCTTCTTCACAGCCCGTGGACTTATTCCGGTGAGGTGGTGAGGGACTGCTCTCGCTGGCTTTCCTATGTTGTCCGGTTGAGCCTTTCGGGGGATGGTCAGGTGGTGACGGTCGCGGGTGGGCTGTAGCCGATAGTGTTGCCCCACAGGACAATCCAGTGAGTGTCCCAGGGGCGGTGGGCCACCGCCGCCACGCCGTCATCGAAGCCGTCTTCGTCGACGGACCCTTGGCCCACATGCCTGCGAGGCGCTTCGGCGCGAAATCGGCCTGGATCCTGTGCGCCGCGATCGCCCACAACCTGCTGCGCTCGGTCGGTGTGCTCGTCCGCGGCGGACACGCCGCGGCCCGCGGAGTCACCGCGGTTGTCTGCCGACCGTCGAAGCGCGGGGCGCTGATCTGAGCGGGTTTGCTCAGCCGCCTCCGTGTTGCCGGTCGACGTCGACACAGTGTGGATGGCGGCTCCCATTGACGCCGGCGCCGGCGTGCGCCTAAGGTATGCGCACATTGTGGGCAAATGCCCGCATAGCGAGCAAAGGAACATTCGTGAACGTGATGCGTTGGGTCGCAAGCGCGGTGGCGTGCATGTCACTGGCCGCATGCTCTTCCGTGGGATCGGGGGCCACCAGCGTGGATGGTGCCGACTCGATGGATGTCGATGGGGCCCGCGAGGCATACACGGCCGCGCTGGCCGAGCCCGTATTCGAGGCGCCGGGGCCCGCCTTCGACGCCGCTGAGGCCACGGGAAAGCTCATTTTCAACATTCCCGCCTCGAGTTCCATCCCCTATCTCGAAGCGATGAACGAGAACATGGCGGACGTCGCCGAGCGAGTTGGCGTCCGCTACAAGTACTACGCCAACCAGGGCCAGCCGGACCAGTGGACCCAGGGCGTGCAGCAGGCGATCAACGAAAAGGCGGACGTCCTCGTCCTCAGCGGCGCCCCTGACCCGGCGCTGCTTCAGCCTCAGCTGAAGGAGGCGCGCGCGGCCGGAGTGAAGGTGATCGTCGCTTCCCTCTACCCGGACGGCACCGCGCTCCCGGACAATGTCGACGCGCTGGTTACGCTCCCCTCTGTCGAGCTACAGAGCCTCGTCACCGACTATGCGATAGCCAATTCCGGAGAATCGCTGAACGCGCTGGTGTTGATCGCCTCCGAGTTCCCGTCGACCGGGCCGCTCCAAGAAGCGGTTGTCGCGGAGCTGGAAAAGCGGTGCGGCAACGCGTGCAAGTACCGCGTGATCGACACCAAGCTCGCTGACTGGGCCACAAAAATCCCGACAAAGGTCCAATCGTCGCTTGCCGCGGACGCGGACATCAACTGGATCATCTCCATCTACGACGGCATGGCACCCCCGGCCGCGTCCGGCATCGAGCAGGCCGGCCGTACCGGCAAGGTCCAGATCACGACCGGGGACGCATCGCTGGGGGTTCTCAGGAGCGTCGCCGACGGTGTTGTCGCCCAAGACGCCGGCTATTCATCGGATTGGATTGCGTGGGCGACCGTAGACCAGGCGCTGCGCATCCTCAGCGGACAGCCCGCGCTCGCTACCGCAGGTCTCCCGATCCGGATGTTCGACAAAACCAATATCGATGCGGTCGGCAATCCGCCGGTCCAAGACCAGGGTTGGGGCGACTCGTATGTCGATGGCTATCTCAAATTGTGGGGAATGGGATGAAGGCGAAACAAGCTGAAGCTCCGCTTCGAGTAGGGATTCTGGGGTATGGGGCGCTGGCTCGCGCGGTAGCGCAGAACCTGCGAGAGCGCAGTGGACAGGTTTTGTTGACGGGTATCGCCAACCGCTCGGGCGGCCGCGACGCCGTCGGTGGCGATCTCCGCCGCGGAATCGCCGAGCTGCTTGCAACCGGCCCTGAGGTGGTGCTGATGGCCACCGCGCCGAAGATCGGGCTTCAGGAGGAGGCGCTGGCGGCCTGTGCCGCCGCAGGAGTTTCGGTAGTCAGCACCTGTGAGGAGCTGTCGTTCCCCACGGTGGAAACCGCTGCGGCGATCGACGCGCTGGACGCCCTGGCGCGTAAACATGCGATCGCCGTCACCGCGGCAGGAGTGAACCCGGGCTTCATCTTCGACTACGTGCCGGCGGTTTTTGCCGGCGGCCTGCCCCGAGTGGACGGTGTCCGTTGCCGTCGGGTTGTGGACATGGCGCCGTTCGATCCGCAGCGCCTGCGCGACGTCGGCCTGGGGCTGGCACTGAACGAGTTCGCCGACGCCGTCGAGCGCGGGCAGGTCAACGGCCATGTCGGATACATCCAGACCGGCCATTACCTCGCCTGGCGACTGGGTTGGCGTGAGGGTGTAGAAGTTGTCCAGACTTTCGAGCCGCACAGCTCCGGTGTACCGGTCACCGTCGGCGCCACCACCTTCGAACCCGGCCAGGTCATCCACGTAAACCAGGCGGCGAGCGTGCGCGTCCACGGGACGGAACGGATCAGGCTGGAGCTCGACCTGCATCTCGACCCCGCCGCGGGGGGACTGCCGGTCGTGGACGAGGTCTGCTTCACCGCCGAGGGACTCCCGGACACGCGGCTGACAGTCAGCCCGGGGCTTCCGGCCGCGCGTACCGGTGCCGCTGTGGCGGTGAACGCCCTGGCGTGGATCGCCGCAGCGGCGCCCGGTTACTACTCCCTGGCCGACTGGCACCCCGTATCGGTGTGGCCACGAGGCGAGGGATGATCGTGCCCACCAGGACGCACCCGCCCGGCGACGTCAGCCTCCACGCAGCGAGTGTGAGCAAAACCTACGGCGCCAACCGCGTGGTCAGCGAGGCCTCGCTGCAGCTCAGGTCCGGAACGATCCACGCCCTGCTCGGTCCCAACGGTTGTGGCAAGTCGACGTTGATCAAGATCCTCGCCGGGGTTGTCACGCCGGATTCGGGGGCGGTCATCGAGATAGGTGGCCACCCCGTCCAGACGCCATTGCGGCCAGGGGAGGCGCGGTCACTTGGCCTTGCCTTTGTGCACCAGGACCTCGGACTGATTGATGGCCTGAGCGTTGCGGAGAACCTGCGGATGCCTTGGCTCATCGGAGCAGGTCTGTCGGTGTCGATGCGCCACGAGGTGCGTCGAGCCATGGCAAGCCTGGAACGTGCTGGCCTCCACATCAACCCGCGTGTCGACGTGGCGAGCCTGTCGCGCTCGGAGCGGGCTCTCGTGGCCGTGGCGCGCAGCCTCGATCTGCTCGCGGAGAACAAGGAACAGCGAGGTGCGTCAGGCGTGCTGTTTCTCGACGAGACGACTGCTTTCCTTCCCCGTTCGGGGGCAGAGGCACTGTTCCGGACTGCCCGACAGTTCGCCGACGAGGGCGGGTCAGTTGTTTTCGTCTCCCACGACCTCGACGAGGCAATTGCGCACGCGGACGACATCACCGTGCTACGGGACGGCCAGGTCGTCGCGACCTGCCCGTCGACCGACGTCGACCGTGACCAGCTGGTCCGCCTGATCGCCGGCCGCGACGTGAGCAGCCATTGTCGGCCGACCGGACCCATGTCGGAGACGGTGGCTCTCACGGTGACCGGCCTGTCTGGAGCCGCTGTCGAGCAGGTGTCCCTGACTGTCCGCGCCGGCGAGGTCGTGGGGCTGACCGGGATCATCGGCTCCGGGTACGACGACGTCCTCGACCTGATTCATGGGGCAAAGGGCGCCAAGGCGGGCGAGATCGCGCTTGGCGACCGGCCGGCGTACGACGCCCGAGGGACAACGCCCGCACGCAGCGTGTCGTCCGGCATCGCCCTGGTCCCGGCCGACCGGCCGACCCAAGGGGTGGTTGCCGGTCTGACGATCGGCGAGAACATCCAGATGCAGAAGTTGGCGAGCCGGGGCAGGTCATGGTGGCTGCGCGTGGGAGCGGCTCGGAAGCAACAGGCGGCGACACTGCAGCGATTCGCCGTGCGGCCGCCTGTCCCGCACATGGCGATCGAGAACCTCAGCGGCGGCAACCAGCAGAAGGTGGTCCTGGGTAAGTGGCTCGAGGACGATCCTGCGGTGCTCCTCCTTCAAGAACCGACGCAGGGCGTCGACATCGGAGCACGAGCGGAGATCTACAGGCTGATCGAGGTAGCCACAAGCCAGGGGACGGCTGTCCTGCTGGCCAGCGCGGACCACGAGGAGCTCGCGCAGATGTGCGACCGGGTCCTCGTCATGGAGCGCGGGCGCGTCAGCGCCGAGCTTGGCACGGCCGCGGCCACAAAGGCCTCGATCTCGGCCGCGTGCATGGGAAAACTCATCGATTCCGCAGAGGAGAGTGGCCGTGTCAGTGCTGTCTGAGAAGGAGACCCCTTCCGATACCGCGCCGGCGGCGCGACGCTCTCGAGCGGGCAGCGTCGACCTTGCCAACCGCTATGGGCTCCTGGTCGTGTGGGCGGCGGTCATCGTCTTCTTCGGCGTGCTGCGCCCGGACTCCTTTTTGACCTGGTCCAACTTCGCCGCGATGTTCGGGTCCCAGGCAGCTCTGGTGGTGCTGAGCTCCGGTCTGCTGATCGCCCTACGCTGCGGCGACTACGACATGTCCATCGGTGGCGTCATGACGCTGTCGGCGATGACAGTAGCGGTACTGAATGCTCAGCACGGTGTGAACATCTGGGTCTGTGTGGCGCTCGCGGCCGCCATCGGCGTAACGGTAGGCCTGGTCAACGGCTTTGTCAGTGTCTTCTTCGACATCAACCCCTTCATCGTCACCCTCGGCACGGGCACGGTCTACACCGGTTTGGCACTGTGGCTGAGCGATTCGCAGACGATCAGCGGCGTCTCGACGGACCTGGTCAACGTGGTGATCGGGACGCGTTGGCTCGGAGTGCCGCTCGCGTTCTACTTCGGTCTGGGCGCCTGTTTGATCGTTCTTTACCTGTTCGAGCGGACGAGCCTTGGCAAGCGGATGCTGTTTGTCGGCAAGAGTCGGACGGTCGCCCATCTCAGCGGCATCCGTGTCGACCGGGTCAGGGTCATTGGCTTTGCCCTGTCCGCGCTGTTCGCCGCCCTGGCCGGCGTGGTCTACGTCGGCACATTGGGGGGAGCGGACCCGACGTCGGGCAGCAGTTACCTGATGCCCGCCTTTGCCGCAGCCTTCTTGGGTTCAGCCGCGATCAAACCCGGACTTTTCAACCCGATCGGCGCATTGATCGCGGTCTACTTCCTGGTCACTGGAATCTCGGGCCTCTCGATCCTGGGCTTTGCGAGCTTCGTCCAAGACCTCTTCTACGGTTCGGCCCTGGTGCTCGCAGTGGCACTTTCGCGACTGGTCGCCAAGCGTCGTGCACGTGTCGCCGCGGCTCGTGCCTGACCGACCACCCTCTCCTCGGAAGGAAATCCAGATGAAGAAGATCCAGGTGTGTGTGGGGGTCGACGTCGACTCCGTCGCAGGGTGGATCGGCAGCTACGGTGGCGAGGACTCGCCCGCGGACATCCAACGAGGTGTCTTCGCCGCCGAGGTCGGAATCCCGCGCATGCTTCGTCTCCTCGAGCGTCACTCGGTGCCGGCGACCTTCTTCATCCCCGGCCACTCCATCGAGTCGTTCCCGCGGGAGATGCAAATGGTGGCCGACGCCGGGCATGAGATCGGCGCCCACGGCTACACGCACGAGAACCCGACATCGCTGAGCCTGGAACAGGAGCGGGTGATCCTCGAGAAGTCCATCGAGCTCATCGACAGACTGTGCGGCCGGCCTCCCGTCGGCTATGTCGCGCCGTGGTTGGAGCTGTCCGAGAACACCATCGACCTGCTGGTGCGTAACGGGTTCTCCTACGATCACACGCAGCAGTTCGACGACTTCACGCCGTTCTATGCGCGCTCGGGTGACAGTTGGACTGCGATCGACTATGACCAAGCCGCGGAGTCGTGGATGAGGCCATACGTCAGCGGAGCCCCGGTCGACCTGGTGGTCCTCCCGCCGAACTGGTACCTCAGTGACTTCACGCCGATGGTGTTCATCAAGAAGATGAGCAACAGCCACGGCTGGGTCAGCCCGCGCTCGATCGAGCAGGACTGGAGAGACCAATTCGACTGGATCTACCGGGAGATGGATTACGCCGTGTTCTCGCTGAACACGCACCCCGACGCGTCGGGGCGGCCGCAGATCGCGGCGATGCTGGAGCGGTTCATCCAGTACGTCGCCAGGCATCCGGGCGTCGAGTTCGTGACGATGGAGGCCGCGGCAGCGCAGTACCGACGCCGGGTGCCGTTCGACTCGGTTGCCCCGTCCCGGACGGAGCGCAACCAGTGAATGCCCCGTTGATCCCGGTCGACGCTGTGGAACTGCTCAGTGGTCTGAACTGCGGCGTGCTCTCCACAGCCGGAACCGGAGGACGCGTACAGTCATCGGTCGTCTGGGTGGCCCACGAGGCGGGGATTCCTGTGTTCAGTACGATCGAGGGACGTCTCAAGACCCGCAACATCCGGAGCAACCCGAACGTGTCCTTGCTGGTGCACGCGGTCGACAACCCGTATCGGTACCTGGAAGTGCGAGGCCGGGTGGATTTCTCGATCGACGATGACAACGCACTGATCAACAGTCTCGCGATGCGCTATCTGGGACAGCCTGTCTACACAGCCGACGCGACCGGAGCGAAACGCCTCAAAGGTGTGTTGCATCCGGAGAAGGTCGTTTGGAAGGCTGCGTGACGCCCACACGGTCGAAGATCTAGTCAGGGGAGGTGCGAGTTGGACGACGACGTGCCGAGCTCATTGATTCAGTCGGTGGTGCGCGCTGCGTCCATCCTGGATCTGTTCACCCGGGAGCCGGGTGAGTGGACCGAGCAGGAGATCGTCCGGATGACCGGGCTGAACCGCGGAACTGTTTACCGGTTCTGCCAGTCCTTGGTGCACGTCGGCTACCTCGAGGTGCTGCCCAGCGGGAAGTACCGGCCCGGAAGCAAGATGGTCGCTTTTGGCCAGATCGCGCTGCGTGGGCTGGTTCTCGCCGAAATCGCCGAGCCGGTCCTTCGTCGCACTCGAGAGGCGCTGGGCACGACGATCAACATGTCGGTGCTCCGTGGGACGGATATCCAGTACATTCTGCGATTACGCGGTCCGAGCTTGCTCGATATCCGGTTGACCGTCGGAAGCACGCTGCCTGCCTATTGCTCCTCCCAAGGCCGGGCGATCCTGTCCCGACTCCCCGACGCCGAAGTCGACGCTGTGCTTGCTGCGTCCGATGTCGTCGCGAGGACGGCGAAGGGTGCAACATCGACCGCCGAGGTGTGGGAACGCATCCGCCAGGCACGCCAACTCGGCTATGCGGTGATTGATGAGGAAGTCGACGAGGGTATGCGGGGTGTCGCCGTCCCGGTGCTCGGCCCGGACGGCCGACCCGCGGCGGCGATCAATGCCGCCTACGTCCGCGTCATCGAACGCGGAGAGATCGAGGACGTCATCGCGCCTCAGCTGCAGCAGGCGGCCAACGAGATCGAGTGCCTGATCCAGGCGCAACAGAACAGCCTCTGAACTCCGGTGATCGGGTGCCCGGAAACCGACTTCGCGGTGATTCCGGAAGGACCTGCTCCTAGCTGCGGCTTTTGGGAACCGGTGGTGGGCATCGGCTGTGCGGCGGGTGGGTTCCCTGCGCCGAGTTGAAAGGTGCGCAGGCCCTTAAGGTCGAAAGGCTCAGTAGCCCAGGCGATTTCCCCGTTTGCGCCGACCGGCGCCGAGAACACCAATCGCATGGTCTCTCGACATGTTGGACGAGGCTCGCAAGCTGTCGACCCGCCCGGACGTCTGTCGTAGTCGACTGTCAACTCCTGAGTCATGTTCTGGACCCAGATCCGTCAAAGCCGTGGGCCGGGCTGGGGATCTTCACTAGAGGCAACACCGTGGTGGGGCCGGAGCGGCTCACTGAGAACCCGGCCCCGGGTTTCTGGCCCCAGCACGATCGCCAGCACCGTGATGAGTGCGAGGCCGCACAACAAAGCGGCGACAGCCCAGACTGTTCCGGTCACTTCCAGCAGGGTGAGGGATACGATCGGTGTGAGTCCACCAGCGAGGGATCCTCCTATGCTGTTGCCCAGAGCGGCCCCACTGTACCGGCTGCCGGTGTCGAAAAGCTCTGCGAAATAGGCTGCTTGAGCGCCGACCATCGCGCCGTGGCAGAGTGCCATCCCGATGATCAGGGCGATGGTGATCCACAGCAAGGACTCTGTGTTGATGAGCACGAAGAGCGGAAACGCAAACAGGCCAAGGCAACCGGCCCCGATCAGGTACACCGGGCGCCGACCGACCCGGTCGGACAGGGAGCCGAAGATCGGGATGGTGGCCAACTCGATCGTGACGGCAAGGACGAGGATCCAGAGGAGAGTCGAGCGATCCAGTCCGAGGGTTGTCGTCGCATAGACGAGGACGAAGGTCTGAATCATGTAGGCGCCGCTGGTCTCCCCGACACGCGCGCCGATCGCGACGAACATCGACCGAGGGTTGTAGCGAATGGCTTGGAAGACAGGACTGCTTTTTTGCGGGCGCCGGTCGTGGGCGGTCTGAGCCTCTTGGAACAAAGGGGACTCGGATACTTGAAGGCGGATGTAGAGCCCGATGGCGAGCAGCGCGATCGAGAGAAGGAACGGGATCCGCCAGCCCCAGGACAGAAGCGCTTCGTCGGGGAGCATCGTCACGAGGGCAACAACGCCGGCGGAGAGCACGAAGCCCGATGAGACACCGGACTGGCTGAGACCTGTGTAAAACCCGCGCTGCGAGTTCGGTGAATGCTCGGCAATAAGGGAAGTGGTGCCGCCCCATTCGCCTCCGACCGCGAACCCCTGGATGAAGCGCATCGTCACGAGAAGGATCGGGGCCCAGATGCCGGCGGTGTCGTAGGTGGGCAGAACGCCGATCAGCGTCGTGGCTGACCCCATCGTCACCAGGGTCACAATGAGCACGTTCTTACGTCCGAGACGGTCGCCGAAGTGGCCGAAGAAGATGCTGCCGAACGGCCGTGCGATAAAACCCACTCCCCACGTACCGAATGCGGCGATGGTGCCGATCATGGGGGAGAGGTCGGGAAAGAACAGCACGTTGAACACGAGCGCGGCGGCGGTGCCGTACAGAAAGAAGTCGTAGTACTCGAGAGCGTTGGCGGTGGTGCCCGCCGCGGTGACCCGCCGGATCTCCGCTCGGGTCGAGGCCGTGGTCTGTGCGCTCGGCATACTCATGCTTCTCTCGTTGTCGGTGTGGCGCTCTTCGGTTCGGTGAAGTCGCTGTTTCCCCGTGGGCCAACGGCCCATTCGTACTGATCGGGGAAGGGGATACGCACTGCCCGCGACGCATTTCGTACCCAGTACGGCTCTTCCAGGAGCGCGCGGCCGACGAGGACCACATCTGCGTCTCCGGCGCCGACGATGGACTCCGCATGTGTGGGATCGGTGATCTTGCCGACGGCGGACACGGCAGACCTACTGACGGCTTGTTTGATGTGCCTGGCGAACGGGACTTGGTAGCCCGGAAACACGTCGATGCGGGCCCCTTTGATGAGACCGCCGCTGGTCACGTCGATGAGGTCGACGCCGAGGGTGTCCAGCTCTTGTGCAAGGCGCGTTGCTTGCGTGAGGTCCCACGCGGGTTCGCCTCGGGGTGCCCAGTCGGTCGCGGACAGTCGGAAGAAGACGGGAAGCCCGCGAGGGAAGTTCTCTCGTACGCTTCGGAACACGTCGATGGCGAGCCTGGATCTGCCGGCGAAGTCGACACCGTAGGCGTCCGTGCGTGAATTGCTGGAGGGCGACAGGAACTGGTGGAGCAGATACCCGTGCCCGCCGTGTATCTCGACGGCTTCGTATCCCGCGGCGGCTGCCCTGCGGGCTGCTGCGCCGAACTGTTCTGCGATGTCTGACATTTGCTCCACCGGTATTGCCTGAGCGCCCCAGACCGGATCGGAGACAGGCCCCAGCGGAGTCCATCCGCCCTGTTCCGGCAACAACCTTCGGCCGCGTGCCCGCCAGGGCAGGTCAGTTGATGCCTTCCGGCCCGCGTGCGCAAGTTGGATCGCCGGGACTGCGCCTGCCTCGCGGATGGCAGAGGAGAGGCGCCTCAGCGGCGCAATGTGGTGGTCGCTCCAGATTCCGAGGTCGCTCGGGGTGATACGAGCCTCCGGTGAGACCGCGGTGGCCTCGACGATTATGAGTCCGGCACCTCCGCAGGCACGTGTCATCAGATGCGCGAGATGCCAGTCAGTCGGCATTCCTGCGACGCCCCCGATTTCGCAGGCTGAGTACTGACACATCGGCGACATCCATACTCTGTTGCGCACGGCCACATCCCTGAGAACGATCTCGTCGAACAATCCAGGGCCCCCCGTGGGGGGGGCGTGCCGCGCATTCTTCGCCAACTCGTTCTCCTTGCGCTCGTTATGCGAGCATTCGCTCGCATAGGGAACGGCTTTTTATACATCGCCCGCACAGTTTCTGTCCATGCCCCGAACAGTCGCGTTCCGGCTCACGTCGCACGCGGTGGTCACGGCTGCTGGACCTTTCAGGGCTCTCAGGCGTCGAATCGGCCCGACTCCAGTCGTGTCCGCAAGTCACTGAGAAAGCTGGCGGCGTCGGCGCCGTCGAGCAGCTGATGGTCGTAGGTCAGCGACAGGTAGACCATGCTCCGTATTGCAAGGGTCTCGCCGAGGTTGTCCGCACTGTCGGTCACGACCGGCCGTTTGACGACGGATCCGATCCCCAGAACCGCCACCTGTGGGTGGTTGATGATCGGTGTGTCGAACAGGGTGCCGCGGCTGCTGGTGTTGGTGATCGTGAACGTGCCTCCGGTCAGCTCGTCGGTTTCCAGTGACCGGCTGCGTGCCCGTGCAGTCAGATCGTCGATCTTGCGGGCCAGTCCTGGCACCGAGAGGTTGCCGACCTCGCGCACGACCGGCATGTAAAGCCCGGTCTCGGTGTCGACGGCAATCGCGATGTTCTGGTGGTTGTGCAGTACAACCTCGCCGGCGTGGAGGTCGAGCGAAGCGTTGAGCATGGGGTGGCTGGTCAGGGTGTCCGCAACGGCTTTGGTCACGAACGGCAGGAACGTCAGCTGAATGCCATGGCGCTCCAGGAATGCATCCTCTGACTGCTCACACAACCGGGAGATGTTGGTGACGTCGACCTCGATGACAGTCGTCAGGGGCGCCGACGAACGCAGCGCTTCCATCATCTGAGTGGCGATCTCGCGGCGCCGGCGGCTCAGCTGCACGCGGCGTTCGGGACCGGTCACCCCGGGAGCGGGCGAGGGCGGTGCGGGCCGGCTGGGTGCGGCTGGGGCCGCCGTAGTCGTGGGGTTGTGCGCTGTGGCGGGTTGGATGGACCTCCCCGCCGCGGCGAGGACGTCCTGCTTGCGGACCCGTCCGTCGCGGCCGGTGCCAGTCAGGTCCGCGAGGGTGACGTTGTGCTCGGCCGCGAGCCGCCGGACGAGCGGGGTGTAGCGGAGCGCGCGGTAGGGGGAGGCCACGGCTGGCGCCAGCGGGTCGGGCGCGGTTTTGGCCGGCGCGGTGGTGTCCAGCTCAGGCTCGCCGACGATCGCGATGGGGTCCCCGACGGTGACCGTCGTGTCCTCCGCGGCGAGGATCTCCAACAGGATACCCGCAGTCGGGGAAGGGATTTCGGTGTCGACCTTGTCGGTGGACACTTCCACGAGCGGCTCGTCTACCGCGACGTGGTCGCCGACCGACTTCAGCCACCTCGCGATGGTGCCTTCGGTGACGGACTCGCCGAGGGTGGGCAAGACGACGGAATTGGACACGGTGCTCCTTCGGTGAGCGGCTTCGGCGGGCGAAACGGTTCCGCCGGCGTTGACCGGACGTTCCGCATGGTGCACTATACGAGCACGTGACCACAATACGAGCAGGAGGCGGATCGTGACTACCCCGCAGGCACACGTGCTGACCACCCCGGAGGTGGACCGCGCCTCGGACGTCGCGCTCTACCGGACGATGCTGCTGATCCGCGAGGTCGAAAGCGGGATCGAACGAGTTCACCGACAGGGCCGAATCAACGGCTCGTTTCACTCCTCGCTGGGACAGGAGTCGGCTGCGGCGGGAGTGTGCGCCGCACTCGGCCCGGACGACATCGTGACCAGCAACCACCGCGGCCACGGACATGCGATCGCCAAGGGCGTTACCGCCGACGCTGTCATCGGTGAGCTCTACAGGAAGACTCACGGAACCACGGGCGGACGCGGCGCGTCGATGCACTTGCACGACCGGAGCGTGAACTTCTACGGCGAGTCCGCCATTGTCGGCGGTACCCTCCCGTGGGCGGCCGGCGCCGGCTGGGCGCGGCGGCGGCTGGGCAAGCCCGGGATCGCGGTGGCCTTCGCTGGCGACGGTGGCTTTGCCAATGGCGTCTTCTCCGAGACCATCCGCACCGCGCGGCACTGGTCCGCGCCGTGCTTGTTCGTCTGCGAGAACAACGGCTGGGCGCACTCGATGTCGGCGGAGCGGGTCTTCGGACCTCCGGGCTCGATCGCGCGCCAGGCCGCCGCGTCTGGTATCGAGGCGCGGTACGTCGACGGGCGCGACGTGCGTGACGTCTACGCCGTGGCCCAGGAACTCGTCGCGCTGGTGCGCACCGGTGTTCCGGCGTTCCTCGAGGTCGGGGTGTACCGGGTCCGACCGCACAGCTTGACCGACGCCGACTACATGTATCGCGGCAAACGGGACGGCGCCGATTGGCTCGATATGCACGACCCCTTGGCGCTCTTGCGGAGTCGGCTGCGTCCGGTCGAGGCCGAAGCGGTCGACGAAGAAGTCGCCGAGACCGTCCGGCAGGCGATCGAGAAGGGCGAGGCCGGCGCGGTACCGGCGGCCGAGACCGCAGAGATGTTCGTCTACAGCACGAAAGGTCTGCACTGGAATGCCTGAACTCAAATTCCTCGAGGCGATCCGTGAGGGAATGGCCGCGGAGATGGCAATCGACGAGAACGTCGTGATCATGGGCGAGGAAGTCGGTCAGCTCGGCGGCGTCTTCGCTGTCACCAAGGGGCTCATCGATCGGTTCGGCAGTGACCGGGTGATGGACTCGGTCCTGGCGGAGGGAGCGCTGACGGGGTTCGCCGTGGGGGTCGCGACGGAGGGAATGCGCCCGGTCGTAGAGATCATGTTCTCCGATTTCTCCACCCAGGCGATGGACCAGCTGTTCAACTTCGCGGCGAAGATTCACTACATGAGCAACGGGCAGTTCAACGCGCCCATGGTCGTGCGCCTGCCGGGAGGTGCCGGGACCAACCACGGCCCGCAGCATTCGCAGAGCTTCGAGACGATCTACGCACACATCCCAGGCCTGATCGTGGCGATGCCGAGCACTCCGTCCGACGCGTACTGGATGATGCGGCACGCCATCCGCACCGACGACCCCGTCATCTTCCTGGAGAACAAGTACCTCTACTTTCGCGCCGTAGAGGAGGTCGATGAGACCGAGGGATATCGGTCGATGGATGCGCGCGTAGTCCGGGCCGGCGACGACGTGACCATTGTCTCTGCCGGTCGCATGGTGCCGCGGGCGCTCGCGGCCGCAGAGCGGGCAGCCGCCGACGGCGTCCAGTGCGAGGTCGTCGACCTGCGATATCTCTGGCCACTCGATTTCGAGACCGTCGCGCGCTCGGTGCGTCGGACCAACCGGCTCCTCATCGTCCACGAGGCCGTCGAGTTTTGCGGGTGGGGCGGCGAGGTGGCTTCTCGCGCAGCCGACCAGCTGCTCACCGACCTCGACGCACCGGTCCGGCGGGTGGGGTCCAAGCGCATCCCGATCCCCGTCGGCCAGCACCTGGAGGATCACGTGGTCCCGACCGAGGACCGCATTTACGCAGAGATCCGCGACATCGCGGCGTACTGAACCACCGAAGATGAGGAGAACGAGTCACGTGATCGAACCGCAGTCCCTTTCCATCCCCAGCGACGGCGAGACCCTTTCCGCCGATCTCTATCTGCCCGACACCCCGGGGCCGCACCCGACGGTCGTGATGGCGGGTGGATGGTGCTATGTCAAAGAGCTCGCCCAGCCGACGTACGCGCGTGCCTTCGCGGAGGCTGGGCTCGCCGCGGTGGTGTTCGACTACCGTTGCTTCGGAGACAGCACCGGTGAGCCGCGTCAACACATCGACCCGGCTAAGCAGGTTGCCGACTACCGCAACACCATCACCTTCGCCGAGGGGCTCGACGCCGTCGACGCGGAGCGCATCGGTGTCTGGGGAATCTCTTATAGCGGCGGGCACGTCCTCCAGGTCGGCGCAGAGGACAGCCGGGTGAAGGCACTGTGCGGCGTTGTCCCCGTCATCGACGGCTACCAGAACATGCGACTTGCCCACGGCACCATCGGCTTCCGGCGCTTCCAGCAGGCGTTGCTCGACATGCGGCGCGAGCAGTACCGAACCGGCGAGGTGGGCTACATCGAACACCAGCCGGCACGTGAGGGAGATCTGTCGACCTGGCCCTTCCCGAGGAGCAAGGAAACCTTCCGCATGCTCAAGGATCGGGAGGCGCCGAACTACCTCGGACGGGCCACCTGGGAGTCCTCCGAGCTGCTGCTCGGCTATCACGTCGGCCCGTACCTCCGTCGCCTGGTCGGCAAGCCGGTCAAGCTGGTGATCGCAGAGGGTGACGACCACACCCACTGGGATCTCGCGGTCGACGCCTTCGGCCAGATCCCTGGAGAGGCAAAGGAGCTGACCATCGTTCCCAAGTCCGATCATCTGACGCTGTACACCGATCGCCAGGCGCAGCAAGGGGTTGCTTCGGACATCGCTTCGTTCTTCAGCCGGAGTCTCTGACCACGTACCCGATGGAGAGGTCGGATGGCTCCGCGGACACGCCGACTGCGCGCAGCAGTGTGTGGGCGATCGCGGCGCACGGGATCCAGGCCGAAATCGCGCCGAAGCGTCCCGAGCGTATGTGGGTCGAGGGACCGTCGATGAACTCATCGGCGTCGGCTCACGCGAAATTGATTCCAGTACCCGGGTTTGTCCGAAAGTGAACTCCTGCAACAACGTTCCGATGGTCGAGGGCGCGGACACGCTGTCGAAAAGTGTCTCTATCTCGTCGCTGCGCAGCACGCCGAGGTTGTCGATACTGTCCGCGCCCGCGCACATCCCTGCGATCACCGTGGTCAGCTTCGGAGACGGGTTGGCCGACCCGGACTTGATCCGAGGCTCGGCGCAAGGGACCTTCCCGGCCAACAGGTCAGACAACCCTGACTGGGTGGCCAGCATCATCACCCACGCGGTGCACTGCCACGAGATGATCGTCGTCGAACACCGCCGCCGCGGCGCCGACGTCATGCGACATCTACACCGGAAGTGCCTTTCCGAGCCCGGTTGATCAATTCTTAAGGAACATCAAACATCCCAGTTAGTTCAGAGGGCACTTTTTCTCAGTTCAACACCCCGAACCCACCGGCATTTCATCGGTGAATGGAGGCTCAGTTCGAGGCAGGTGCAGGCGTCGGAATGGGCGCCGGGATCCGCTTCTGGGCGAACAACGCCTCCATGGCAGGGCCCACCAGCGGGCGGGACAGCAGAAAGCCCTGTGCCCTGTTGCAGCCGTGCTGCACCAGGGTGCGCGCTGCTGCCTCGGTCTCCACGCCCTCGGCCACCAACTGCAGATCGAAGGCCTCGGCCAAGGCGATCACCGCCCGCACGATCGCGAGATCGCCTGCGCTGCTGCCCAAGTCGTGGACGAAGCTCCTGTCGATCTTCAGGGTGTCCACGGGCAGCGACTTCAGGTGTGACAGCACGCTGTAGCCGGTGCCGAAGTCATCGATGGCGATCTGGACACCCACCTCTTTGAGTGCCGCCAGGGTAATGCGTGTGGTCTCGATGTCTTGTACGACAACGCTTTCGGTGATCTCCAAGCACACCGACTGGCCGTCGAGACCGAACTCGTCGAGGATGTCGGCCACTGTCTCGGCAAAACCGTCGGCCACCAGTTGAACCGGCGAGACGTTGAGTCGCATGACGGCATCCAGGCCGATGCCGCGCGAGCGCCACCGCGCGAACTCCGAGCACGCGGTCCGCATCACCCAGCGACCCAGCTCGCCCGCCAGGTTGATGGACTCGGCCACGGCGATGAACGAATCGGGGTACAGCAGACCCCTGGTTGGGTGTTGCCAGCGGACCAGGGCCTCGGCGGCCAGCACTTCGCCGGTGCGCATGTCGATCTCGGGCAGATAGTGCAACACCAGCGAGTCGCTTTCGATGACACCCTGCAGGTGCAGCTCGATGTCGTTGCGGAACGTGGTCTTCAGCGACATGTCCTCGGAGAACACCGCGATCTTGTTGCCGCCGGCGCTCTTGGCGGTGAGCACAGCTTGATCGGCTTTGCGCAGCAGATCCGAGGCGGAGTCGACACCAGGTTCGCCCAGTGCGACACCGACACTGACTGTGCGTGTGAGCGTTTCACCGTCGATGGCCACCCGCTCACGCAGCGCCGCCTGCAGACGGTGGGCCAGATTGTCGCCGCCCTCGACATCGATGGCACCGTTGGGCACCACCACGAACTCGTCGCCGCCCAGGCGAGCGATCAGACTGTCGGAGCCTGCCTTGGCGCGCAACCGCTCTGCGAAGATGCGGATGAACCAGTCACCGGCGTTGTGGCCGAGGTAGTCGTTGACGGCTTTGAGACGGTCCAGATCGAGGAACAGCGCGGCGACGGGTCCCGGCTGCCCGGCGGCCAACCGCTTCTCCAGGTGTGCGATCAGCGCCCTGCGATTGTGCAGCCCGGTCAGGTCGTCGTGCTCAGCGAGATAGCGGAGTTGTTCCTCGGCGAGGATGCGCGCCTGGACCTGGGAGAACAGCGACGCGATGGCTTTGAGCGCGTCGACCTCCTCAGGTAACCACTCGCGGTCGCCGTACTTGATGAATCCCATTGCGCCGGTGGTGACATCGCCAGAGACCAATGGCACGAACGCGCCCGACGTGGCCACCACGCCGCTGCTTTCCTCGATCTTTCGCTGGTAGTCGTCGGTGGCAGGCGTGGGGCGGATGATCACCGGTTCCTTGGCGTGCTCCGCGACGGCGAAGACCGGGTCGGCATCGGCGAAGTACACCACCCCGATGGGGTCCGGATCCGGGATGAACGGTCGCGGCGGCCATTCGGCGACGAGCTTGGTGGCACGAATCTCGTGGTCGTTGTGGCGCAGGAAACTGACGTCGACGCCGAAGTATTCGACCAGGTGGGCCAGGACCTGGGTGCTCAACTCCACCGAGGTGTCGGCCGTGGCCGCCATGAGTCGCGTGGCGACGGACGTGACAAGGAGGTCCAAGCGTCTTGACATGACGTTACGCCTTAACCATCTTTCCTAGTGTAAGCCTCGCGGCGGCTGCGGATGGACGAGTCTGGCGCATGGGACAGCCGGAGCACCAGGGCATGACGCAGGCCTGCAGTCTGAGCCAGCCGGTGAAATGCCTCCTGGAGTCCCTTCAGTGTGTCGGCGAATGGTGCCGAGAGCTCCGCCAGATCGCCGCCGTCATGAGCGTAGAGGAACACCGGCGACATCGGGTGCACAGCGAGCCCGTGTTGCTCGGCGGTGATCCAGACCAACTCGGTGGCCGCACCGCCGCGGGCGTAGTCGGTCAAGGTGTCGCCGTCGATGCTCACCACGGCCAGCGCCGAACTGGAACTCACCTTGTCGAACGTATCGTCACCCAATCCGGAGCCGGCGTCCCAGTCCGCCAGCCACGCCATCACATCGGGGCGGCGCAGCATCTCCAGGAGCACCATGTCGTTACGCTCGATCCCCAGTCCGAGGACGTCGATGCCGGTGTCCTGGTTCGCCTCGCCCGGCCAGCGGAGTTCCGAGATCATCTCCCGGTGCAGCTCGGCGGTCAGGTACCGCACACGATCTGCTGCGGCCATCAGCCTGCCGGCCGCTTCGATGTCAGCGCGGTCGGTGATCAGTCGCAGCGTGGCGCCCTGGCTGTCCGCCGCGGTTCGCAGGACATCGGCGGTGCGCGGGTCCAGCGCCTCGCCGGTGCCGAGGTTGCGGTTGGTGCCCCGGTCCAGCATCGGGCCGTACAACGTGGCCAGATCCGGGGCGGATCCCGGATACAGCCGGACGGTGGCCCGCATTGGGCAGTCCTCGCCCGGGTTCTCGTCGATGCGCACGTCGGTCCGGTGGTCGGCCGCCGCGGCAGCCACCCGTGCGTTGAACACCGACGCGCCGAGTGCCACCGCGCTGGCCCGGTAGGCGACATCCATGCGCGACGACCGGTCAGGTACCAGGCGGACCGTCACGGAGTCGGTGGCCGCAGAGATGCGCCAGGGCTGGACGTTGCCGCCGGAGGGGGCGCGGCCGGCCGCGGTGGCCACCCGGTCGATCACGGACTGCGGCACCGGTTCGTCGAACGGGGCGGGGTCGGGAAGGTCTCGGGGCAGTGGTGGCTGCTCGAGCTGATCGAGTGCTGCCGCGACGTCGATCCTGGTCCGTCCGGAGGACAGCGGCTCGCCGAGCCCGATACGCCGTACGCCCTCGACAACTGCGGTGGCACCCAAGACCACCTCGCCGGCCAACTGCGGCCATGTGGTCAGCGTGGAGTTGACCTCGAGCATCGAGGCAGCCCCCCGCGCCGACGAACGCGCGATGTCGACGAAGCGGAGCATGTGAGGGATCTTGTCACGTGTCGACAGGCCTGCCAGCCGTGTGGAGTCGATACCACGTAGTAGTCCGTGCAGGATGGGCCGCCCAGGCTCCAGGTCGAATCGTTCGACGTCGACCAGTCCGCGGTCGGCGGTGGACATCAACACGGGTAGGCGGCGCTGCCTGGCTGCCTCGCGGATCACCACTTTCATGTCCAGCGAATCGCATTCGTCGATCACGATGTCCAGGCCGTCGAAGAAGGCGTCGAGAGTGTCCGTGGTCAGCCCGCCGGTGTGGGCGTCCACCGGTAGGTAGGGATCCAGCTCGGCGATACGCCTTGCCGCGATGACGGCCTTGTTGACGCCGAGGTCCAGCAGGGTGGCCGGCACCCGGTTGAGGTTCGACAGCTCGAGCTCGTCGAAGTCGGCCAGGCGCAGAAAACCTGCCGCACCCTGCATGGCGATGGTGTGGGCGATGACGTGGCCGACGCTCAGACCCACCACCCCCACCCGCAGGCGGCCCAGGGCGGCCTGTTCGGTGGACGTGATCAGGTTGCGGTTGCGGTCCAGCCTCAGCGCGCTGAACGAGCGTGGTCCCAGTACAGCGAGCACGGTGCGCCGCCACGGATAGTGCACCCAGCGGGGGGCTTCGGCGTGAAGCTCGTCCGGAACGGGCGGTCGCAACCGTGACAGCGTGTCGCGCTGCTGGGCCAGGGTGTCGATGAACTCGGTGCCGGGATCGGCCCGCAGTCGGTCGACTACGCGCCGATGCTGCTCGTCGCGTTCGTCGAGCACTGTGGCGGTATGCGATTGAGGGTGATCGACGCCGTGGGGTCGGCTCACAGGCGAACCCCGCCGAGGGTCGCGGGAACTGGGCGCAGTCCGGAGGTCACCGGAGCAAGGTACGCGGCTTCGGTCACGATCTTGGCGACCTGGCTCGGTTGGGCGTGCTTGGTGTAGGTGCGCCGGTCCCAGAACATGATCTTGGTGCGGTAGCGCTCGTCGGGGTACGGGGTGGCCGGAACGCGGGACACCACAACGCCTCCGGATGAGCGCCAGCGGTCCAGGACGTGTGCTGCTGCAGTGGCCATGATGAATTGGATATCGAGTAGTGCCATGGTGTGCATCGCGGTACGGGCCAGCGTGGTGGTCAAAACGCGGCTGCTGCCCGGGTCGTCGGACACCCATGCGGTCTTCATCTCCGAGAGCCCGAACGGGATTCGGTCATTGATCATCTTGCGCACCGTGTCGAGACCTGGCTGGCCTTCCCACTCCACCACGGCGTGGGATTCTTCGGCGTCGTCGTACGGCTCCTTGGCTCGCACACCTCCGACAACTTTGCCGGAAGAATCGACTGCGGCAAAGAACAGTGCGGTGCCACTGCCATCGGCGATCTCGTCCCAGTCGAGTGCCGCGTCGACACCGTATTTGTGGTAGCTGCGCTGGGCTCCGGCCAGGTAATCGGTCCACAGATTCGGATCGGCGTGAGGTTGCGAGACCACAATCGTGCAATCGCTTTCGGAGTCATGCCAACTGTAGTTGGCAGACAGGTGCAGTGATTGAGTGGTGACATCCTCGTGCAGAATGGTCACTGGGTATCCGTTTCTGTCGGGCTGGTGGCACACGGTTTGCCACAGCGTTATCTGGTTTGCGCATCCCCCCGACGTGCCTTTGGACACAACTAATTATTGCCTGTGCTGCCCAGTAGTTTCGAGCGTTAGTGCAGTTCAGGGACCTTTTGGCTAGTCTGGCCTGTTCGATTGGGGGCGCGGCGGCGAGGTGGTGCTGTGTTTGCCGCCAGAACTCGCCGGTAGCTCGGCGAGAACTGTCGGCCACAGTCCTTGGTGATGGGCTGAATTCAAAATTTGCGGGCGTGTCAGAATAGACTCGCCCGGGACTTGTGTGGCGGAAGTGGGATGGGCTTTCATTCACCCGCTCGGTGACGAGAATCGGTCAGACCCGCGGCTGCATGAATTCATCGGATGGTGGTTCGGCGGTGGCTTTTCCGGAGTCGCGCTCCTCGTGTTCGACGTCGCTGGACGCCCTTTCGCCCGACGGCGAGCGCAGAGTGTGCGCCGGTTTGCTGACTGATCGAGGGGGCAGCAGAGACGGGGATCTGCGACACCATCGACCGGTGACGTCGCCGCTGACGTCTAGCGAATAATGCGCCCAGCCAGGGGTGACATGGCTCGATGGGCGAGCACCGTACAGTGCAACGGAGTTCCCGTCCACCGCCCCCCTGGTTGGAGCAGATGTGCACGCCCACCGCGTAATCCTCGTGATAGCGATGCTCGTCCTCGCAGGTTGTGGTCACGGCACGTCCGACACCCCGGCGCCGTATGGTGCCGCGGCAGCCCGAATCGGGGAATCGCAGGAGCTTCTCGGCTGGAACGTGTCGGTGGCCGATCTACGATTCGAGGCCGACCATGTCCTCGTCGACATCGACGCCGCCCCCAGCGATCCGGCGGCGCCACACGCCGCACCACAGGACCTTCGATTCGGGTTGTACGGAGCGCTGCTGCATCCCATCGAGCGCACCGGCATCGGTAGTTGCGACGACGTGCTCGCCACGGCGCTGCGACCGCTGTCGCAGCAGTCCGACGACCGACTGTCCGGGACGGTATGTCTTGGTCCCATCCGGGATCAGGCCCAGGTGCGCGGGGTCTACGCGTACTCGGCGGCCGAGCGGATACCTGGCACTGCCGCTGCATACGCGGCGGCGTTCCCGGTCGGGCTGCCGTCCACCAACCCCTCCGATACCGGACTGACCGTCAGTACCACCAGCATCGAGGCATGGCGGGCCGACGGGGTGCCGCTGACCGCACAGGCGCTCGGCGACCCGTCGGCGTTCGCCGGTAACGGCTACATGCTGCTGGGCCTGCAGATCGACGCGGTGGCACAGCAATACCGCGACGACTCCGAGGCCCGCGGTGGGCCGATGATGGTGGTGGTGGCGCCCACCCGGCCGCCCCGGGGATCAACCCTGCCTGTTCGGCGTACGGGGCGTCGCTGCTGGTGCTGCCCGACGCGTCGCTGAACTCGGTGCACCTGAACGCGTCCCTGTGTACTCAGGGTGAGATCAACGAGGCCCTGCTGTATGCGACAGTGTCGGTGATGGGCACCCACGCGGCGGTGTGGACCGAATGAGTACCCCAGGACCCACCGAGTGGGGTGCCCAGGTCAACGGCGTCGGTCCCTGGGCGGGCCCGTGGCCGGATGATCCCCGTTACGACCCGGATCTGCTGCGTGACGGAGACTCCCGCAATGTTGTGGACGCCTACCGGTATTGGCGGCGGGAGGCGATCGTCGCCGATATCGACACCCGGCGTCACCCGTTGCACGTCGCCATCGAGAACTTCGGAAACGACGCCAACATCGGCGGCGTGGTGCGCACGGCCAACGCCTTTGCGGTCGACACCGTGCACATCGTCGGGCGCAGGCGCTGGAACCGCCGCGGAGCCATGGTGACCGATCGCTACCAGCGGCTTGCCCATCACGACACCACGGCAGATCTGCTGGCGTACGCCGCCGAGACGGATCTGATCGTGGTCGCCGTCGACAACGTCCCCGGTGCGACACCACTGGAACGCACCGATCTACCGCAGCGGGCACTGATGGTGTTCGGGCAGGAAGGCCCCGGCATTACCGATGCCGCCAGCAGCGGTGCCGCGATGGTGGTATCCATCGCACAGTTCGGATCGACCCGCAGTATCAATGCCTCCGTGGCCGCCGGAATCGCCATGCATGCCTGGATCCGGCAGTGGGGTGACCTCGACGCCGCCTGGTGACGCGGGTTTTAGGGAAGGATGTCAGGAATGGAGCAGGAATGGGCCAACCGCGCCGCTTCCGCTGAAACCGCCGTCGCCACCCGACATCTGACCAAGCTCTGGGGACTGCCCGGCACTCAACTGGGAGTGGTGGCCTGGCCACCGACGAAGCGGGACACGCGCTTTCTCACCTGGCACTACTGGTGGCAGGCGCACCTGCTGGACTGCCTGATCGACGCCCACCTGCGTGACCCTGAGCCCGACCGGGTGACTCGCATCGTCCGCCAGATCCGCGCGCACCGATTCCGCAACAACCTGTCCTGGACCAACGACTACTACGACGACATGGCGTGGCTGGCGCTGGCGCTCGAACGCGCCGGCCGCCTGGTCGACGTCCACCAGCCAAAAGCCCTGGCCAAGCTGGCCGACCAGGTTATGAAGGCGTGGGTGCCGGAGGACGGCGGTGGCATCCCGTGGCGCAAACAGGACCAGTTCTTCAACGCCCCCGCCAACGGACCCGCCGGCATCTTCTTGGCCCGGTACGTGACTTCTCACGGAGACCGGTTGCGCCGCGCCCAGCAGATGGCCGACTGGATCGACGAGACCCTCATTGACCCGGACACCCATCTGGTGTTCGACGGCATCAAGGCCGGGTCCCTGGTGCGGGCGCAGTACACCTACTGCCAGGGCGTGGTACTCGGCCTGGAGGCCGAGCTGGCGGTGCGCACCCAGGACTCTCGGCATGCGGCCAGAGTCGAACGGCTGATCACGGCGATTGCCGACCACATGACCGACGACGGTGTGCTGCGCGGTGCCGGAGGTGGTGACGGCGGGTTGTTCCACGGCGTCACCGCGCGCTACCTGGCGCTGGCTGCGACGCTGCTGCCCGAGGTCGCCGAGCAGGCGCGGGAGCTGGTGCTGGCGTCGGCGGAGTCGGCGTGGCAGTTCCGCCAGACGGTTGACGGACTGCCTCTGTTCGGTGCGTCCTGGGACCGCTCCGCGGTGATTCCGACCGCGGGAGGCAAGGAAGCCGAGTTCGTCGAAGGCGCGGTCAACGCCTCCGAGGTGCCGGAGCGGGATCTGTCGGTGCAGTTGTCGGGGTGGATGCTCATGGAAGCCGCGTACACCATCTCCGACGGGCCCGCCGATGGCTGAACCCGGGGGTTGGGACCCAGACGTCCACACCGTCGCCCACGCCAACCTCACCCGCTTCACCGACTGGCTACGCGACACCGGGCGCGGCGATTTCTCCGGCTACCCGGCTCTGTGGGAGGCGTCGGTCAGTGACGTCGGCTGGTTCTGGCAGGCGGTCTGGGACTTCTTCGACGTGCGAGCCGGCGTCCACGCCACCTCGCCGTTGGGGCAGGCCACGATGCCGGGTGCGACGTGGTTTCCGGGGGCGACGCTGAACTACGTCAGTCAGGTGTTCTGCCACGGGGACCAGGATCGACCCGCATTGGTGGTTGTCGGCGAGGACGGTGCCCTCGAGTGGTCATGGGAGCGGTTGCGTTGTGAGACAGCCGCTTTCGCTCACTACCTGCGCAGTGTCGGGGTGACGTCCGGGGACAGGGTGGTGGGGTACCTGCCCAACATCGGCGAGACGGTGGTGGCCTTCCTGGCTGCCGCATCGTTGGGCGCCACGTGGGCAGTGTGCAACCCGGACCTGGCCGTCGACGGCGTGATCTCCCGGCTGGCCCAGCTGGAACCCACCGTCCTGGTGGCCGCGGACGGCAGCGTCTACGGCGGCAAACGGCGAGACAAGCGCGCCGAACTCGCCGAGATCCGGCGTAGGCTGCCCACACTGGCGGCCACCGTCGTGGTTGCGCGACTCGGCCTGGACGTCCCCGCCGGCGCGGTGCCCTGGGATATGGCGGTATCGGCGGACGTGCCGTTGCACATCGCCGATGTGCCCTTCGATCATCCGCTGTGGGTGTTGTTCTCCTCCGGTACCACCGGGTCTCCCAAGGGCATCGTCCACGGTCACGGCGGGGTGCTCCTGGAACACCTGAAATACCATGCGCTGCAACTGGATCTGCATTCCGACGACCGGTTCTTCTGGTACACCACCACCAGCTGGATGATGTGGAACTTCCTGGTGGGTGGCCTGCTGGTCGGGGCGACGGTGGTGGCCTACGACGGCAGCCCCACCCACCCCGGCGTCGACGCCCTGTGGCAGGTGGTCGCCGACCATAACGTCACCGTCTTCGGCACGGGCGCCGGTTATCTGATCGGTTGCGCCAAGGAAGACCTGCGCCCGGGGGAACGTCACGATCTCAGCGCCCTGCGCGGCGTGGGATCGACCGGATCTCCGCTGCCGGCCTCGGTGTTCGAATGGGTGCAGGATGGGGTGGGGCGTGCAATACCGGTGCAATCCTGTTCCGGTGGAACAGATGTCGTCACAGCATTTGCAGGATCGGCTCCCATTGTGCCCATCGTGGCGGGCGAGCTGTCGTGTCTGGCGTTGGGCGTGGCCGCGCAGGCCTGGTCCCAAGAAGGAGTGGCGGTCACCGGGGAACCCGGTGAACTGGTGGTCACCCGGCCCATGCCGTCGATGCCGGTCTCGTTCTGGAACGACGACGACGGATCCCGCTACCGGGCAGTATATTTCGACAAGTATCCCGGAGTCTGGTGTCACGGCGACTGGATCACCATCACCGACCGGGGGTCGGTGCTGGTGCACGGCCGCTCCGACGCCACCCTCAATCGCAACGGCGTCCGGATGGGCAGCGCGGAGATCTACGATGCCGTCGAAACCCTGCCCCAGGTTGCCGACTGCCTGGTGGTGGGCGTCGAATCGGACGACGGCGGCTACTGGATGCCGCTGTTCGTGGCACTTGCGGGCGGAGCCGATCTGGACGACGACCTGAGATCCAGGCTGATCTCGGCCATCCGCACGCACGCCTCACCGCGTCACGTACCCGACGACATCATCGCCGTACCCGGCATCCCCCGAACCATGACCGGCAAACGCTTGGAGATCCCCATCAAACGCATACTGCAGGGCACCGATCCCCAGAAGGCTGCCGTGTCCACCGCCATCGACCGCCCCGAACTGCTGGCCACCTTCACCGAATACGCACGCCGGTGACCGAAGCCGCCGATCAGACCAGCACCGAGAGCGAGTCTCGGTTCGTCAGGCTGTTGCCGCGCCGGTTCGGCAACGACCCCACCGCACCCCGCAACGGCGAGAACACCGCGGCGGCAATGCTTCTGCTGTTCACGGTGATCGCCATCGTGTGGGCCAACTCGCCGTGGGCCGACACCTACACCTCCTTCTGGGCCACCCACGTGGGGCTGAGCTTCGGCGACGCCCATGTGGAACTGTCGATGAAGCACCTGGTCAACGACGGCCTGATGGCGTTCTTCTTCTTCATCGTCGGCCTGGAGGTCACCAGCCAGTTCAAGATCGGCGAGCTCACGGACCGGGCCAGAGCGGTGGTGCCGGTGGTGGCTGCGCTGGCCGGGCTGGTCCTGCCCGCCGTGGTTTTCCTGCTGTTCAACCCCGGCGGTGAGAACGCCGCCGCGTGGGGTGTGGTGATCTCCACGGACACCGCGTTCCTGGTGGGTGCACTGGCGATCATCGGCCCGAAGTTCCCGGCCCGGCTACGCACCTTCCTGCTCACGTTGGCAGTGGTCGACGACGTGGGCGCACTGCTGGTGATCGCGCTGTTCTACTCCGACGACGTGAGCCTGGCGCCGCTGGTGGCCGCGGTGCTGCTGCTGGGTGCGCTGGCTCTGGTGCGGCATCTGCCCGCCTGGCGCGGCCCGGTGTACGCGGTGCTGGCGTTCGCGCTGTGGGTGGCGCTGTACAACGGGGGAGTACACCCCACCCTCGCGGGTGTCGGTGTGGCATTGCTGATTCCGGTGTTCACTCCGCAGCGGCAGCGGGTCGAAGCCGCGGTCGAGGTGATCCGTGCCTTCCGGCAGTCACCGAACTCCGAATACGCCCGTGAGGCCACCCGCAGTCTGCGAGAGTCGATCTCGATCAACGAACGCCTCCAGACCGGGTTCGGGCCCTACGTGTCGTTTTTGGTGTTGCCGCTGTTCGCGCTCGCCAATGCCGGCGTGCGACTGGACGGTGCCACGGTCTCGGCGGCCATGTCTTCCTCGCTGACCTGGGGCATCGTCGCCGGTCTTGTGATCGGCAAGTTGATCGGCATCACCGGGGCCACCGCGCTGGTGAGCAGACTCGGCATCGGGCAGCTGGCGCCCGGGCTGACCCTGCGCCGCGTCGCCGGCGGCGCGGCGTTGTCCGGCATCGGGTTCACCATCTCGCTGTTCATCATCGACCTGGCCATCGCGGACCCGGTGAAACAGGACGAGGCCCGGGTGGGTGTGCTGATGGCATCGGTTGCGGCGTTCGCCCTCGGCGGGGCGATCTTCCGGATCACCGACCGGATCAGTCCGCCGGAGGCGGTGGGGGACACGCTGATCCGGCCCATCAGCCCCGAGCGTGATCACATCCGCGGCAACCCTGATGCCCCGCTGACACTGGTCGAGTACGGCGACTACGAGTGTCCGTTCTGTAGCCGTGCCACCGGCGCCATCGACGAGGTGCGGGAGTACTTCGGGGACCGGCTCTGCTATGTATGGCGGCATCTTCCGTTGGAGAAGGTGCACCCGCGGTCGATGGATGCCGCACTGGCTGCTGAGGCGGCGGGACTGCAGGGCAAGTACTTCGAGATGGGCCGGATCATGTTCGAGTTCCAGGACTACCTCGAGTGGGAGCATCTCTACCGCTACGCCGACATGGTGGGCTGCGACGTTCGTCGGTTCGACGAGGACCTGCAGTCGTCGAAGGTGCTGCACCGGGTCGAGGACGATGTCCAGGATGCCGAACTGATGGACCTGCAGTCGGTGCCGACGTTCTTCGTCAACGGCAAACGCCACAAGGGGCCGTGGGATGCGGCCAGCCTGATCCGTGCGCTCGAGGCCGGGAAGAGCTAGCCGGGTCCCTCTTCCCCGGAGCCTGACTGCGCCTGGTCACCCGTCTGGTCAACTCCACAGCGTCACATGGACTTTCGGCCGGAACCGGGTGACGCCCACGCCCGAGCCCCGGATCATCGCCTGGGTGCACCGCGGGGTGGTGATGAAGCGGACCAGTTCGGAGACGGCGGGCTGGCGTGAGGCCGGTGGCAGCGTGGCCGCCGACCACTCGCCGGGCAGCTGCAGTCCGGGCCCCTTCACCTGCACCAGCCGGCCGTCGGCCAGGTCTTTGGCGACGGCGAAGCCGACGGTCAGTGATATTCCGCCGACGCGCTGCACCTCTTCGAGCGCGGCGGCTTCGCTTTGGAAGATGCGTTGACAGGCTTCGGGAATCGCGAGATTGTGCAGCATCGTGGCGATTTCGCCGTCGGTGCTACCGGCGGACGGTCCCAGCATCCACTGCTGGTCGCGCAGCTGCGCCGGATTCGCGACGCCGGTCGCCACGGGATTGTCCGCGCCGGTGACCGCGATGATCTGGTACTTCAGGAACGGTCGCACAGCGATGTTGGCGCTCGCGTCGGCCAACCCGGCACCCACCGGCCCCAGCGTGACGTCCACGGCGCGGGATTCGATGAGGTAGCGGAAACGGCTCGCGGGATGCACGGAGAGTTCGACGGACAGGTCGTCGGCCCGCGCGGAGAACAGTTCGATCAGACCCGGCGCGGCGTGTTCGGCGAACGCGCTGGAGGCCGCGATACGCAGCAGCCTGCGTCCGTGCGCGGCCTCGGTGACTTCGATCGCGGTCTGCTGCTGCAGGCCCAGGATCTCGATGGCGCGACTGGCCAGCCGCAGGCCTCCGGGGGTGAATGCCAGCCCCGCGGTGGCGCGGGTGAACAACGGATCGTCGAGCTCCTTGCGCAGGGCCGCCACGTGCAGGGACACACCGGCGTCGGTCATGCCGAGTTCTTCGGCGGCAGCACGCACCGATCCCAGCCGGACCACAGCCGAATAGGCGCGAAGTTGCGCAGGCGTCACGCGATCAGAGTATGCCGGGCCTAGATTGGTGGTGTGCGAGAAGTATTGAGCGAACTCCTGAAGGTGTGGCGTTCGGGAGGCACTGCCGGGGTCGGGACCGTGGTGCGCACGTTCCGGTCGGCGCCGCGGCCCGCCGGTGCCTCGATGGTGGTGGCCCCGGACGGCACAGTCAGCGGCTCGGTCTCCGGTGGGTGCGTGGAGGGCGCGCTCTACGACCTGGCCGCCGAAGTGGCGGGCACCGGCGCGCCGGTGCTGCAGCGCTACGGGGTCAGTGACGACGACGCCTTCGAGGTCGGTCTGACCTGCGGTGGAGTGTTGGACGTCTTCGTCGAGGCGGTGTCACAGGCGTCGTTCCCCGAGTTCGAGTCGGTGGCCGAGGACATCGCCGGTCACCGGCCGGCGGCGGTGGCCACGGTGATCCGCCACCCCGACGCCCAGTGGCTCGGCCGACGTTTGATCGTGCGTCCGCACGAGGTTCTCGGCTCCCTCGGGTCGGTCCGGGCCAACGCCGCCGTCACCGACGACTCCCGAGGTCTGCTGGCAGCGGGCCGGACCGAGGTGCTCACATTCGGCCCGGACGGTCAGCGCCGCGGCGAGGGCATGGAGGTGTTTGTCGCCAGCTACGCACCCAGGCCCCGGATGCTGGTGTTCGGCGCGATCGACTTCGCCGCGGCTGTCGCCCAACAGGGCGGTTTCCTCGGATACCGGGTCACCGTCTGCGATGCACGACCGGTGTTCGCCACCGCCGCACGATTTCCGACGGCTGACGAGGTGGTGGTGGACTGGCCGCACCGCTATCTGGCCGCCCAAGTGGACGCCGGAGCGGTGGATGCGCGCACGGTGATCTGTGTGCTGACCCATGACCCGAAGTTCGACGTCCCCCTCCTCGAGGTCGCGCTTCGGTTGCCGCAGGTGGCCTATATCGGCGCGATGGGATCGCGGCGCACCCACGACGACCGGATGCAGCGGCTACGTGAGGCCGGGCTCTCCGAGTCGGAACTCACCCGGCTGTCGAGCCCGATCGGACTCGATCTCGGCGGCCGCACTCCCGAGGAGACCGCGGTGTCCATCGCCGCTGAGATCGTGGCCAAGAAATGGGGCGGGCTGGGCCGTCCGCTGGCGGAGACCACCGGCCGGATCCACCATGAGCAGGGGCTTTCGAGCCAGTTAAGTGATTCCTTAACCGGCTATTGACGGCGAGGTCAGCCGGGCCGACACTGGCGTCACCGTCGGCGATTGTGAGGCCCGTCACATGCAGGTTCCCGGACCGTTCGAATATGAACGCGCCACCAGTGTCGACCACGCCGTCGGTCTTCTGGACCGCCTCGGCGAGGGGGCGCTGATTGTCGCCGGCGGGCACAGCCTGCTGCCGATGATGAAATTGCGCATCGCCAATCCCGAGTACCTGATCGACATCAACGATCTGGCACCGGAACTGTCCTACGTCGTCACCGACCCGACACTTGCGCGCCTCGGCGCGATGACCCGCCACCGCGAAGTGCTCGGCTCCGACCCGCTGGCCTCGGTCTGCCCGATCTTCCGCGACGCCGAACGGGTGATCGCCGACCCGGTGGTGCGCAACCGCGGGACGGTCGGCGGCTCGCTGTGCCAGGCCGACCCGGCCGAGGATCTGACCACCGTATGTGCGGTACTGGGTGCCACCGTGCTGGCCCGCGGGCCGGGCGGCGAGCGTGAGATCGGCATCGACGAATTTTTGGTGGGTCCGTACGAGACTGCGCTGGCGCACAACGAGATGGTGATCGAAGTGCGAATACCCCTGCGGCACAACACCTCCAGCGCCTACGCGAAAGTCGAACGCAGGGTGGGCGACTGGGCGGTGGCCGCCGCCGGGGCCACCGTCACCGTCGAGGACGGGGTGATCGTGGCCGCCCGGGTGGGGCTGACTGCGGTGGAACCCGATGCCGAGGCTCTGCGGGCGCTGTCCGCGGGATTGGTCGGCAAGCCCGCCGTCGAACAGACCTATGTCGAGGCCGGTCGCGCCGCCGAAGCAGCCTGCGAGCCCACGTCGGACATGCGCGGCAGCGCCGACTACAAGCGGCACCTGGCCGGCGAACTGACCATCCGAACGCTACGCACCTCCGTCGACCGGGTGCGCTTGGCTCCGATTCCCAGCGGCAACTAGAGGAGACCTCCCCGCCATGCATGTGAAGATGACCGTCAACGGCGAGCAGGTCAGCGCCGACGTCGAACCACGAATGTTGTTGGTGCACTTCCTTCGTGATCAGCTGCGGCTCACCGGAACCCACTGGGGCTGCGACACCTCCAACTGTGGAACCTGTGTCGTGGAGGTGGACGGAGAACCGGTGAAGTCGTGCACCATGCTCGCTGCGATGGCCTCCGGTCACTCGGTGGTCACCGTCGAGGGCCTCGAAGTCGACGGCCAACTCGACCCGGTGCAGGAGGGCTTCATGCAGTGCCACGGTTTGCAGTGCGGGTTCTGCACACCCGGCATGATGATCACCGCCCGCGCCCTGCTGCGGCAGAATCCCGACCCCAGCGAGGACGAGATCAGGGAGGCCATCTCCGGCCAGATCTGCCGGTGTACCGGCTACACCACCATCGTCCGCTCCGTGCAATGGGCGGCCAGACACCAGGATTCGACGGAGGTGAGCCCGGCATGACCACGCTCGAATCGCCCGAGGATCTGGCCGACAACGACAAGAAGCCCTGCGGCTACGGCCGGATGCTTCGCAAGGAGGATCCCCGGTTCATCCGGGGCCGGGGTACCTACGTCGACGACGTGAACCTTCCGGGCATGCTGCACCTGGCGATCCTGCGTTCGCCGTATGCCCACGCCCGCATCAACGCGATAGACACCTCTGCAGCCCTGGCACATCCGAAGGTCCGCGCGGTGGTGACCGGCGCCGACCTCGCTGCCAAAGGGCTGGCGTGGATGCCGACCCTGTCCAACGACGTCCAAGCGGTGCTGGCCACCGACAAGGTCCGGTTCCAGGGGCAGGAGGTGGCGTTTGTCGTCGCCGAGGACCGGTACTCGGCGCGCGATGCGCTGGAGCTCATCGATGTCGACTACGAACCCCTGGATCCGGTGATCGACGTCCGCCGCGCGCTCGACCCGTCGGCCGAGGTGATCCGCACCGATCTGGACGGCAAGACCGACAACCACTGCTTCGACTGGGAGACCGGTGACGCGGCGGCCACCGAGGCGGTGTTCGCCCGCGCCGACGTGGTGGTCAAACAGGAGATGGTGTATCCGCGCGTGCATCCGGCGCCCATGGAGACCTGTGGTGCGGTAGCCGATCTGGACCCGGTCAGCGGGAAGCTGACGCTGTGGTCCACCACCCAGGCGCCGCACGCGCATCGCACGCTGTACGCGTTGGTGGCAGGCCTGCCCGAACACAAGATCCGGGTGGTGGCGCCCGACATCGGTGGTGGTTTCGGTAACAAGGTGCCGATCTACCCGGGTTATGTGTGTGCCATCGTCGGCTCGCTGCTGCTGGGCAAACCGGTCAAGTGGATGGAGGACCGCAGCGAGAACCTCACCTCAACCGGGTTCGCCCGCGACTACATCATGGTGGGCGAGATCGCCGCCGACACCGAGGGCAAGATCCTGGCGATCCGCTCGCACGTGCTGGCCGACCACGGCGCGTTCAACGGAACGGCGGCGCCGGTGAAGTACCCGGCCGGCTTCTTCGGCGTGTTCACCGGGAGCTACGACATCGAGGCGGCCTATTGCCACATGACCGCGGTGTACACCAACAAGGCGCCGGGCGGTGTGGCCTATGCCTGCTCGTTCCGGATCACCGAGGCGGTGTATTTCGTCGAACGCCTGGTCGACTGCCTGGCATACGAGATGAAGATCGATCCCGCCGAACTGCGGCTGCGAAACCTGTTGCGCAACGACCAGTTTCCCTACACCTCCAAGACCGGCTGGGTATACGACTCGGGCGACTACGAGACCACCATGCGGTTGGCCATGGACATGATCGGCTACGACGACCTGCGTGCCGAGCAACAGGCGAAGCGGGAACGCGGTGAGCTGATGGGCATCGGCATGTCGTTCTTCACCGAAGCCGTGGGTGCGGGGCCCCGCAAGGACATGGACATCCTGGGGCTCGGCATGGCCGACGGGTGTGAGCTGCGGGTGCACCCCACGGGCAAAGCTGTGGTGCGGCTCTCGGTGCAGACCCAGGGGCAGGGCCACGAAACCACCTTCGCTCAGATCATCGCCGAGGAACTCGGCATCCCGCCCGACGACATCGACGTGGTGCACGGGGACACCGACCAGACCCCGTTCGGGCTCGGCACGTACGGCAGCCGTTCGACGCCGGTGTCCGGTGCGGCGGCCGCCCTGGTGGCCCGCAAGATCCGCGACAAAGCCAAGATCATCGCCGCAGGCATGCTGGAGGTGTCGGTGGCCGACCTGGAGTGGGACAAGGGCAGTTTCCACGTCGCCGGTGATCCCACGGCGGCGGTCACCATCGCCGATATCGCGATGCGCGCGCACGGTGCCGGCGACCTACCCGACGGGCTTGAAGGAGGTCTGGACGCCCAGATCTGTTACAACCCCTCCAATCTCACCTATCCGTACGGTGCCTACTTCTGCGTGGTGGATGTCGACCCCGGCACCGCCGTGGTGAAGGTTCGCCGATTCCTGGCCGTCGACGACTGCGGAACCCGGATCAATCCCATGATCATCGAGGGTCAGGTACACGGCGGTCTGGTCGACGGCATCGGGATGGCGCTGATGGAGATGATCGCCTTCGACGAGGACGGCAACTGCCTGGGTGGGTCATTGATGGACTACCTGATCCCGACGGCCATGGAGGTGCCGCACTTCGAGACCGGCCACACCGTGACCCCGTCGCCGCATCATCCCATCGGAGCCAAGGGAATCGGTGAGTCGGCCACGGTCGGCTCACCGCCTGCGGTGGTCAATGCCGTCGTGGATGCCTTGGCGCCCTTCGGTGTTCGACACGCCGACATGCCACTCACCCCGTCGCGGGTGTGGGAGGCCATGCAAGGCCGTGCCACCCCACCGATCTAGCGACACGACGATGCAGAGCGAGGGACGAGCGATGAGGAGGAGTGGCGCAATCGAACCTGTGACATCCATGCAGACCATCGGGGAACGGGCGCGGCAACTGCGCCGGGACCGCACCCCCTTTGTGCACGCCACCGTGGTGCGAGCACAACAACCGACCTCGGCGCATACCGGTGACGAGGCGATTCTGTTGGCCGACGGCACCATCGAGGGTTTTGTCGGCGGCCAGTGCGCCCAGACATCGGTGCGCCGGGCTGCGTTGGGCGCCCTGCAGGCGGGTGAGAGTGTGCTGCTGCGGGTGTTGCCCGACGGTGACATCCACTTTCCGGAGGCCCCCGGTGCGTGCGTGGTGGTGAATCCGTGTCTGTCGGGGGGTGCGTTGGAGATCTTCCTGGTGCCCGAGGTGCCGCCGCCTCTGCTGCATATCTGCGGGACCACGCCCATCGCCGAGGCACTGGCGCAGCTGTGCACCGGCCTGGGATACGACATGACCCGCGACGGCGACTCCGCCGATCTGGCCGGTGTCAGCGCGGTGGTGATCGCCAGCCACGGGGGCGCGGAGGCCGTCCAGATCCGTGCTGCGCTGAATGCCGGCGTCGGCTATATCGGCCTGGTGGCCAGCCGGACTCGTGGCGCGTCGGTGCTGGCCGAGTTGGAGCTCGACGACACCGAGAGGCCGCGGATCCACACACCGGTTGGGTTGGCGATCGGTGCCAGGACGCCGGCGGAGATCGCGGTGTCCATCCTGGCCGAGGTGATCCGCGGCATCAGGATCGACGGGCTGGCGCCTGCCGCCGGTGCATCCGCGCCACGTGTTGCACAGGCGGTGGACCCGGTGTGCGGAATGACGGTGATCGCCGGACCCGGCGCGGTGGCACTGCACGTCGACGGTGTGCCGCACTGGTTCTGTGGTGCCGGCTGCCGGGACGCCTACGCCGCCCGGCTCGAGGGCCTATGACGGCCTTCCGTGACGTGGATGAGGTGGTGCGCCGCTTCGATGAGCACGGCCATCTGATAGACCAGGGCACCGCAGCCGCCTTCTTCCTGGCCACTTCGATGGGCAGGCCGCTGTTGCTGGAAGGCGAGCCCGGCGTCGGCAAGACCTCTGCTGCCAAAACCCTTGCCGCCATCCTGGATTCACCGCTGATCCGGCTGCAGTGTTACGAAGGGCTGACTGCCGCTGAGGCGCTGTACGACTGGAACTACCAGCGTCAGCTGCTGTCCATCCGGCTGGCGGAGGCACAGGGAACCTCCATCAGCGAGGCCGACCTCTACACCGAGGCATATCTGGTGGACCGCCCGATCCTGCAGTGCATCCGGTATGAGGGATCCGCACAACCTGTGCTGCTGATCGATGAGATCGACCGCGCCGACGATGAGTTCGAGGCGCTGCTGTTGGAGTTCCTGGGCGAGTCGAGTCTGACGGTTCCCGAGCTGGGCACGCTGACCGCGCGCCGGTCGCCCATCGCGGTACTGACCTCCAACCGCAGCCGCGATCTGCACGATGCGCTGCGGCGCAGGTGCCTGTACCACTGGATCGACTACCCGGATCCCGGCCGGGCTGCGGCGATCGTGCGCCGCACCGTCGCCGGAGCCACCGACGCGCTGATCGCCCATGCCACTCAGTTCGTCGGCACGGTACGGGATCTCGATCTCGACAAGGCTCCAGGAGTGGCCGAGACCATCGACTGGGTGGCGGCGTTGGCGACGCTCGGAGTCGCCGACCTGGTGCCCGCCACCGCCGCACAGGGCCTGATGAGCCTGGGCGCGCTGGCGAAGACCCCGGATGACCGCGGCGCGCTCGAAGCCGCCTTCGCGCAGTACTGCCCATCGTGAACGCCGACCCCGAAAGGACCCGAGCACCATGAAGATCGCCAACGAGTTCACCGTCAGTGCCCCGATCGACCAGGCGTGGGATGTTCTCCTGGACCTCGAACAGGTGATCCCGCTGATGCCGGGCGCCCAGATGACCGGCCGCGACGGCGATGACGTGCTGGGCAAGGTGAAGATCAAGGTCGGTCCGGTCACCAGTGAGTTCAGCGGCAAAGTGCACTTCGTCGAACAGGATTCGGGCGCCTACCGCGCGGTGATCGACGCCAAGGGCAAGGAGGCGCGCGGTACGGGCAACGCGGCCGCCACCGTGACCGCCCAGCTCCAGCAGGCCGGGGAGGTCACCCGTGTTGTCGTCGACACCGACCTCAAGATCGTCGGCAAATTGGCTCAGTTCGGTAGCGGTATGCTGCAACAGGTTTCGGAGAAACTGCTCGGACAGTTCGTGGACTCCCTGGAGGCCAAGCTGGCGGCAGACAATTCCACCGACACCGCGGTGGTCGAAAGTGGTTCGCCGGAGCAGGTTTCCGTCGAATCCACACCGCCGGCCGCCGCCGAACCCGCGCCCATCGACCTGTTGGAACTGGCCGGGGGTACGAAGCTGAAGACCTACCTTCCCGTCGCCGTGGCGGTGGTGCTGGTCTTGCTGGCGGTGCGGGTTGCTCGTCGCAGGTCACGTCGAGGCTGATGGCTGCGCCGCTGCTGCTCCGCGGTGTGGACCGGGCGGCGTTCGCCGTCGCTCTGGTGGCGCGGTTGCGAGCCGCTGGTGTGATGGTGCCACCCGGTGGCCCGTCGACACTGGTGCAAGCGCTGGGGCTGCTGGATCCCACAACGCCCGACCAGATGTACTGGACGGTGCGCCTGACCCTGGTCAGCCGCGCGGACGACCTTCCCGCGTTCGACCAGGTGTTCGCGGCCGTCTTCAGCGACGCAGTGCTGGGCATGGATCCGCCGAGCTTGAAATCGAACTTGCCGCAACGCGTCTCCGAGGCCGAATCGATGGAGGGCGCCGACAGCGGTGAGGCGGCAGGCGGTGGACTGCCGTGGTCGACACGTCCGGCCCCGATGCGGGCCGGGGCACCTGCGGACACCGAGCGAGTGGTCCTCGACGTGTTGCCCAGCCGTCTCGCGGCCCGGGCGGAGGAGCCGTTCGACCAGTTCGACGCCGCGGACCTGCAGCTGATCGGTACGTGGCTGGAACGGGCCAGTGCCACCTGGCCACGTCGGCGGAGTCTGCGCAACACCGCGGGCTCACGCGGAAGGCGGATCGATCTGCGTCGCACCCTGCGGGCGTCCCGCAGTACCGGCTGGGAACCGTTGCGGTTGGCGGTGACCCGCCGAAGGATGCGGCCCCGCCGTGTCGTATTGCTCTGCGATGTCAGCAGATCCATGCAGCCCTACGTGTCGGTCTACCTGCACCTGATGCGGTCGGCCGCATTGCACGCGGTGGATCTTCGGCCCGAGGTCTTCGCCTGCGGCACCTCTCTGCGCCGGCTGACCCCGGTGCTGGCGCACCGCAGCGCCGACGTGGCCCTGGCGCGCGCCAATGCCGCCGTCGTGGACCGGTACGGCGGCACCCACCTGGGCGCGGGTCTGGCGAACCTGCTCGCAGGTGTGCACGGTGCCGCCCTCCGTGGGGCGGTGGTCGTGATTGCCTCCGATGGTTGGGATTCGGACCCGCCGGAGGTGCTCGAACAGGCCATGGCCAGGCTGTCGCGACGGGCGGACACGGTGGTGTGGCTCAACCCGAGGGCGGCCGCGGCGGGCTATGTACCGCTGGTGAAGCCCATGGCAGCGGCACTGCCGTACTGCGATCTGTTTCTCCCGGCCAACTCGTTGGCCGGGCTGCGTGAACTGGTCGAGGTGCTGTCCGCATACCATCGGACGGCATGACCGAAGGCTCGCGTGCGCGGATCGACTTTCCTTCCCGGATCGGTGTTTGGTGGGCCAGCGACACCTGGCCTATCACCGCGGCGCAGGAGGTGGCCCGCGACATCGAGGAGCTTGGTTTCGGGTCGCTGTTCCTGCCGGAGACCGTGGCCAAGGAGTGCCTCACCCAGTCGGCGGCGTTTCTGGCTGCCACCGAAAGGCTGGTGATCGGCACCGGCATCGCCAACATCCATGTACGACTGCCGTCTGCGGCCGAATCGGGTGGCCGCACGCTGACAGCGCAGTATCCCGGCCGGTTTGTGCTGGGCCTCGGCGTCAGCCACGGGCCCCTGGTCGAGCGCGGCATGGGCGGTACCTACACCAAACCTCTGGCCACCATGCGTGGTTACCTCGAGCGGATGGCCGCCCTGCCGGAACAGATCGAGCCGGGTTCCGGGCGTCCCGTCCGGCTGCTCGCCGCGCTGGGCCCCAAGATGATCGAACTGTCCGGTGAGCTCGCCGACGGTGCCCACCCGTATCTGGTGCTGCCCGAGCAGACGGCCACCACTCGGTCCATCCTCGGGCCCGACAAGTGGATCGTCTCCGAACAGGCGGTGGTGGTCGGCGGTACCGAGGAACAGCAGCTGCGGTACGCCCATGCGCACCTCAACGTCTACAGCGGGCTGCCCAACTACCGGAATTCTTGGCTCCGGCAGGGTTTCGACGAGTCCGATCTGGTGCGCGGTGGCTCGGACCGGCTGGCTCGTGCCGTCGTCGGCATCGGTTCGGTGCAGGACGCGGCGGCCAAGGTGACCGCGCATCTGGACGCGGGGGCCGACCACGTCGTGGTCCAGGTGCTCGGGGAGAGCCCGACGGACGACCCGCGGGAGGCGCTCAAGCAGCTCGCCGAGGAGCTGCCGCTCTAGCGTCGGGCGCCGAGGCGTCCCTCCCGCGGCCTTCGAGCGGTCGGGTAGGTGAGCCGGCGCCGGCCATCGAGTGCAGGTCCGTGTTCTTCACAGGAACGCGTCGCGGCGGCGTCCCACCCAGTCGTGAAAAGTCATGGGTGCACGGCCGGTGATCTCCCGTACCGCCGGGGTGACGACGGCGTCCTCGTTGACCTCGAATGCCCACTGGCTCATGAGGAGATCGAGGTACTGCGGCGGCAGTACCCGCCCGTAGAGTGCCCGGGCCTGGGCATCCGACAGCACGGTGATGTCGATTGTCTCGCCGATGACCTCGCTGATCACGCTCACCTGAGCCCGCATCGTCAACGATTCGGGCCCGGTGAGGACGATCTTCTCGCCGTCGAGCTCTGCGGAGGTGAGTGCGTGCACCGCGACGGCGGCGATGTCCTCATCGGCGATGGGCGCCTGATGGGACTCCGGGAACGGTAGACCGACGGTGCGGTGCTCACGAATCTGACTGGCCCAGAAGCGGATCGCGTTGCGCGCGAATGCGCCGGGGCGCAGGCACACGGTGGTGAAGCCGGCGTCGATGACCGCGTTCTCCACTGTTAAATGCCGCTGCTTGTTGTACTCGACGAACGGCTCGGTGCGCGTGGTGTCGATTGTGGACAGCACGACGACCTTGTCGACACCTGCGGCCTTCATCTCCTCGACGAGTCCCGGCAGAGCATCCGGGTGCGCGAAGCTGAACAGGAATACGGCGTCGACGCCCTCGAGGGCGGGTTTAATCGTGTGCGGTTGATCGAGGTCGCTGGGCACCGTCTGTAGCCGTGGCCACCGTCGGGGGTCGGGCCGCCGGCACGTCGCACGCACCTGAACTCCGGTGTCGCGCAGCTCTTCGATGATGCTGGAGCCCACGCCGCCGCTGGCTCCGGTTACCAGTATCCGCATCGTCATGTCCTTTTCCTTCGGTCGAATTCGACTTTAGGATTCGGGAACTATCAGCACCAATCATCTTTCGCAATATGCGACATTCATTGGATGAATCTTTCGGGTGTGGATCTCAACCTCCTCGTGGTGCTGCAGGCGGTGCTGCAGGAGCGCAGTGCCACCAAGGCCGCCGCGCGGCTCCATCTCACCCAGCCCGCAGTGTCGAATGCGCTGGCGCGCCTGCGTGTGCTCTTGGGTGACCCGCTGTTCGTGCGCGCAGGTCGCGGCCTGAGCCCCACCCCCGCCGCGCTGGCCGTGCAACCGCGACTGGAGCAAGCACTTCGACTCCTGGAGGAGGTGGTGCAGGATCTCGACGACTTCGACATGTCGACCACCACCCGTGAGTGGGTTGTCGCCTTCGCCGATCTCTACGGTCCACTGGTACTGCCCGAACTCGACCGCAGGCTGCAACAACAGGCTCCCCGGTCCAGCGTCCGGGTCGTCGCGCTGGACCGCATCAGCGTCGCTGACGCCCTGGCCACCGGTGAAGTCGACGTGTACTTGGGCATTCCCACCACAACACCGCCGGCGTGGTGCTCGGAACCGGCGTACACCGACGACCTCGTCGGCGTGATCGCCACCCACCACCCTGAGGCCGGCAGCGCCATGACACTCGACCGGTTTGTCGATCTACCCCACGCGCACGTTCGCATCAGTCCGGGGCGAGGCCGCGAGGTCGACGATGCGTTGGCTCGGCTCGGGCACAGTCGGCGCATCCGTCTCACGGTGTCGCACTACAGCTCGCTGTTTCCCGTGGTCGAGAACGGTCACTGCATCGCCGTCGCGCCTCGGCGACTGGCTCGGCACTACGCACGCCGGTCGGCAATCACCCTCTTCGAGTTGCCGCTGGAGTTGCCGACCTACGACGTTCGGCTGTTCTGGCATGTCCGAGTGGACGGCGACCCAGGCGTTGCCGCCCTGCGCGAAATTCTCCGCGAGATCGTTCACGCCGACGCCGCGTGAACCTCGCCAACGGGCTCAGGGCTGCTCGGGAGCGGGCGTGCCCTTGGACCGGCCGCGGGAGCGTTTCACGACCTCGAGGACGATCGGGATGATCGAGATCAGCACGATGGCGATGAAGATCATGTCGACGTTGTCGCGGATGACGGCGATCTGGCCGAGCAGGTAGCCCAGCAGGGTCAGGCCGGCACCCCAGATGACGCCGCCGAGGATGTTCCACTTGATGAACGTGGAGTACCTCATGTTCGCCGCACCCGCCACCAGTGGGGCGTAGGTCCGCACGATCGGTACGAACCGGGCCAGGAAGATCATCGCCGGACCATGCCGCTCGAAGAAGTCGTGCGCTTCGTCGATGTAGCTCTTCTTGAAGAGCTTGGCGTCCTCCTTGAACAGCCGCTCGCCACCGTTCTTGCCGATCCAGTAGCCCACCTGGTCACCCAGCACGGCGGCGATCGGGATGGTCAGCATCAGCACCCACAGCGGCGCGAACGCCGGAACTTCCTCCGATCCGCCAGCGGCCACCAGACCCGCGGTGAACAGCAGCGAGTCGCCCGGCAGCAGCGGGAACAGCAGGCCCGATTCGATGAACACCACCAGCAGCAGGCCGGCCAAGGTCCAGCTACCGAATGAGTTCAGCAGCGTCACTGGCTCCAGAAACCCTGGTAGGAGTGCCAAGTGGGTCACGGTTTCGGCGGAGGCCAGGGCGGTCACGGCGACCAGCGTACCGGCGAGGACTGTCAGTCCGGTCGATGCCGGCGTGGGGCACCCCCAGCGGAGCGAGGGGCGGACGAGCCGGGGAGAGAGGGCCGGACTGCGAAGGTCTTGACCCGGTCCGCGCTGCCGGCCGGGAACTCTTCTTGAGATACTGCAGGCACGCCGACGTCACGCCAGCCAGGAGGAGCACGCCATGCCGATCGCAACGCCCGAGGTCTACGCCGAGATGCTGAGCCGCGCGAAGGAGAACTCCTACGCATTCCCGGCCATCAACTGCGTCGGCTCGGAGTCCATCAACGCCGCATTGAAGGGTTTTGCCGACGCAGGCAGCGACGGCATCATCCAGTTCTCGACCGGTGGGGCCGAATTCGGGTCCGGCCTGGGCGTCAAGGACATGGTGACCGGAGCGGTGGCACTGGCTGAGTTCGCACACGTCGTCGCCGCGAAGTACCCGGTGACCGTGGCGCTGCACACCGACCACTGCCCCAAGGACAAGCTCGACACGTACGTGCGTCCGCTGCTCGCCATCTCCGCCGAGCGCGTCGCCAAGGGCGGCAATCCGCTGTTCCAGTCGCACATGTGGGACGGCTCGGCGGTGCCGATCGACGAGAACCTCGAGATCGCCAAGGAGCTGTTGAAGCTGTCGGCGGAGGCCAAGATCATCCTCGAGATCGAGATCGGCGTGGTCGGCGGCGAAGAGGACGGCGTTGAGGCCGAGATCAACGACAAGCTGTACACCACTCCCGAGGACTTCGAGAAGACCATCGACGCGCTCGGGGTCGGTGAGCACGGCAAGTACCTGCTGGCGGCCACATTCGGCAACGTGCACGGTGTCTACAAGCCGGGCAACGTGAAGCTGCGCCCCGATGTGCTGGACCAGGGGCAGAAGGTGGCCGTCGCCAAGCTCGGGCTGGCCGAGGGCTCAAAGCCGTTCGACTTCGTGTTCCACGGTGGCTCCGGCTCGCTGAAGTCCGAGATCGAGGACTCGCTGCGCTTCGGTGTGGTGAAGATGAACGTCGACACCGACACCCAGTACGCGTTCACCCGCCCGCTGGCCGGGCATATGTTCACCAACTACGACGGTGTGCTCAAGATCGACGGCGAGGTCGGCAACAAGAAGGTCTACGACCCGCGCAGCTACCTCAAGAAGGCCGAGGCGTCGATGTCCGAGCGTGTCGTCGAGGCCTGCAACGACCTGCACAGCGCCGGCAAGAGCGTCAGCGCCTAGGGATTTCGGCGTGATTCCGGTCGCTGAGCGGTCGGAATCACGCCGAAATCGCGGGAACTACTGGGGTGACTGGCAGATCTTCCAGCTGTTGTCCCGGAACTCCAGATCGAAGCTGCGAGTCGAGCGGGTCGACGGGTCGAACGCCATGAACGAGGTGACGTTGGCTTCGGCATGATCGCCGTTGACCACCACCTGATCGATGCTCGCCACCACCGGGTATTGCTTGGCCGCGGCCACCCGGGAGTGGGTGTCTTTCCACTGCCGGTCGTCGTACTTGATGTAGCTCTCCGCTGTGGAACCGCAGGTGACGCTGCGCAGAGTCGCCAAATCGCCGTTCTGGATCGCGGTGTCGAAGCTCTGGATGGTCTCGCGGACCTTGTCCTCCTGCGAGGCCACCGGCTCCTCACTGCGGGTCAGCAGCACCGTGGCGAGGATCGCGATGGCGGCCAGAGCGGCGATCACCAGGATCACCGCGATGACCCAACCCCAGCTGCGCCGGCGGCCCGGGATCTTGGGCACCTCGGTGCGCGGTGGGATGGTCTGCGGACCGGCAGGTCGCGGCGCGCCTTGCACGGCGAAGGCCGGGTCGGTCGGTGGGGCGAAGACCTCGGTGGCCGGCTCATCCGGCGTGCGACCGATGATCTGCGTGGACCCCGCGTCCATGCCCGACGGTGCGGTGTAGCGGCGTTCACCTGGGGTGATGGCCGGCTCGGTCTGCTGGTCGCCGGTCTGATCGGCGGCGGCGAACACCTCGGTGGCCGGCTCGTCGTGGGCCTGTGTGGTCTCGGTGTCAGCCTCGGATCCAGTTCCGGAAGCGTCCTGGTCCGGCCCAGAGGGGTCTGACATGGATCTAGGGTCCTCCCGTGCTGGCTGCATGACTGTGGTTCGAGACTAGTGCCACCGGCGCGTGCCCACTCCCACCCGCACGGCACAATAGTCGCCATGACGCGCATGGGTGATCTTCTGGGTCCGGAACCGGTGCTTCTGCCAGGTGACATCGAGGCGGAAGGTGATCTTGCGGCCGGCGAGAATCCGGCGATCGTGGCGGCGGCGCACCCGTCGGCCTCGGTGGCCTGGGCGACGCTGGCGGAGCAGGCACTCGACGAGGACAAGGCCGTCACCGCTTACGCCTACGCACGGACCGGCTATCACCGCGGTCTTGATCAGCTGCGGCGCAACGGCTGGAAGGGGTTCGGTCCGGTGCCGTTTGCGCACGAGCCGAACCAGGGCTTCCTGCGTTGTGTGGCTGCGCTGGCGCGGGCCGCGGATGCGATCGGCGAGACCCCCGAGTACGCACGGTGCCTCGATTTGCTCGACGATTGTGATCCGCGGGCGCGCGGGGAGCTCGGTCTGGCCTGATCGCCGCGAGAACACACGCCGCGGTTGTGCACCGGCGTGAGTTGGTCAGACGGGTACTAGTGGCTGTGCCCGTGGTGTTCGGGTTCGGGGCTGCCGCAGTCATTGGTGCAGCCGGGCGGCTCCACCTGGACGGTGGCGTGTGCCAGGCCGCGGGCGGTCATCACTGCCCTGGCGGCGCCCAGCACTCGCGCTGAGTCTTCGGTGCTGGTCAGATGCGCGGTGGCCATGTCCTTGCCGGGCACCAGCGTCCACACGTGCAGATCGTGTACCTCGGTGACGCCGGGGACATCACAGAGCGCCTGACGCAGTTCGTCGACGTCGATGTGAGTGGGGGAGCTCTCCGAGAGAATCCGCAGTGCCGCGCGGGCCAGGGCGACGGCCCGGGGCAGCACCCACAGGGCGACGAAGACAGCCACCACGATGTCGGCATAGGGCCATCCGGTGGTGACGGTGACGATGCCCGCGATCAGCACGCCGATGCTGCCGACGGTATCGGCCACCACCTCCATGTAGGCACCCTTGACGGCCAGGCTCTTCTCGGAGTCGCCGCGTAGCAGCACCACCACCGCGGCGTTGGCGATCAACCCGGCCAGGGCGACCACGATGAGCGGAACGCCGGGCACCTCGGGTGCGTCGCCGAGACGCTCGAAGGCCTCGTAGAGAATGAAGCCTGCGACGCCCATCAACAGGACGGCGTTGGCGACGGCGGTGAAGACTTCGGCGCGGTGCCAGCCATAGGTCCGGGCCGCCGAGGCCGATCCGCGCCGGGCCAGCAGAACCGCGGTCAGGCCCATGAACATCGCCACCAGGTCGGTGAGCATGTGGCCCGCGTCCGCCAGTAGGGCGATCGAGTTGATCATCAACGCTGTCACCAGCTCGACGAGGAAGAACACGGTGAGAATCGCGGCTCCGATGAGCATGCGACTGACTCGCGTGTCACCGCCGTGGCTGTGATCGTGACCGGCACCCATACCGAGCAATATATGCGCATCTGTGCATGTGTTGCAAGCAGATGTGTTCCCGCCATGCGGGAGAAGCACTTACATACAGACAGAAATGTATCCTGGAGCGGTGATTCGGCAGACGACGCGGCGGCGCAGCCAGGAGGAGCGCAGCGCTGAAACGCGCACCCGCCTGCTCGATGCCACCATCGAATGCCTGCTGCGCTACGGCTACGCCGGCACCACCACGCCACGGGTGGCCGAACTGGCCGGCGTCACTCGCGGGGCCCAGGTGCACCATTTCGGGTCCAAGGACGACCTGATCCTGGCGGCTTTGCAGCACCTGACGGCCAAGCGGATCTCCACCGAGGTGGCGCGGTTCTCCCTCGACTACGCGTCGGCAGAAGACCCCATCGACGCCATCCTTCAGCTGCTCTGGGATATCCACAGCGCACCTATTTTCATTCCGATCGTCGAGCTTTGGGTGGCCGGGCGCACGAACGCAGAACTGGGGCGGGAGGTGGCGAAGTTCGAGACCGTCGCCACCAGCACGCTGATGTCGGTCATCGGAGAGTTCGCGCCGGAGGGGATCCACCGCTCCATGGCCGACTTCGTCTACACCGCCATGGACTCGCTGCGCGGCATCCTGATCTCGAGCTTCGTCGACGGTGATCCCACGCGAGCGCGCCGGCGCTGGGACCGGGCCAGTGCGAATCTTCGGCGCATCGTCGACCCCGAGATCGTCGACTGGGCGCTGGCCCAGACCGCTCGCTGAGCCGGTCAAGTGGACGCACTTACATACACAGCTGTATGTTTATGTCAGCTTGCGGCGGCACGCCGGGGTGGCATTGGAAGGGCGGCACGACAGAGGGGGTCGTGCGGGCCCACCGAGGGGTCTGATGCGGCCCTGGCGGACCGCCGCGAGCTGCTCTCACTGTCGGCGGATAGCCGCCGAAACCGGGGCCGCGGCTACAGCCAGGCCGACCAGAAGCGGGTCAGTTGCCCGCCGATCGACGAAAGATATCCGGGCACGCCGGACAGTTCGTAGAGCCAGTACACGCCGGTGAAGAACCACTGGTTGAGGGCCGGTGCGATCAGCAGGATCAGCAAGATCATGAAACCCCACGGCTTGAACCGCTCCAGGGCCCGCTGCGTGTCGTAGCTCAGGTGCGGCTCGAGGGCGCCGTAACCGTCCAATCCCGGGATCGGCAGCAGATTGAGCAGCAGCGCCGTCACCTGCAGGAAGCCCAGGAACGCCACGCCTGCCCAGAACACCCCGTGAGCGGTGTCGTAGAACAGCCGGGCCAGCGTCAGGAGTATCACCGCCAGCACCAGGTTGGCGAACGGCCCGGCCAGGCTGACCATGGTGCGCTGTCGCGGGGTCATCGTGTATGTCTGCACATACACCGCCCCGCCGGGCAGACCGATGCCGCCGAGAGCGATGAACAGCAGCGGCAGCCCCAGTGACAGCAGCGGGCTGGAGTACTTCAACGGGTTCAGCGTGAGGTAACCCCGCACTGCGACATCGTGATCTCCGTAGCGCCAGGCGGTGTAGGCGTGCCCGAATTCGTGCAGGCACAGCGACAGCACCCAGCCCGCGATGACGAACACGAACACACCGGCGTAGGCCAGCACCGTGACCGACTCGGCGGCCAGCCAGGCCAGCACCCCACCAAGTGCGGTCACCGCGACGATCGCCAGGAAAACCGGGCTGGGCCGAACTGACTGCCCGGGGGGACGGATGCTCACGTATCGAAGCTACCTACCCGCCGACGCTCATACCCTCAACCAGCCCTCGATGTGCCGGTAGAACGTCGAGCGGCGCACCGGCCGCGGGGCCGCCACGCCGTCGCGCACCACGACCGCGCCCGGCGTGCCCAACTGCGCGGCGCGCCCGCTGACCCAGGGGCCGGAGCGCCAGCCGGTGCTGAGCACCCGGGCTCGCAGTCCCGGCATGGTGTGAGTCGGCTCCACCACAACGCCGGCCACCGCACCGTCGAACAGCACGGTGTCATCGACGATGCCCTCGCCTTCCAAAAGCTGGCCGTCGGCCGCCGGACGCCAGTAAGCGCGGCGCACCAGCACGGTCCCGGTTTCGTCGCGGATCAACGGAACCCGTTGTGCCGCAGCGGTAAGCGCGCGTCGCGCGCCGCGAGATCCCGGCAGATGCGCCACTTCCACGGCCAGCCGGTCGGCGCGCAGCAGCCGGGCCAGCACCGTCGCAAGATCGGCATCGCTGCCCAGCACCACCGCCCGTGTGACCTCGCCGACGGCGGCATCCACGTCGGCCGGTTCGGTGATGTCGACGCGCGGAATCGCGGTCAGCGCGCGGGGTATGGAACGCCCCCCGAAACGCAGCACCGTGGTCAAAGACGCTCCCGTCGAAATATGCAGGCAAAAGTTCGGATAAGGTAGCTCACCGGCTGGATCACAATACGCAGGAGAAACGCCATGCCGGCAATCGTCCTGATCGGCGCCCAGTGGGGCGACGAGGGCAAAGGAAAAGCCACCGATCTACTCGGTGGCCGGGTGCAGTGGGTTGTGCGCTACCAAGGTGGCAACAACGCCGGGCACACCGTGGTTCTCCCGACGGGAGAGAACTTCGCCCTGCACCTCATCCCGTCCGGGATCCTGACCCCCGGGGTCACCAACGTCATCGGCAACGGCGTCGTCGTCGACCCCGGTGTGCTGCTCACGGAGCTTTCGGGCCTCGAAGAACGCAAGGTCGACACCTCACGGTTGCTGATCTCGGCGGATGCGCACCTGTTGATGCCCTACCACGTCGCCATCGACAAGGTGACCGAGCGGTACATGGGCAGCAAGAAGATCGGCACCACCGGCCGTGGCATCGGTCCCTGCTACCAGGACAAGATCGCGCGCATCGGCATCCGGGTGGCAGACGTCCTCGACGAGGCGCTGCTGGCGCAGAAGATCGAGGCGGCCCTGGAACTGAAGAATCAGATCCTGGTCAAGATCTACAACCGCAAGGCGCTGGACCCCGACGAGGTGGTGCAGCAGCTGCTCACCCAGGCCGAGGGGTTCAAGCACCGCATCGCCGACTCCAGGCTGCTGCTCAACCAGGCTTTGGAAGCCGGTGAGACGGTGCTGCTGGAGGGCTCCCAAGGCACCCTGCTGGATGTCGATCACGGCACCTATCCGTTTGTCACGTCGTCGAACCCCACCTCGGGCGGCGCAGCGGTGGGCTCGGGGATCGGCCCCACCCGGATCACCACCGTGCTGGGCATCCTGAAGGCCTACACCACGCGGGTGGGCTCTGGCCCGTTCCCGACGGAGTTGTTCGACCAGTACGGCGCCTACCTGGCCAAGACCGGCGGCGAGGTGGGCGTCACTACCGGACGCCCTCGACGCTGCGGCTGGTTCGACGCCGTGATCGCCCGTTACGCCACCCGGGTCAACGGCATCACCGACTACTTCCTGACCAAGCTCGACGTGTTGTCGTCGCTGGAGACGGTGCCCGTCTGTGTCGGTTACACGATTGACGGCAAGCGCACCGACGAGATGCCGATGACCCAGAGTGACATCGCGCGCGCCGAGCCGATCTATGAAGAGCTGCCCGGCTGGTGGGAGGACATCTCCAGCGCCCGGGAGTTCGACGACCTGCCCGCCAAGGCCCGTGACTACGTGCTGCGGCTGGAAGAGCTTGCCGGGGCTCATGTTTCGTGTATCGGAGTCGGGCCGGGACGGGATCAGACGATCGTGCGCCGCGACATCCTGGCTCCGTGACCGATCCCGACTACGACCGCCACGGCGGGTTCCCGGTCTTCGAGCCCGCCCACCCAGGCCCCGGTTTCGGCCGGTTCCTGGCGTCGATGCGACGGTTGCAGGACCTCGCGGTGTCCGCCGACCCGGACAGCACGACGTGGGACGACGCCGCCGATCGGGTCGAGGCACTGGTGGCACTGCTGGCCCCGTCCGAGGCCGCAGAGGGCGTGGGACCGGCCAACCGGGTCGTCGAGCTGCCCGGTGGCGGCAGCCTGTTGATGCCGCCGTTTCGGGTGCGCAGCTTCGAGCCCGAGGGCGTCGAGTTGACTGTGCAGTTCAGTCGCTTCCACGTGGGCGGCAACTACGCCGTACACGGTGGGGTGCTGCCGCTGCTGTTCGATTCGATCTTCGGCATGGTGATCCACGCCGCGGGACGGCCCATCAGCCGCACCGCCTTCCTGCACGTGGACTACCGCAAGGTCACGCCCATCAACACCACGCTGACCGCGCGTGGCTGGATCCGTGAGGTGCAGGACCGCAAGGCCTTCGTCAACGCCGAACTGCGCGACCCCGACGGCAATGTGTTGGCCGAGGCCAACGGGTTGATGGTGCGTCTGCTCGCCGGGCAACCCTGACGGTCGGCGTAGAGACTGCACGTAGTGCGGCGTTTTGCGCTGAAATCCCGCACCCCGTGCAGTTTCGGCGGCACCATGATCACGTGACCATCGAACGTCCCGAGCGCACCCTGCGCCGGTTGTCCACCCCGCGCGCGGCGGGCCTGGCCGGAGTGTTGTTCGCCGTGCTGTTCGGCGTCGCGATCGCCCTGATCCACACCGCGCTTCCCGAAGGCGCCCAGCCGGGTGCGCAGTGGGTGGAAGGTTCGGAGGGCAAGCTGCGCGCTGCCGCGGTGCTGATGCCGTTCGCGGGCATCTGCTTTCTGTGGTTCATCGGGGTGGTGCGCGACGGGTTGGGCAGGTTCGAGGACAAGTTCTTCGCCTCGGTCTTCCTGGGCAGTGGGCTGCTGTTCCTCGCGATGATCTTCGTGGCGTCCGCGGTGGGGGTGGCGCTGGTGGCCAGCCGCGGTGCCGACTACGGAGCCGATGTGCACGTGTTCGGTCAAGCACTGCTGATAACGCTGTCGAAGACCTACGCCCTGCGAATGGCAGCGGTGTTCATGATGTCGCTGGCCACCATCTGGCTCAAGACCGGCCTGGTGTCACGGGGACTGGTGATCTTCACCTACGTGGTGGCGCTGATGCTGTTGGTGGCCAGTGACGTGACGGTGTGGCTGACACTGGCGTTCCCGGTGTGGGTGCTCATCGTCAGCGTGCTCGCGCTGAACAAGGCCGGGCTGATCGACCTGCACCGCGACGGCGATTGACCTGGCGAGCGCGGATTCTGCTGTTGGCGACTAACTTTGGGTCCTGGTCAGCTATGGATAATCGCCGGGGTCGATGATCCGTTCACCGGTGGTGCAGGTTGTTGGTGCGGGTTTGGCCGCAGTCCAACTCTGGCGGCGGGATCCATTCGGTGACGCCGTCTGTGGGGCGGTTCCTTGTGGTCCAGCCGGTGGTCTCGACCATGCGATTGTTCGGCCCGCAGGCCTTTGCCGTCGAACAGGGCCAGCCAGGGCCTTGAGTGGGCGGCAAATTTCAGGACATCGGCGATCGGCAGCAGGGTACCGCCGGCGGTGAGGCCGTGGCCGGTGCCCTTCTCCAGATCGGTGAGGCTGGCGGTGATGACCACGGTGGCGGGCAGGCCGTTGATGGTGCCCGTTGCCGTGGCGAGCATCCGTTTACACAGGGCCAGGAGCGCGTCGTGGTTCCGCTTGCCGGCGGTGCGGGTGTCGTTGTGTATCTGTTCTTCGGTGGGTTCGCCGTCGAGGCAGGGTGTCTCGTGAGCCGGGTTGCACATCCCGGGGGCGGCGTTCTTCTCCATCAACGGCTCCAAGACAGCCCACGCCTCCGGAGTCAACAACCCCTCAAACGGGCGCATCCCGTCCGGGCGCTGTTTGCCGAACCGGAGGTAGGCCAAGGCTTGGCGGTTCTCATCGGAGAACTCTCCGTCCTGGTTTAACAGGTACAGCATGTGTTGGGCGGCAGCGCGGAACTCGGCGGGTCCAAGTTCGCAGGCATGGTGGGCCAACTGGACTTCGGCGTTCTCCCGGGTCTGAAAGCCCACCGACACCGGCAGCTTACGGAAGAACCACCGCACATGCTTGATGTGCTCGGCGCCGATCACCCCCTGAGCCTGACCGCGGGCAAACGTGGGCATCGACGGCGCCAACGGCTCACCGATCATCGAGGTACGAGGCCTGAACAGCGCTGCCTCATCCAGCTGCCGGTGCGCCTCAGAGGTTGGGATCCGCAACCGCTGCGACAGCACAGCCGCGTAACTCTTGGCACCCAAGGCGACCGGCGAACTCTGGGAGGTGATCCGCTGATACACCCGATGATCGAGCACCGGCTGCGCACGGTTCACGGCTTCGCGGCGCTGCTGCAGCGCCAGCAACTCGGCATCGGTGAACGCGTCGATCGACAGCCGATTCATCTGCGCGGTCAGGGTTTCGATCTGGGCTTGGGCAGCCAGCATCGCCTCACGATCGGCGACAGCTGAGGAACCCATGACTCGAACATATAGGCGACCACCGACAGAAAGTGCGCCGATGTTGCACCAGATACTCAAGTGACAGAGGAGTTTTCGCCGTTCATCGTTCGATCACTCGGTGATACTCAGCGCTCCAGACGGGCAGAGCTGCACGGCTTTCCGCGCGTTGTCTTGCTCGGCAGAAGGCACCTCCTCGACCAACAGCACCACGATGCCGTCGTCGTCCTGATCAAAGACCGCTTCGCTGTTCATCACACAGACCCCGGCGCCGATGCAGACGTCGCGGTCGGCCTGCACCCTCACCAGGCCACCTGCAGCGACTGCAACCCGTAGATGAAGTGGAAGGACCGGAAGGCCACGTCGTCGAAGGGTTCGTCGAGGCGCAAGGTCGGGAAGCGTTGCAGCAGAGCCGGAAACGCGATCTTCATCTCCATTCGCGCCAGCGGTGCGCCCAGGCAGTGGTGGACGCCGTGGCCGAACGCCAGGTGTCCCATGGCACCGCGGCGGACGTCGAACGCCTCCGGGTTGTCGATGAAGGCGGGGTCGCGGTTGCCCGAGGGCAGCGAGACGAACACCAGTTGGTGCGCGGGGATCTGCACCCCGGCGATCTCGACCTCGGTGGTGGTGATGCGGGGGATGCCGGAGTGCACGATCGACAGCCAGCGCAGCAGTTCCTCCACGGCCGGGCCCACGGCATCGGGGTCGTCGCGCACCAGGGCCAGTTGGTCCGGGTGCCGCAGCAACGCCAGGGTGCCGAGGCTGAGCATGTTGGAGGTGGTCTCGTGGCCGGCCAGCAGCAGCAGGCTGCAGATGCCCACCAGCTCGTCGTCGGTGAGCTCCGATCCGTGCTCGCGCACCAGCATTCCCAGCATGTCGTCGCCAGGGGAACGACGGGCACCGGCCACCAGCGCCTGCATGTAGGCGCGCCCGGCGCGCTGCAGCTCGAAGCGTTCCTCGATCGGGATCGACAGGTCGAGCTGGCGGCTGGTGCGGTGCTGGAAATCGTCACGGTCGTCATACGGCACGCCCAGCAACTCGCAGATCACCAGTGACGGGATGGGCAGCGCGAAGTCGGTCACCAGATCACTTGGCGGACCGGCCTTTTCCATGGCATCCAGGTGCTGGGTCACGATCTCGGTGATGCGCGGCTCCAAGCGCTTCATCCGGCGGCCGGTGAACTCGCCGGTGAGCATGCGGCGCAACCGGGTGTGCCGGGGCGGGTCCAGGCCCAGCAGGTTACCGGACTGGGCGGCGCGCTGTTCCTCCTCGGACACCTCGGGTGCCCCGGGCACGAAGAAGCCGGGCGGACGCTCGTTGGAGAACCGCTCCGGATCCGAGAGCACCGTCTTCACGTCGTCGTGGCGGGTCACCAGGTACACCGGCATGCCGAAGGCGTTGACGACGGTGCGCACCCCCTCGTTCTCCCGGATTTCGCCGAGGGCGGGGATGGGGTCGAAGTCGACGCGCCGCATGTGCAGCGGAGGTGAGGCAGGTGCCTGGGTCATGGTGTCGACGTTACGCGCGGGATTGTTGGGGCCGCGCTAGGAAATCGTCGATCAGGCCGTTGACCAGGCCGGTATCACCGGCTCACCAGCCGCCCACCCAGCCGTCGAAGATGGCGTCCGGCTCGTTCTCGGGATGCTCGGAGCGGCCCACCAGGAAGTCGAAATCACACCCTTGGTCGGCCTGCAACACATGTTCGACGTACATCGTCGCGTAACCGCGGGGCTGTCGGCTGCGCGCCGGTGGAATCTGGCGTGTGGCCAGTTCCTCGTCGGGGACCAGCAGGTCGAGCGTGCCTGCATGCGCATTCAGCGAGATGATGTCGCCGTCGCGTACCAGACTCAGCGGCCCGCCCGCGGCCGACTCGGGGCTGACGTGCAGCACGCAGGTGCCGTAGGCAGTTCCGCTCATCCGGGCATCCGAGATGCGCACCATGTCGGTGACGCCCTGGCGCAGCAGCTTGCTCGGGATGGGCAGCTGCCCCCACTCGGGCATCCCGGGGGCACCCCGCGGGCCGGCATTACGCAGCACCAGAACGGAATCCGCCGTGACGTCCAGGTCGGGGTCGTCGAACCGCGCCATCATGTCGCGCATGTCGTCGAACACCACCGCGGGTCCCTGGTGCACCAGCAGCTCCGGGGTGGCCGCGCTGCACTTGATGACCGCGCCGTTGGGCGCCAGGTTCCCACGCACCACGGCCAGGCCCTTTGGCGGCTGGAACGGGGCGTCGACGGTGGCGATGACGTCCGCGGCGGTGGAGATCCTGCTGGGCAGGTTGTCGGCGACGGTCTTGCCGCTGACGGTCAGCACATCGGTGTGCAGCAGGGTCTCGATGGACTTCATCACCGCCGGGATGCCGCCGGCGTGGAAGACCTGCTCCACCAGGTGTTCACCGGCAGGCCGCACATTCACCATCAACGGTGTGCGGGCCGACAACTCGTGGAACCGGTCCAACGTCAAGGGCACCCGGGCGCGGCCGGCGATCGCCAGCAGGTGCACGATCGCATTGGTGGACCCGCCGACGGCCAGCATCAAGGTGATGGCGTTGTCGAAGGCCTCGGCGGTGAGCACCTGCGACGGCCGCACGCCTTCGGCGGCCAGACCGACGGCGCGCGCACCCACCTCCTCGGCCACCTGCATGCGTCGGGAATCCATGGCCGGTACCGCGGCGGCGCCGGGCAGCGTCATGCCCAGACCCTCCACGATGGTGGCCATGGTGGAGGCGGTGCCCATCTCCGGGCAGTGCCCCCGAGAGGGGCCAGCCGCCGCCTCAAGCCGCTCGTAGTCGGCCATCGACATCCGGCCCGCCCGCACGTCGTCGATGTACTGCCACAGGTCGGTGCCCACGCCCATCTGCTTGCCGTCGAACACCGCCGGTGCCGCCGGTCCGCCGGTCAGCACGATGGCCGGGACATCCGCGCTGGCCGCGCCCATCAGCTGGGCGGGCACCGTTTTGTCGCAGCCGCCCAACAGGACCACGGCGTCAAACGGGTAGGCCCGGATGGACTCCTCCACGTCCATCGCCATCAGGTTGCGGAACAGCATCGTGGTCGGCTTCATCAACTGCTCGCCCAGGGAGATGGTGGGGAACTCCAGCGGGAAACCCCCTGCCGCCAACACCCCGCGGCGCACCGAGTCGGCCAGGCCGCGAAAGTGCATGTTGCAGTTGACCACCTCGGACCACGAATTGCAGATCCCGACGATGGGCCTGCCCTCGAACGCCATCCGGGAGAACCCGGATGCGCGCATGGCCGAGCGGTGGACGAAGCCGGGAACATCCTGGCCGGCAAACCATTTGGCGCTGCGTAACTGACTCATCGGACGCGGGCGGCGTACGCGGTGATCTTGCGCAGTGCAGGTTGGCGGGCGGCTTGGTATCCGAACCAGCGGCCGGGCCTGGTGCCCATCAGGGTGCCGACCATCCGCTGCTGCCACGGCGCTCTGACCCCGGCCGGACGCAGCGGTGTCACCGGCGCCACCCCGTCGGAGTCGGCCAGCGCTGCCTTGGCGGCGTTGTGTCCGTTGGCCCCCATCACCCCGCCGCCGGGATGAGTGCCCGAGCCGCACAGGTAATAATTGCGCACCGGCGTACGGTAATTCGCGAGCTCGGGAATGGGCCGGGCACCGAACAACTGGTCGAGCATCATGGAGCCGTGGAAGATGTTCCCGTCGGTGATCAGATACTCGTTGTGCAGATCGTCGGGAGTGATGATCACCCGATCCAGGATGTGCTCACGCAGATTGGGTGCGTAGGTGAACAGGTCCTCGAGCACCAGGTCGGCCCACTTCTCCTTCTCCGCGGCCCAGGTGGTGCCGGTGAGCTCCGACGGCAGCTGCTGGATGCCGAGGGTCATGGTGTGCAGACCCGCAGGCGCCAGCGTGTCGTCGGTGACCGACTGGGTGACGGCCTCGATGACGAACGTGCTGGGGAACGTGCCCCGCCGCTGCGCCTCGTAGGCCTCCTCGAACGCCTCCCGGCTGGGGCCCAGCAGCTGGTGGCCGTGGTGCTGCGGACCCTCGGTGGCGTCGGCGAACGGAAGATACTGCGGCAGTTCGTCGATCAGCAGGTGGATGCGTGCCATGGAGCCGCGGGTGTCGATGTTCTGGACATCGCGCACCAGCTTGGGTGCCAGCACTCCTGGTTCCAGGAACTGCAGCAGCGACCGCTTGGGGTCGGCGTTGGAGAACACCTGCCCGGCGGTGATCACCGAGCCGTCGCGCAACCGCACCCCGGTGGCGACCCCGCGCTCCACGAGCACCCGGTCCACCGGGGCCGAGGTCCGGATGGTGGCACCGTGCGCTCGCGCGGAGGCGGCCAGCGCCTCGCTGATGGCGCCCATACCGCCGCGGGCCATGCCGAATTGGCCGAAGTTGCCGTTGAATTCGCCCCAGGAGTGGTGCCCGTAGGTGTAGGCGGTACCCGGTGTGGAGGGGCCGCCGAAGATGGACACCATGCCGAAGAAGGTGAGCATGCTCTTGATCCGCTCGTCCTCGAAGTAGCGGTCCAGCAGATCCCGCACCGAGAGCAGGGTGAACTCGTCGAACAGGGTCTGCTCACCGGCGGCCTCGAAGGCGGCGAACACCTCGGAGCGCTCCGGCGGCGGCTTCAACAGATAGGGGGTGACCAGTCCGGCGAAACGCTGCAACCGGATGCCGAAGTCGAGGAACGCCTGCGCGTCCTTCTTGTTGAGCTTCTCCAGTTCCCGCAGCGTGCGGTCGGTCTCCTTCCACATGGTGAAGGAGGTGCCGTCGCGGAACAGGCTGAACGACAACGCATCACCTTGGTACAGCTCCAGGCCGTACTTGGCCAGCTCCAGTTCGGTGATGATCTCGGGGCGCAGTAGGCCGGCGATGAAGGCGCACGACGACCATTTCGAGCCCGGGATCAGCTCCTCGGTGACGCAGGCCCCGCCCACGAGGTCGCGGGCTTCCAGCACCAGCACCGTCTTGCCGGCGCGGGCCAGGTAGTTGGCGGTGACGAGGCCGTTGTGGCCGGCGCCGATGATGACGGCGTCATAGTGAGTGGGCATCGGGACTCCTGAGTGGGGAATGACGGGTGAAGACGGTGCTGACGCTGTCCGGTTCCACCAGTTCGTCGAAGCGTGCGACGACGGGCTTGAGCTCGGGTGCGTTGTCGCGCACCTGTTCCCAGTCGGGCCAGGAAGTCACCGTCATCACTTCGACGACCACACCGTCGTCGGAGAGGTAGACCTCGAACCCCAGCACTTCGTCGAAACCGAGGCAGACCGGGCGGTCGAGCTCGGTGGAGAACTGTTCGAACTCGGCGACCGGCACCCCCGGCCGCAGGCGGAAGGTGTTGATGGCGCTGACGGTCATGTCAGGCGCTTTCACGGTTGATCATCACGTGCTTGATCTCGGTGTACTCCTCGAGCGCGTACACCGACATGTCCTTGCCGTTGCCGGACTGCTTGAAGCCGCCGTGCGGCATCTCCGGGGTGACGGGCAGGTGATCGTTGACCCAGACGGTGCCGAACTGCAGGTCGCTGGAGGCGGTCAGAGCCCGTCCGATGTCACGGGTGAACACCGAAGCGGCCAAACCATATTCGGTGTCGTTGGCCCAGGCGATCACGTCGTCGTTGTCGCCGAACCGGGTGACCGAGGTGACCGGTCCGAACACCTCGGTGCTGACGATCTCGTCACCCTGGCGGGCGCCGACCACCACGGTGGGGGCGGTGTAGAAGCCGGTGCCCGGGTTGTCACCCTGGATGAGCTCGGTGTGCCCGGTGGCCTTGGCGCGGTTGACGAATCCCTCCACGCGGTCGCGGTGGGCGGCGGTGATCACTGGTCCCATGGCGGTGCTCTCCTGCGCGATATCGCCGAGATCGAGTTCCTTGACTGCCTTTTCGAGACCGGACACCAGGTCGTCATGCACGCTGTCGTGCGCGTAGACGCGCGAGGCGGCCATACAGTCCTGGCCGGAGTTGCAGAACGCGCCCTCCATGATCTTGGCGACGGTCAGTTCGATGTCCGCGTCCGGGTACACCAGCACCGGAGCCTTGCCGCCCAGTTCCAGGTGCAGGCGCTTGAGGTTGGTGTCGGCCGAGGCCCGCATCAGGGCCCGGCCGGTGTCCACCGAACCGGTCAGCGACGACATCCGCACGGCCGGGTGCGATACCAGGCGGGCGCCCACGTCCTCGCCGTCGCCGGTGATGACGTTCAGCACGCCGGCCGGGAACAGGTCGGCCGCCAGTTCGGCCAGCCGCAGCACCGAGAACGGCGTGTGCTCGGAAGGCTTGAGCACCAGGGTGTTTCCGGTGAGCAGGGCGGGGGAGATCTTCCAGATGGCCATCAGCAGCGGGTAGTTCCATGGGGCCACCGAGCCGACGACGCCCAGCGGGTCGCGGCGGATGATGCTGGTCTTGCCGGCGACGTACTCGCCGGCAGCACGGCCTTCGAGGGTCCGGGCGGCGCCGGCGAAGAAGCGGAGGTGATCTGGGATCATCTCCATCTCCTCCAGGGCAAGCCCGATCGGCTTGCCCACGTTGCGGGACTCGATCTCGGCGAGGGTGCGCGCATCGTCTTCCACACGGTCGGCGAGCTTGAGGAAGGCACGGGCGCGTTCACCGACGGGCGTGCGGGCCCAATCCGGGAAAGCAGCAGCTGCCGCGGTGACGGCGGTGTCGACATCGGCGACGGTGCCGTGCGCCATCTCGGCGAACGCCTCGCCGGTGGCGGGTGCGGGAATCGGCACCTTGGCGCCCTCGGCTGCGGCGGTCCACTTTCCGTCGATGAACATCTTGTCGTGAAAGGTCATGATGGCTCCAGTTCAGTTCAGGCCGGACTTGGCGGCCGTGGTCAGCAGGGCGCGTATCGCGTCCTTCGAAATCGGTTGTTGAGCAATGGACATGTGCACCATCAGGCCCTCGACCACGACGTCGATCAGGCGGGCGGTGGCACGGTCGAAGTGGTGGGCCAGGGCATCTTCGGCCCGCTCCATCCATTCCTGCGTGATGCGCTTGGTGTCGGCTCTGCGCACCGCGTCGCCGTACAGTTCGAAGGTGACGGCGAGTTCGTGGGGATTGGCGGCCAGATCGTCGGTGATGGCCAGGACGATGCACTCGATCAGGTCTGATTCCGAATCGCAGGCTGCCAACCGGTTCTCGAAGCGGGTGGCCAACTTGTCGACGTGCGTCCGGAAGGCGAGCTGCACGATGTCGTCGAGTGTCTTGAAGTGGTAGGTGAGGGAACCGAGGGGGACGTCGGCGGCTTCGCCGATGGCGCGGTGGGTGATTCCCGCTACTCCGTCGCGGGCCAGCACCGCCAGCGCCGATTCCACGATGCGCTCCTTTCGGTCGGGGTCGTGACGGCGAGCGCGCCGGGGAGCCGTGGCCATATCGGACCTTCCTTTAGGAACGTCTGTACGTATCGATGGGGACAAACGTACCTATCGATGCCCCGGCGTGCTCGCTTTCGGCTGAATGTGCCTCAGACGGCTTCGGGAGCGGGGTCGGCGAGGTCGCGTTCGTCGAGCGCCTTGCCCACCAGCTCATAGCGGTCCGGTGCGAAGAAACGCAGATACAGCCCGTAAGCGATGCCGGCGAGCAGTGCCAGGAACACCAGCGACACCATCAGCACCGCGGTGGCCCCCTGCACACCCAGCAGGATGTCCAGGCTGTCGAGGGTGAGGATGAAGAAACCGGCGAGGCCGATGATCGCCAGGATTGGAGCGATCACGGTGTTCCACGGCCGCTTGTCCACGTTCGACTTGCGGAAGAAGGCGAAGATCGCGATTCCGGCCACCAGCTGCGAGGCGATGACGCCGATGGTGCCGATGCCGGTGGCCCACGTGAACAGCGTGGCGAACGGATCCTGGCCCGCGATGGCGAAGGCCAGGATGACCACTCCCACCATCACGCTCTGCACAATGGACGCCACCCACGGCGTCTGACGCTGCGGCAGGGTCCACCCCAGCGGCTTCCACACCAGGCCTTGACGACCCAGTGAGAACAGGTAGCGCGACACGTTGTTGTGGAACGTCACGATGGCCGCGAACGTGGCCGTGACGATCAGGATCTGGAACAGCAGCGAGATGTTGTGGCCGATGATGGTGTCGCTGGCGACGAAGATGAAGTTTCCACCGGTCTCGGTGGCGATGGCCACCACGTTGCCCAGGCCCAGCGCGTTCATGATCAGCCAGCCCGACACGGCGTAGAGGACACCCATGAACGCGATGGACAGGTAGGTGGCCCGGGGAATGGTTCGGGCTGGATCCCGGGCTTCCTCACCGTAGATGGCCGACCCCTCGAAGCCGATGAAGGACGCATGCGCGAACATCAGTGCCACACCGAGCGCGCCGGCCAGCACCACACTCGGGTTGAAGGGTTCGAAGCTGAACTCCGACACCGGAACCGCATCACCGAAGAGGCTGAAGACGCTCAGCACGGTGATCATCAGGACCTCGAGTGTCATGAACACCCCGAGCACGCGGGCCCCGGAGTGCACCCCCTGTACGCCCAGGCCCAGGCACAGTAGCAGGCCGACGAAGGCGTACACCCACCAGGGCACGCTGAGGCCCAGTGCCGGATTGAGCAATTCGGCTGCGTAGTAACCGAATCCGCCGTACAGACCGGCCTGGATCGCGTTGTAGGCGAAGATCGCCAGCGACGCCGAACCCAGCCCGGCGACCCGGCCGAGCCCCAGTGTGACGTAGGCGTAGAAGGCGCCGGCGTTGGTGACGTGGCGGCTCATCGCGACGTAGCCGACCGCGAAGATCATCAGCACCACGGCGGCGATGACGAAGGCTCCGGGCATTCCGACGCCATTGCCGGCGCCGATGATGATGGGGAACAGCGCCACGACCACGGTCAGTGGGGACGCGGCGGCGATGATGTAGAAGAAGATGCTCGGAACGCCGAGGGTGTTCTCTTTCAGGCCGTGGTTACGGCGCCCGCCGGGTTCGGTGGGAGTGACGGGCGCCGTCGTGGTCGGCCGTCGTGCGGGTTTGGGTGCGGTGACATTCTCCATGGTGTTTCATCTCTCGTGGCTTGGGACGATCGTAGGGGGCGGATCCGCGTCGAATCCGTTTCCAGGTGCCTGGCGATCGATCACCGGGCACGGTGGAGAAAGCGACTGTTCACCTCCTCATGTCCAGCGCGAGATCGGTGAGCAGGTCTTCCTGGCCACCCACCATCGCGCGGCGGCCGGCCTCGACCAGTAGGTCCCGGGTGTCGACACCGATGTCGGCGGCGAGACGTTCGGCGTGCAACAGGAAGCTCGAGTACACCCCGGCGTAGCCCAGCGTGAGGGTCTCGCGGTCCACCCGCACCGGGCGGCGTTGCAGCGGGCGCACCAGGTCGTCGGCGGCGTCCATGAGCGCGAACAGATCGCACCCGTGGGCCCAGCTGTTGAGATCGGCCACCGCGATGAACGCCTCCAGCGGACAATTGCCCGCCCCGGCGCCCAGTCCGGTCAGTGACGCATCCACCCGGTGTGCGCCCTCCTCCACGGCGGTGACCGAATTGGCCACGCCCAGAGCCAGATTGTGGTGGGCGTGCACGCCAATGGTGGTGGCCGGATCGAGCACGCCACGGTAGGCCTGCACCCGCTCGCGCACGCCGGTCATGGTGAGCCGGCCCCCGGAATCGGTGACGTATACGCACCCTGCTCCGGCGTCCTCCATGATCTTCGCCTGCGCCGCCAGGGTTTCCGGGTCGGTCAGGTGCGCCATCATCAGGAAGCCGGCCACGTCCAGACCCAGGTCCACTGCGGTGCCGATGTGCTGGCGGGCGATGTCGGCCTCGGTGCAGTGGGTGGCGATTCGCACCGAGGTGACGCCGAGGTCCACGGCAGCGCGCAGGTCGTCGACGGTGCCGATGCCCGGCAGCAGCAGCGTGGTGAGCCGGGCGTTGTTGATGACATCGGCTGCGGCGGCGATCCATTCGGCATCACTGTGGGCGCCGGCCCCGTAGGTCAGACTGCCGCCGGCCAGGCCGTCACCGTGGGCCACCTCGATGGCGGTGACACCGGCCTGATCGAGCGCCCGGGCGATGCGGCGGACGTCGGCGAGGGTGAACGAGTGTCCGATGGCGTGCATGCCGTCGCGCAGGGTGACGTCCTGGATGTAGAGGCCGTCGTTCACAGTGGCACCCCCGTGGTCGAGACCGCGTGCTCGGCCACCCGGACCGCCGCGGCGGTCATGATGTCGAGGTTGCCGGCGTAGGTGGGCAGGTAGTCGCCGGCGCCCTCCACCTCCAGGAACACCGTGACCTGGGTGAGGTCGGACGCTCGATCCGCCTCGGCGACAAGCCTTCTGCGGGCGTCGCCGGCAGGCACGGCGGCGAACTGGACGTCCTGGCGCAATCGGTAGCCCGGGACATAGCGGGCGACGTCACCCACCATCGCGACCACCGCCGCGCTGATCGCCGCGTGGTCCACACTCGACACCAGCGCGGCCACGGTGTCGCGCATGATCATCGCCGGTTCCGCGGGGTTGAGCACGATGATCGCCTTACCGCGCGCGGCGCCACCGACCGTTTCCAGTGCCTGTGAGGTGGTCTGGGTGAACTCGTCGATGTTGGCCCGGGTGCCCGGACCCGCCGAGCGCGACGCGATGGAGGCGACGATCTCGGCGTAGTGCACCCGGGTGACCCGCGACAGCGCGGCGACGATCGGCACCGTCGCCTGGCCACCGCAGGTCACCATGTTCAGATTGCGCCGGCCAGCCAGGCCGGTGAGGTTGACCGCGGGCACCACGTAGGGACCGAGGGCGGCGGGAGTGAGATCGACGACGAGCCGGCCGGTGGGTTCCAGCCGGGCGTTGTTGTGCCGGTGGGCGTAGGCGCTGGTGGCGTCGAACACGACGTCGATGTCGTCGAAGACGCTCATGGCCAGCAGACCGTCCACCCCCTCGGCGGTGACCGCCACGTCCAGGCCCGCCGCCCGGGCCAAACCGTCACTGCGCGGGTCGATTCCGACCATGGCGGCGATGTCGAGCACCTCCGACCGCCGCAGCTTGTACATCAGGTCGGTCCCGATGTTGCCGGAGCCGATCACCGCAGCCTTCGGGTGCCGTCGCGTGGTGTGCATTTGTGATGTCAGTTCGTCAGCGCCGCAGCGGCCAGCCGGGACCGAGGTGAGACGGCCACACCGGGGGTGCTGGTGGCGACCAACTCGTTGAGGATGGCCGCGTGCCGGACCTTGTGGCGGATGAGTTCCTCGTGGAACTCGGGCCGGACCCAGCCGTTGTACATCACGGCCTCGGACTCACCTGGCTCGATCTTGAAGTAGACCGGGCCTGCGACGCGGGCGATGTCGCCGGCCTCCCAGAGCCGGTTCATCCCGCCGAACGACTCGAAGGTCTCGGCCCAGACATCCAGGGGCACATCGACATTGCGCCGGATGGCGCCGAGCATGGGCCGGCTCAGGTCGCCCACCGGGTTCACGCTGTCGGCGCCGAGGTCCTGCAGGATCTTGATGGAGGCGGGGTTGGCGTGGCCGGCGTAGACGGAGATCTTGAACTTCGCGTCAGCGGGGATGTGGCCGGCGTCGCGGGCTTTGTTGAGGATGTCGAGCACCCCCTCGTCCCAGACGAGTACCCCGCGTATGCCGGTGGAGAAGATGCGCAGGTAGTCGTCGAGCAGGTAGCGGATGTTGTCCACCCCCCGGACGCGACGCCCACCGGCCTGACCTTCGGTGCTCAGGGCCTGACGGCCGGTGTCCCACCCGGTGCGCGGGCCGGGTACGGCGATCAGTTCGATGTCGTTCTCGGCGGCCAGCGTGGCGACGTCACGCAGTTCCGAGGTGTTCAGCAGCGTGGTGCCACCGCCGAACGCGATGATGCGGTGAATGAAGACATCCTGCTTGGCGGCCTCGTCCAGGAGTGCCTCGAGGGTCGAAAGGCGTTCCACTCCAGAGATTTCCAGCCGGTACTTGCCGCCGTCGTCGAACGATTTGTCCGAGGTGGCCAGCGTGTAGTCATCGGCCGACAAGAGGCCTTGGGAGGCCAGGATGGCGGCTCCGTTCACCTCGGATGTACGGCTGTCGGCTGCGGGGGACATTGCATCTCCTTAGGGGAAGCGGCTGTGCGGAGCGCTGAATTTCACTGAGTGATATCTGACTGCGCTGAATGAAAAATCTAGAAGACGCCCACCGCTCTGTCAACAGGAAGCGGGGCGGTCAGGGCTATCGCTGGGTGCTGGTAGCCTTCACTGGGTGAAAGACGAGGCGAGGTCCGAGAAGGGGTCGAACCTGATCGGCGTGGAACGCACGGCCCGTATTCTGAGCGCGGTCGCCGACGCGGAGAACGGCAATCTGACCGAAATCGCAAGGCGCACAAGCCTCAACGAGGCGACGGTGTTGCGCTACCTCAACAGCCTCGCCGCACTGGGCTACGTCGAGCGGTTCAACACCGCCCAGTATCGGCTGGGCTGGGAGATTTTCCGGCTGGGCCAACGCGCCTTCTCTGGGCAGGTGCCCGCCGACGCGGTGCTGCCCACCATGGAGCGGCTGATGCTCGAGTTCAACGAAACTGTGAACTTCGCTGCCAACAAGGAGCGCAGCGTGGTCATTCTCGAAGTGGTCGAGGGCCGGCGCGCGGTCACCAAGCTCAGCAACGTCGGGCAGTCGGACCCGTGGCACGCCTCGGCGCTGGGCAAGGCCCTGATGGCCACCATGCCCGACAGCGTCTGGCGCGACATCGTGGCCTCATCCGGGTTGCCGGAGCTGACACCGCACACCATCACCACCATGAAGAAGATGGCCGCCGAGATCACCGAGGTCCGCCAGCGAGGCTTCGCGGTGGACCGGGAAGAAGCCGCCGAAGAGCTGACCTGCGTGGCGGCGGCGGTTCCGGTGACCGGCGGCGGCCCGTCCCGCTATGCGCTGAGCATCAGCTTCCTGACTCACCGGTTGACACCGGAACGGCTGGAACACGCTGGGGCACAGGTGATCGCGGGAGCTGCGGAGATCGCCAAGAAGCTACCCTGACACCGATCGAGACGGACCTCAGTCGACAGATTCAGCCGATTCTGTCGACTGAGTTCCGTCTCGACGGCGCCTAGGAGTCCAAGTGCGCAGGCCACCAGACGCGCGGCCCGATCAGGGTGAACAGGGCGGGAATCACCACAGTGCGAACCACGAAGGTATCCAAGAGGATTCCCAGTCCGACGATGATGCCCAGCTGCGTCAGCACGATCAGCGGCAGCACGCCCAGCACACAGAACACCGCGGCCAGCACGATGCCGGCGCTGGTGATCACCGCGCCGGTGGCTGACACCGCCCGCACGATCCCGGCGCGGGTGCCGTGTCCCACGGTCTCCTCGCGTGCCCGGGTCACAAGGAAGATCGTGTAGTCCACCCCGAGTGCCACCAGGAACAGGAACGCGAACAACGGGGTGCTGTTGTCCAGTGCGGGAAACCCGAAGGCGTGCACGCTGAGCCAGCCACCCAGGCCCAGCGCGGCCAGTGAGCTCAGTACGGTCACCGCCACCAGAAGCACCGGCGCCACCACCGCCCGCAGGAGAAGCAGCAGCACCGCAAGAACCACGGCCAGGATCGCCGGGATGATCACCAGGCGGTCACGCACGGCTGCGTCGCGGGCATCCAATGCCTGGGCATCGGATCCGCCGACCAGTGCGCCCGAGTCCACCGATTGCACCGAATCCCGCAGCGCGACAACGGTGTCGAAGGCCTGGTCGGTGGCGGGCGCGGCGTCGAACACCACCGACCACCTGGTGAGCCCACTTGCGGACCGGCCCGCCTCGGTCACCGAGACCACGCCCGGGGTGTTCTCGATGGCAGCGGTCAGATCAGCAGTGCCGATGACGGTGGCCGGGTCGGTCAAACCGCTGGGGAAGTGGGCGGCCAACGTCTCGAATCCGCTGACGGATTCGGCCTTCACCCGGAACTGCTCGGTCTGTGAGAGGCCGATGTGCACGCTGATCAACCCGCAGGCCAGTACGGCCAGTGCGGTCACCGAGGCTGCCAGCACTTGCACCGGACGGCGGGCCACGGCCGCAGCCACACGGTGCCAGGCGCCGGAGTCCACCAAGTCGGGGCCGCCGGTGTGGGGGATGAACGGCCAGAACAACCGCACCCCGCACAATGCCAGCAGCGGTGGCAGCACCAGAAGTGAGAACACCGCTGCCACAACCAGTCCCGATGCCGCCTGCAGACCCAGGCTGCGGGTGCTCGGCGACATCGCGAACAGCAGGGTCAGCAGTGCCAGCACCACGGTCGCGTTGCTTGCCACGATGGCGGGGCCTGCTGCCCGCACCGCGGTGCGCAACGCCGAGCGGTGGTCGGTGTCGCGGTGCAGTTCCTCGCGGTACCGCGAAATCAGTAATAGCGCGTAATTGGTGCCTGCGCCGAACACCAGCACGCTGGTGATCCCGGCCGTCGACCCGTCGGCGGTCAGTCCTGCCAGTGCGGTGACACGTCCGCCGACCACCGACCCCAACCGGTCGGCGAAGGCGATCACCACCAGCGGTACCAGCCACAGCACCGGGGATCGGTAGGTGAGGATGAGAAGCAGCGCCACCACGGCCGCCGTCACCGTGAGCAGGGTGATGTTGGCGCCGGCAAAGGCGTTGGCGATATCGGCCCCGAACGCGGGGCCGCCGGTGACCTCCGCGCGCAGTTGTGGAGGAAGGCCGTCGGTGGTGGTCTGCCGCAGGGTGCTCACGGCGTCGTCGAGGGCGAAACCGGACAGGTCACCGTCGAGTGGAACCACCGAAAGGGCTGCCTTGCCGTCCTCGGAGAACATCGTGGCTCCGGTGGCCGCGCGGTCGGCGGCGTCGAGCACACCACCGTCGGTGCGGGTGATGACGATGACGGCGGGCGCCTGGTCTCCGCCGGGGAACTCGCCCGCCAGTGCCGCGGCGCGGGCCGATTCGGCGGTGTCGGGCAGTGATACCGGCGATTGATCGGCAGAGGAATCGCTCCCGGCAAGACCCATGAAGGCGCCGGACAGCAGGGTTATGGCGAGCGCGAGGATCCAGGAGCGAGGGGAGGTCACCAGATCCGCCAGACGATTCCAGCTCATGAGCATAAATATTTCAGTCACTGAACCATTTAGCAAGTGAACTATGCTCACGCCATGACCGCGCGAGCTCAGCTGGAGGGATTGCTGGCCGCCGACGTACGGGCGCTCTCGGCGGAGTCGGAACAGATCGGCCGCACGTTCGCCGGGATGCACGACCTGTCGGCCACCGACTTCCGTGCCCTGGTGCACGTGCTCGTTGCCGACGACGCCGGAGACCCGTTGACGGCCGGCGAACTTCGCAGGCGGATGGGCCTGACCGGCGGCGCCATCACCTATCTGGTGGAGCGCATGATCGCTTCGGGCCATTTGCGCCGCGAGTCCGACCCGACCGACCGGCGCAAGGTGATCCTGCGGTACGACGAACACGGACTGGCGGTCGGCCGGGACTTCTTCACTCCACTGTCAGAGCACACCCGCGCCGCGCTGGCCGAGCTGCCGGAGAGCGACCTGGCCGCCGCGCATCGGGTGTTCACTGCGCTGGTCGCCGCCATGCGTGAATTCCAGGCGGGACTCACTGCCGATTGAGCGTGGCCTCTTCGAGGTCCAAACCATGCAACAGGGTGCGCAGCACCTCGTCGTCGATGCGGTCCTCGTCGCGTTCCCGAATCAGCGCAGCCCGCTCGGCGGCCAGCATCTCCAGCCGCAGCCGGCGAAACACCGCGGCCGGCTGCTCATCCAGGTGTTCCTGCCCGCGCCCGCGGGCAGTGTTCCACCGACGCAGCACCTCGGCGGCTCGCTCGTTGAGCTCCGACCACTCACCGCTGCGGCGTTGCTCCTCGATCAGCTGGTCCAGGCGCTCGGCAGCCGCGGCACTGGCCCGGGCCTGCGCGGCGGTCGCTGCCAGAGCGTCGGTCCGAGCTTCATCACTCTGCACACCGAGAGCGCGGATCAGCCACGGCAGGGTCAGCCCATGCAGCAGCAGTGTGCCGATCACCACCACGAAGGTGAGGAACACCAGTTGCGGTCGGCCGGGGAATACGTCGCCGGACAATGTCGTGAGCGGCACCGCGAACGCCGCGGCCAGCGAGACCACCCCGCGCATCCCGGCCCACGCCACCACGAAGACATGCGAGGCCCGGGGGCGGGTGCTTCGTCGCACAAGGACGTACCCGCACAGGAACACCCACACGATGCGCACCACGATCACGGTGGCCAGCACTCCGAGCGACGCCACCAGCAGGGTGGCCGCCGAGATCCCCGCTAGCTCACTGATCACCTTCGGCAGCTGCAGTCCGATCAGCAGGAACGCAAACGACTCCAGCAGCAGCTGCAGCGCCTTCCACACCGCGTCGTCCTGCAGTCGGGTGGCGTAGCCGGCGTGGGTGGAGCGTTGGCCCACCACCAGTGCCGCTGCCACCACGGCCAGCACGCCGGAACCGTGCAGTTCCTCGGCGATCAGGTAGATCAGGAAAGGGGCCACCAACCCGAGCGCGCTCTCGGCCAGGGGATCGTCGAGCCGGCTTCGGGCCATATCGATCGCCCGCCCCAGCACCACACCCACCAAGACCCCGCCGACCACCGCGAGGACAAATGTGCCCAGCGCGCGGTCCCAGCTGGTCGCGGTGCCGATGGCCGCGGCGAGCGCCACCTTGTAGGCCGTGAGCGCGGTGGCGTCGTTGAGCAGTGATTCCCCGCCCAGCAGGGTCATCATCCGGCGTGGCAGGCCGAGTCGGCGGCCGATCGCCGTGGCCGACACCGCATCCGGCGGCGCGACGATGGCGCCCAGGGTCAATGCGGCGGCCAACGTCAGATCGGGCACCAGCTCGTAGGCCACCACCCCGACGGCGAAGGTGGTGACCAGGGGCAGACCCACCGCCAGCATGCCGATGGAATGCTTGTTGCGGCGCAGGTTCACAGAGGAGCTCTCCAGGCCCGCCGACCACAACAGCGGCGGCAGCAACACGAACAGCACCAGGTCGGGTTCCAGGGTGATCATCGGCACCCCGGGGATCAGCCCGCCTGCCAGCCCCACGATGACCAGGAGCAGCGGCGACGACAGGTTGTGGCGTCGCGCCAGCGCCGCCACAATCACTGCGGCCACCAACACCGCCAACGTCTGGGCACCCATGTCCGACCGACCTCCTCGAGCCCGCAACCTATCCTTGGACGCACAGCATGCAGGACAGAGCCAGGAGGTGCCCGTGAGCCAGGGGGGTGTACCTGGAGCTGACGGCGACGAGTCCGTGCCCGAGATCGACACCGATCCCGAACTGCGAGCCGACACCGACGACACCGACGAGACGGTCGCGGAGGAGACCCCGCAGGTCCGCCAGGTTCCGACGGTGCTGTTGCTGGGGGCAGGGGAGAACGGTCACGACCTGGTGGTGGCTTTCCGGCGACTGGGTGCGGCAGTGGTGGTCGCAGACAGCCACCCCGATGCGTCGGGGCATTCGGTTGCCGACGACGCGCACGTGGCGGAACTCACTGATCCCGAGCAGCTCTCGGCGCTGGTGGCCGCGGTGCGGCCCGACTACGTGGTGACCGCCACCGACGCGGTGGCCACGGACGCACTGGCTGCCGTCGAGGCGGACGGCGCCGACGTGGTGCCCAGCGCCCGCAGCGCGCGGCTGTCCCTGGACCGCGAGGGTCTGCGACGACTGGCCGCCGACGACCTCGGCCTGCCGACCGCGCCGTTCTGGTTCGCCGATTCGGTGCAGGAACTCGGGGCCATCGCTGACCACGCTGGATTCCCGCTGGTGGTCAAGCCGCTGGTGGCGTTGCCGGGTGAAGGACAGTCGGTGTTGCTGCGTCCCGATGACGTCGAACCGGCCTGGGACCGGGCGGTGTCGGTGGGCGGGCGCTTCACCCACAACCGGGTGCTGGCCGAGACCGTCGTAGAGATCGACTACGAGCTGACACTGCTGACCGTCCGGACCGGCGATGGTGTGCTGCATTTCAGTGAACCGATCGGCCACCGGCAGGTCGACGGGTTCGCTGGTGAGCTGGTGCTGGAGTCCTGGCAGCCGCAGCCGATGGGTTCTGCTGGTCTGGATGCCGCCAAGTCCATCGCCGCCCGCGTGGTCAATGCGCTCGGCGGGCGCGGGGTGTTCGCTGTCGAACTGCTGGTCCGAGGTGACGAGGTGTATTTCTCGGATGTCAGCGCCCGGCCCACCGACAGCGCGATGGTGACGCTGCGCTCACAGCGCCTCGACGTGTTCGACTTGCACGCCCGCGCTGTGCTGGGACTTCCGGTGGACACCATCATGATCTCGCCGGCGGCGGCGGAACTCGTCTACGGCACCGGGACCACCGACGCGCGGAACGTGGTGGCGGGCCTGGCAGCTGCGTTGCAGATCCCCGAGAGTGACGCACGGCTGTACACGAGGCCGGACGGCTGGGCGGGCCCGTCGCGGCGCAGGCTCAGCCTCGGGTTGTCCACCGCCGTCGACGTCACCACCGCGCGGGACCGGGTGCGACAGGTCTCGACGGCACTACGCAGACTGTGGGAGACATGACAAAAACCCCGAAGGAAGAGCCGGAGAACTCGGTCGGAGCCACGCCGTGGCCGTTCATGATCGCCCTCGCGATCATCGTGATCGTGATTGCCGGCATCGTTGTGGTGCGGTTCGTCGAAGGTGACGACATTCCCGAGGTCGACGTGGTGGCCCAGGCGGCCATCGCGCAAAACGATGCGTTGCAACGCGCCGACTACGCGGACTTCACCACCTACACCTGTGCGGCCGAGGTGGGTGAGGAATCGAAAGTGCTTCAAGCGCAGCAGGAGTCGGTGAACTCAAATGGTCAGCGCTACGTGGACGGCGTCTCGGGTGTCACGATCGACGGCGACACAGCCACCGGCACGGTGACCTACCACTTCGACAATGCGCCGGATCACCTGGTGCCCGTTGAGACCACGTTCGCCCGCGAAGACGGGCAGTGGAAGGTGTGTACGCCGGGACAGTGACGCGGGCGCCTGCGCAGATGTGGAAAACTCGCGTCTGTGAGTTATGCAGGCGATATCACTCCCGAAGAGGCGTGGAAGATTCTCAGCGACAACCCTGACGCGGTACTGGTCGACTGTCGCACCGACGCCGAGTGGAAGTTCGTCGGAGTGCCTGACCTTTCCGGTCTGGGTCGCGAGACCGTGTTCATCGAGTGGAACACCTCTGCCGGTACTCACAATGACAACTTCGTCGCCGACCTGGTGGCCGCCGGAATAGAACCGGGTGAGCGCCCGGTGATCTTCCTCTGCCGCTCGGGCAACCGTTCCATCGGCGCGGCCGAGGCCGCCACCGCCGCCGGGATCGCCCCGTCGTACAACGTGCTGGACGGTTTCGAGGGCAACCTCGACGAGCAGAAGCACCGCGGCGCCACCGGGTGGCGTGCGATCGGCCTGCCCTGGGTGCAGTCATGAGTGTCCAGCGAGGCACGAGCAAGGGAGCCGATCGCGCATGAGTGAGGACAAGGTCCCCAGCGTCCGCATCCCGACACCGCTGCCCGACGGGGTCAGCCAGGCCACCATCGGTGTGCGCGGGGGATTGCTGCGGTCGGGTTTCGAGGAAACCGCCGAGGCGCTGTACCTGACGTCGGGGTATGTGTACTCCTCGGCGGCCGACGCCGAGAAGGCGTTCACCGGCGAGATCGACCGCTACGTGTACTCCCGCTACGGCAACCCGACGATATCGATGTTCGAGGAGCGGCTGCGGCTGATCGAAGGTGCGCCCGCGGCATTCGCGACGGCTTCCGGCATGGCTGCGGTGTTCACCGCGCTCGGCGCGTTGCTGAAGGCCGGTGACCGACTTGTGGCCGCCCGCAGCCTGTTCGGCTCCTGCTTTGTGGTGTGCAACGAGATCCTGCCGCGCTGGGGGATCGAGACCGTGTTCGTCGACGGTGACGACCTGTCCCAGTGGGAGCAGGCGCTGTCGGTGCCAACCCAGGCAGTATTTTTCGAGACCCCCTCCAACCCCATGCAGTCGCTGGTGGACATTGCCGCGGTGTCGGAGATGGCGCACGCCGCGGGTGCAAAAGTGGTGCTGGACAACGTGTTCGCCACTCCGCTGCTGCAGCGGGGTATGCCGCTGGGCGCCGACGTGGTGGTGTATTCCGGCACCAAGCACATCGACGGCCAGGGCCGCGTGCTCGGTGGCGCCATCCTGGGTGACAAGGAGTACATCGAGGGCCCCGTGCAGACGTTGATGCGCCACACCGGACCGGCGATCAGCGCCTTCAACGCGTGGACCCTGCTCAAGGGGCTGGAGACGCTGGCCGTGCGGGTGGACTATGCGAACTCCTCGGCGCAGCGCGTGGCCGAGTTCCTGGAGGCACACCCGTCGGTGCAGTGGGTCAAATACCCGTTCCTGCCGTCGCATCCGCAGTATGACCTGGCCAAGCGGCAGATGTCGGGCGGCGGCACGGTGGTCACGTTCGAACTCGCCGGTGGCACCAAGCAGCGGGCATTCGAGGTGTTGGACAAGTTGCAGATCATCGACATCTCCAACAACCTGGGCGACGCCAAGTCCCTGATCACCCACCCGGCCACCACGACCCACCGGGCCATGGGGCCCGAGGGCCGGGCTGCCATCGGCCTGGGCGACGGGGTGGTGCGTATCTCCGTGGGGCTGGAGGGCACCGAGGATCTGATCACGGACCTGGACCGCGCGCTGGGCTGACGTGCGCTGGCTCTGTGTCCCCGGTACCCCTGCCCGGCCCTGGTCTCTCCTGGCCGCATCGTGCGCAGCGCGGCCTGAATAATCCGGCACGCGCGCAGCCTTCGGAGTCTATGCTGAGCGCGTGATCAGCGGTGACGCGCTGACCGGGCGGGACAGTGAACTGACGGCCATGCGCCGTGCGCTCAGCGGGGCGGGCAACTACTCCGGAGTGGTGATTGCGGGTGCCGCCGGAGTCGGCAAGACTCGGCTGGCCCGCGAGCAGTTGGCGCAGGCCGCCGCTACCGGCGTGCGCACCAGCTGGATAGTGGCTACCGCCTCGGCGCGTCCCATCCCGTTGGGTGCCTTCAGCGCAGCCGTGGGCGACGCCGCCACCGAGCCTGCTCCGAGCGTGCGGCGTGTCATCAGTTCGCTTGTCGCCCAGCAACGCACCGGCAAGGTGCTGATCGGGGTCGACGACGCCCATCTGCTCGACTGCTTCTCTGCGCATGTGGTGCACCAGCTGGCGCAGACGCGGGAAGCGCGGCTGGTCGTCACTGTTCGCACCGGTGCCGAGGCCCCGGATGCCATCAAGGCATTGTGGAAGGACGGCCTGCTGGCCCGGCTGGACCTGGAGCCGCTGTCGCCGGAATCCACCAGGGCCATGGTCGAATCCATTCTCGGCGGGCCCATGGATGCCCGTAGCGCGCAACGGTTCTGGAGGCTCACCGGCGGCAACGCCCTGTTCCTGCAACAGCTCGCCAAAGACCAGGCGTCCGCTGGCAATCTCCGTCAGGTTGCGGGTGTGTGGATCTGGCACGGTGGTGTGGCCGTCTCGCAGAGCATGAGTGATCTGGTGGGCACCCAGCTCGACCAGTTGCCACCGGAGCTGGCGCTGGTGGTCGACAGCCTGTCGCAGTGCGAGCCGCTGGACGTGGACCTGCTGACCGAGCTGGTGGGCCGCGGCAACCTCGAGATCGCCGAGCGGATGCATCTCATCACCGTCGAGCGCACCGGCGCCGGACTGCAGGCGCGGCTGGCTCATCCGCTGTTCGGGGAACTGCGGCGGGCACGCGCGGGTGAGATGTATCTGTCGAAGGTCCGTGGCCGGTTGGCGGGTCGGCTGGCAGGTGGCGCCGACAGGGATCCGCAGGCCGTGGTGCGCCGGGCGCTGCTCAACCTCGAGTCGGACCTGCCGCCGGACGCCGAGTTGTACCTGGATGCCGCCCGGCACACCATGCGGCTGCTGGATCTCGATCTCGCCGAACGGTTTGCCGCCGAATCCGCCAAGTCCGGCTCGGCCGAGGCGGTCGAGATCCGTGCGGTCAACCGCTTCCTGGCGGGCAGCGGTCAGGAGGCCGAAGACCTGCTGTGTGAGCTGAGCCGCGACGGCACCAGCGACAGCCACCGGTGGGCGGTGCTGCGGGCCGCCAACCTGATCTGGATGATGGCCGATCCGCACGCCGCAGGAGACATCCTGGCCGCCCTGGCCGCCGGGGCGGAGACCCAGACCGAGCAGATGTCGCGGTTCGCTGTCGAAGCCTGCCTGGACGCGGTACTGGCTCGCTGCTCGGATGCCGAGCAGAAGGCAAGGGCCGCTCTGGATTCCGGCTTGCTCTCGGATCTGGAGCACCTGCTGGCGTCGGTGGCGCTGATGATGGCGTGCGGTGCGCTGGGCCATGCCGAGGACATCACGCCCGTGGCGCTTGCGTCACTGGATCGGGCTGCCACGTCGCATGAGAGCGCGCACATGCGGTTCTGGTTCGGCGGTGTGTACGCCCGGGCGTGCCGGCTCACCGGGCGCATCGAGGACTGCGCACGTGCCGCCGATGTGTTGTCAGAGCTTGCCAGGGACATGCCGGGGCTGGCGTACGCCAACCTGGTGTTCCTGTTGGGCAGCGCAGAACTGATGCGCGGCGACCTGTCGGTTGCGGCTAGGCTTCTGCACGAAGCGCTGGCTGGCGTCGAGAACCACGGCATCACAACGGGTTTGAAGCCGGCATGCACCTTCGCGCTGGCCGAGACGCACGCCAAGCTGGGTCAGGCCAGGGCCGCGGCGGAGATGCTGGCGGAATTGGACAAGGTGGTGCGGCCCGACTTCCTGTTCATGCAGACGGGTCTGGCCATCGCGAAGGGCTGGGCGCTGGTGGCGGGCGGCAGGTTGGCCGAAGCCATCGACACGGTGTTGGCCGAGCGGCGGATCGCCGCGGGGCGTGGTCAGCCCACCCATGAGCTGGCGTGCCTGCAGGCTGCCACCCAGTGGGGCGCCAGTGAGCAGTTGCCCGAGATCGCGCGCCGAGCCCGGGAACTGGCCAACGAACTCAAGTTGCCATTGGCGGATGCTGTTGCCTTGCACGCGGAATCATTGCACCACCGCGATGGCGAAGGGCTGCTGGCCGCCTCTCAGGCGTACCAGGCGGTGGGAGACCGGGCCACCGCTGCCGACGCGGCAGCGCAGGCGGCCGTCACCTTCACCGGCGCTCAGTCCCGCAGCCGCGGGTTGTTCGCGGCGTCCATCGCCGCGCAATTGGCCAAGGACTGTGGCGGGCTGTCCACGCCCGCCACCCGCACGCCGCCCACTCCGACACCGCTGACCCCCAAGCAGCGTGAAGTGGCCGAGATGGTGGTGGCGGGGCTGTCGAACAAGCAGATCGCCGAACGCACCTGCAGTTCGCCCCGCACTGTCGAAGGGCACATCCTGCGGGCCTGCCAGCGTGTGGGGGCATCGTCGCGGGAAGAACTCGCCGAGATCCTGTGCCGTGGCGGGAACGGAAAACCGGCGTCGGCTTAGTCCTCGACCACCCCGACCGCGCTGTGGGCCCGCTTCTCGTAGGCGGCCCGCGCTGCGGTGTCGAACTTGAGGAACACGTCGTCGTTGCCGAACTTCTTAGTCAGCCAGCGCCTGCCCCTGGGCGGGAGCAGGGCGGTGAGTATGCCGACGTACCGCAGCGGACCCGGCACCGACAGGTGGGTGATCTTGGGGTTGTCGAGGGCCTTGATCACGCCGGCGGCGATGTCCTCGGGCTCGACGGGCTTCTGGGCGCCGGTGTTCTTGGTGCCGGAGGTCAGCTCGGTGTTGGTAAACGTGGGCATCACCACGCTGACGTGCACGCCCTGTGGGGCGAACTCGTCGGCCATCGCGGTGGTGAGTCCGACAACGGCGAACTTGGTGCCCGCATAGACCACCTGCCCCGGCAGGGCAAGCAGGCCGGCCAGCGAGGCGATGTTGACGATGTGGCCGCTGCGGCGCTTCACCATCTCCGGCAGCACCAGCTGGCTGCCGGTCAGCACGCCGTAGAAGTTGACCTCGACCGAGGTGCGGATCGCCTGTTCGGTGGCATCGAGGAACGGCCCGATGGGCATCACACCTGCGTTGTTGATCAGGACGTCGATGTGGCCACCCCCGTCGGCTCTGGCCTTGTCGAGGAACACGGCGAAGGACTCGCGGTCGGTGACGTCCACCGGGTAACCGCTGACCTGTCCGAGGCGGTTGAGTTCGGTGACCGATTTGTCTAGGACGGCGACGTCGCGGTCGCCGACGACCACCCGCGCGCCTCGCGCCAACAGTGCCTTGGCGGTGGCCAGGCCGATTCCGCGGGCGGCTCCGGTGATCACGATGGTCTTGCCTCGGATGTTGTCCATGAGGCCGAACTTTACACCTGTCAAGTTTTTGGGGACAAGCTCTCGCCACGGCTTTGTTTCGCTCAGGGTGAGTCGAAGGTGACCCCCGGAATGCATTCGCCGGCGCGGCGTTGGACCCTGGAGTGATGACCGGTCGGGAAGTGCGCTTCGTCCAGGTGGCGCAGGACGACGTGCTGGCCGTGCCGTTGTTGGCCGAGTTGGCTGCCGAGTACTCACAGCGATACGGCGGCGCCGAGGATGCGCACCTGCACAGCCTGCAGAACTACCCCGCGCACGAGTTTGTCCCGCCGCACGGTGGTCTGCTCATCGGAGTGGACGCCGAGGGCAGCCCGGTCACCGGCGGCGCCTTTCGTCGCTTCGGTGACGTGGACGGGGAACCCACCGCTGAACTGAAACGGATCTGGACGTCGCGCAACGCCCGTCGACAAGGGCTGGCCACGATGATGATGGTCGAACTCGAGGCCGAGATCGCCCGGCGGGGCTATCGCCGGATCTATCTGATGACCGGCGACCGCCAACCGGAGGCCGAGGGGCTGTACGCCTCGCTGGGCTATCAACGGCTTGATGCCCCACTGCCGACGCAAGGTCCGGTCTACCCGATTGCCTTTGTCAAGGCTCTGACCCGGGAGGTATCCGCGTGAGCGTGCCCTTGTCGATCCTCGATCTGTCGCCGGTGAGTGCTGGTTCCGATGCGCCGACGGCGCTGCGTAACACTGTCGACCTCGCCCAGCATGCCGAGGTGTGGGGCTTCTCCCGGTACTGGGTGGCCGAGCACCACTTCGTCTCCGTCGCCAGTTCGGCGCCTGCGGTGTTGATCGGCCAGATTGCGGCCGCCACCAACACTATTCACGTCGGGGCAGCAGCGGTGCAGCTGGGTTTCACCACGGCCGGCGCTGTGGTCGAGAGCTTCGGTACGCTGGCCGCGTTCCACCCCGGTCGCATCGACCTCGGTGTCGGCAGGTCCGGTCAGTTGCGCACCGAGGCTCAGAAGAAGCAGACGCCCAAGCCCGTCCCGTCCACCGAATGGCGCGAGGTCGGCGATGTGGTGGTCCCGCCACCGTTCGACGTCGCTGCGTTCCTGCGTGGTGAACGGCTGCGAGCCACCACAGCGCTGTTGCAGCAACCGGAAGCTGTCGCACCGGATTTCGCCGACCAGGTGGCCGACATTCTCGCGATGCTCGACGGCACGCACACGGTATCCGGGTTCGACGTACATGCGGTGCCCGGCGAATGCAGTGGTTTGGTGCCGTGGGTGTTCGGCAGCAGCAGCGGCCAAAGTGCCCAGGTGGCGGGTCGGTTCGGGCTGCCGTTCGTCGCCAGTTACCACATCACCCCGGCCACCGCGCTCGATGCGATCGCGGCCTACCGCAACGCATTTCGGCCCTCGGCTGCGCTGGCGCAGCCCTATGTGGTGGTGTCTGCGGACGTGCTGGCTGCCGACGACAGTGCCACCGCGCACCGGTTGGCCTCCAGCTTTGGGCACTGGGTGTATTCCATCCGCGCCGGTGGAGGTGCGGCGCCCTACCCGGATCCGGCCTCCGTGCCGCCGCTGACCGACGAACAGCGCGCCGTCGTCCTCGACCGCACAGCGACGCAGTTCGTCGGAGACCCTGCCGAAGTGACAGCCCGCCTGACCGCTCTGCAGCGTGTGGCGGCGGCCGACGAGTTGGTGATCACCTCGGTGGCGCACGACCATGCCGACCGGCTGCGCAGCCATCAACTGATCGCCGAGCAGTGGGGTCTGGCCAGCGCGTAGCGGAGTTCGTAGTTATTTAATTGCTATCGCAACTAGATATGGTTTTGCAGCTATTTGTGTGTAATGTGAGACCCGCAGCAAACATGAGCGCGGCCAGAGGGGAGCGGGGTGACTACTTTTCTTCGGCTCCTCGGGAACCTACCTGTCCTGGCATCGGTCACGATCGTCGCATGTGTCGCCGCCGCACTGTGGTTCGGCGGGTGGATCGGCACCGTCGTTGTGGTGGTCGGGGTGTGGATGATGTTCAACGCGGCGATAGTTCTGCGGGCACGCCAGCGTCAGCATGATTGCGCCCCGGTGGGGGAACAGCAGGACACCTGGTCATAGCGCGCGATCCAGTTGCGCAGTGACGCAACGGGTCCGGCTACCGGCGCAGCGCCTGATCGGCCATCTCGTGAATGGGTCCGCGCCAGATTTCGCCGTGACCGGGGATCAACACGTCGGTCTCCAGCTGGGCGAGGGCGTTCAGGCTTCGGGCGCAACCTTTTTCGTCGTGGTTGAACACCTTGTGCAACAACTGCGGGCCGAGCGTGGTCGAGGTGGGATGCCCGGTCACCAGTGCATCGCCGCTGACCAGCATCCCGTCCACCACGTAGGAGCAGTGGCCGCCGGTGTGTCCGGGCGTCGGGATGGCCTGCGGCTGACCCGGCAGGGTGGCCGCGATCTCACTGCTGAACACCTCGGCGGTCGGAATTCCGTCGTGGACGAAGGCCCCCTTGCGGACGATCTCGAGTGACCACGCCAGCCATCGCGGCCGCCAAACCTGCAGAACGACGTCCACCGGCGAGGCCTGCTCGAGGTACTCACGCTTCGCGTGGCCCACCTCGTCGGCATGACAGAAGACCGGGGTGCCGTACTGGGCGGCAAACCAGATTGCGGTACCAAAGTGGTCAATGTGCGCATGTGTCAACAGGATTGCCCGCAGATCGGCGATGTCGTAACCGACCTGGCGGATGGTGGCCAGAACCTCGTCGCGCTGCGCCGGATAGCCGGCGTCGATGAGGATCAGGCCGTCGTCGCCGGTCACCAGTGTCCAGTTCACCAGGCGGGTGCGCGCGAGGTACACGGTGTCGCTCACCTGGATCAGGTTGTTCTCCAAGGCCGCCATGGCTGGGAGTTTAACGGTGTCTGCGGCATCGGTCGGGGCCACAAGACTGCACCGCCGCGGGCTCCCATACCAAGCGAGGAGTAGAAATGAAACCGTGGCTGAACTGAAATTGGGTTACAAGGCGTCGGCGGAGCAGTTTGCGCCGCGTGAGTTGGTGGAGTTGGCGGTGTTGGCTGAGTCGCATGGGATGGATAGTGCGACGGTCAGTGATCATTTCCAGCCGTGGCGTCATGAGGGTGGGCATGCGCCGTGGTCGTTGGCGTGGATGACGGCGGTGGGGGAGCGTACTGAGCGGTTGCTGTTGGGGACGTCGGTGTTGACGCCGACGTTTCGGTATAACCCGGCGGTGGTTGCGCAGGCGTTTGCCACGATGGGGTGTTTGTATCCGGGCCGGGTTTTCTTGGGTGTGGGTACGGGTGAGGCGCTCAATGAGATTGCGACGGGTTTTACCGGTGAGTGGCCGGAGTTCAGGGAGCGGTTTGCCCGGTTGCGGGAGTCGGTGCGGTTGATGCGGGAGTTGTGGTTGGGGGATCGGGTCGATTTTGAGGGTGAGTATTACAGGACCAAGGGTGCCTCGATTTATGACGTGCCTGAGGGTGGTGTTCCGATTTACATTGCTGCGGGTGGGCCGCAGGTGGCCAAGTACGCCGGTCGTGCTGGTGATGGGTTTATCTGTACTTCGGGTAAGGGCGAGGAGTTGTATAGGGACAAGTTGATTCCGGCGATGCGTGAGGGTGCTGAGGCGGCGGGTAAGGATCCTGATGGTGTGGACCGGATGATCGAGATCAAGATTTCCTATGACACTGATCCTGAGGCAGCACTGGAGAACACCCGCTTCTGGGCGCCGCTGTCACTGACCGCCGAGCAGAAGCACTCCATCGACGACCCGATCGAGATGGAGAAAGCCGCCGACGCGCTGCCCATCGAGCAGGTCGCCAAACGCTGGATCGTGGCCTCCGACCCGGATGAGGCCGTGGCCAAGGTCAAGGACTACGTGGACTGGGGTCTCAACCACCTGGTGTTTCATGCCCCGGGTCATGATCAGCGCCGGTTCCTGGAGCTGTTCCAACGCGACCTGGAACCCCGCCTACGCAAGCTGGGCTGATCAGCCGCCAGGCCTGGGTGACACAGTCGGGTCGTCGGGTTCCTCGACGCGGTACAGCCGCCACTGACGACCCGACTGCCCGGCGACGTGGACCAGTGTTCCGAGGCCGGCGCCGTCATTCCAGATCGTCGGATACCGTTGGGTGATCGCGTCTTTCGCCGCGTTGCCTGCCGGATCCGACACCAGGATGTAGCGCACTCCGAATTTCCACGGCCGGTTCAGCGCCGCGGTGAAGTCATAGTCGCTGGTGACCAGGAACTGCTTGGGATTATCGGAGGCCAGCCACACCGGCGAACTGATGAAGGTGTCGGTCAGCACCGCCCCGGCGGGGAGATTCTGCCGGTCCAGCCAGCCGGCCAGCAGCTGATCCGAAGCCATCAGCTGCCGGTACTTCTCGGGTGGGTAGTTCTGCGGATCGATCAGCGAATTGAGCCCCAGCAGCAGTGGCTGATTCGTCGTGTTCGCGCGGTGCAGCATCGAGTGGGCCGTGACGGGAAATCCGACCAACACCGAGGCGACCAACAACCCCGCTGCCACTCGCGTCCACGCGGTGTCGAGGCGCCACATGCGGGCGGCGTCGGCGTTCGGAAGCCAGCAGACCAACGCAATGACGATCACCAAAGGTATTGCGGGCATGTAGAACCGAAACCAGCCGAACGTCGCCATTGAGTAGTGGCCCCAGGCCGCGAACACCAACACGGCACCGAAAGTGACCACCGGAACCAGGACGTCGGTGCGCCTCCGGAGCGCGGCGGCTACTGCGGCGAGCACCACGGCAAGGCCGACGAACGGTTGCATGCCGAACAAACGCTGACCGACCACGTATCCGTTGGCGTTCGTCGCCAGTCCACCGCGCTCGAGGGCCGTGGCGATCTGACTGGCATTGCCGTACTGGGACGAAATGGTGGCGAACAGCTCACCGGTGACGATCCACGATGTCAACGCCCACAACCCGACGGCCAGCACGACAGGCATGAGCACGATCATTGCGCTCGAAGCTGCTGAGTGCCAGCGTGTTTCGCGGGGTGCTCGAGTGAACGTAATCCACGCCACCAGGGCGGCGGCTCCGCACGCCGCGGGCACCATCTCATAGCGGGTCAGATATCCGACGCCCAGGGCAATTCCCGCTACCGCGAGATCACCGACATGCTGGGTCTCGACCCACAGCAGCAGCCTGCGGGTGCACCACAGCAGGCAGAACAGCATGGCGGCCTCGCTCATGCCGGACGCGCCGTAGACGACGACGAACGGATTCAGTGCGAAGCAGCACACGGCTACCCACAACCAGACTCGGCCCACGTTGCGGTCCAACGCAATCCGGCGGATCAGCACCGCAGCACCGGCCATGAAAGCGGCGCTCTGCATGATGCCGGCGAGCCCGTAGCTGCGTAACTCCGGCCACCAGTGGCTCAACGGCAGCAACGGGATCTGCACCAGGCTGGGTAACGGATTCCACACGAAGCCGACGGCGCCGAGGTGGGGGTCACGGCTCATCACTGTGTACGCCGCGTTGGCCACCCGGCTGAAGGCGTCGGGCTCGTAGAGGTCATACCGCAGCGCCATCACCGCCCCGGCGGTGAAATATGCTGCGGCCAAGGTCAGGAACAGCGCGAACCCGGGCCACCGAGAGTCCTGCCGTCCCGGTGCCCGCTCGACGCCCGGCCCCGGGGTGGCCGGGGCCGGAAGCGAGAGGGTGCTCACGCTGACTTGTTGCCGGAGCGCTGGCGCCGCACGAGCAGGACCGCACCCGCGCCCACCACAGCCACGCCGGCGACGGCCAGGGTGGCCCACATCCACAGCTTCCAGGCGTCGCTGGGAAGCACCTGGTTCTCGAGGTAACCGCCGGCTCGAATCGTGAGGTTCACGGTGTCGCCTTCAGCGCCGGTGGCCACCACGTCACCGCTGAGCGACCCCCATCCGTTCTCCAGACTGCGGATGTAGTCGAAATCGCGCTCGAGAAGCGGGTCGTCGCCGGAAATGGCCAAGACCATCCGGTCGTCATGGGTGAAGGTCTGCACCACCCCGAGTGCGCTCTTGACGTCGACCTCGGTGATCGTGGTGCCGTCTACGCGTAGCGGTTCGGCCGGATTCAGCGGCGGGTTCATGCCGAGTCGGCTGAGTTCCGCGGGTGACGCCACCGCGACCAGGCCCACAGAGTTGGCCGCTGCTTCTTCCAGCGGCACCACGTTGGGTCGCAGAGCAACGGTGGACTGTTGTGCCATCAGCTGGATTGCCTGCGCGGCGAACCGGATCTGAGCCGGATCCTGCACCGACACACTGAAATCCGGGGAGAAGGCCATCGGTGTGGCGGGAAAGCCGCCGCGGTTGCCCGTGCCGGGGGTGACGGTCACCGTGGACTCAGGATCGACGACGAACGTCATTCTGTCGGTCAACGGTGCGCACTGTCGCTTGGGGAAGTACCGGAGTTCGATGGCCATCCCCACGTTCGACGAGATCGCCTGGGCGGGGATGTCGAGGTTCAGGTCGACCCTGCCGGACTCGTCCAGGCGGGTGGAAGCCAACACCTCATCGCCTGAACGCACCAACATCGATGCTTCGCTGTCGACCACCGGCGTGTAGTCGGCCATCAGATGAACTTTCGCCGATTGGATCTCGCCGACCCCGAATGCCGTGGCGTCGAATCCGGTGTACACCGTCGCGGTGTTGAGCACCGAGGCCTGTCCGCTCAGGCCCAATTGGGAGAAGGTCATGGTGTCAGTCGCGGCAGGCAGCTGCTCGGACGCCGACGTCACCGATGCGGTGGACGTCTGTGCCAGGGAGAAGCGGCGATCGGTGAACAACTGAACCTGGCGCAGCAACGCCGGACCTTCGCCGGTGATGGCAAGCAGAGCCTCGGCAGTTCCGCCCTTTTCGACCACCACACCGGGTTCGCCGGTGTCGCGGATCTCGATGACCCGGCTGGTGGCGGGGGTGGCTTCGGAAGCCGCTGGGCGAGCGGAGGTGTCGACGTCGATTCGTACCGGCATCGGTCGATACATGTGGGAGAGTTTCGCAACCAGCGAGACGGCAGCCTGCTGCTGATCCGGCGTCGGATCAGCGCCGAGTCGGATGGTCACGGTGTCCAGATAGCCGGGCAGGAAGTCGGCAACCGTGGTCGGGTACACGGCATCACCCGAGTAGGTGGCGGCGATCCCGCTCAGTGTCACCTCGGGCGGATGGGTGCAGCTGTCGGTGCTGTTGTTGTCGTAGTCGCGGATCACGAACCGCAGCTTCGCGGCATCATCGGCCACTTCCGCCTTGGAGATGTTCACCGAGAAGGGTTTTGTGTCCAGGTTTGTGGGGATGGGGATGCTGGCGACCTGGGTGTTGTCGGTACCGAGGATGTCGATCCGTCCCGCCGTGTCGATGGCCGTACTGATCTGACCGGTCAACGTCAACGGACGTACACCCGCCGGCACCGGCATCGTGACGTCGTTGGTCTGATTGGCGCCGGTCAGGTCCACCTGGTCGGACATGCCCAGTTGCCGCCAACCGATGGCTGGAGAGACGCCGGGTTTGTTGGCAGGCGCGGCGGCGCTCGGCGATGAGTTGGTGTGTGTGTTGGTCGGCTCGGCAAGTGCCTGCGGGAGGCTGAGGCCGGCGGTCAGCGTCAGTGCGCCGGCCAAACCGGTCGCACGTAGCAGCGATGCTTTCACGATTGTTTTTCTCCATCAGAAGTTCCAGGCGAATGCGCTGGTAGAACAGGACTTTCGGAGAGGCCGTGAACGGTTTTCTCCCAGAAGAAGGGGCGGAAGATCAGCTGGTAGATCGCCTTGATCGCAGCGATCGACTGCAGGATCCAGTAGAGCGGCACGCACATTGCGGCCCACCACAGGTAGGGCTTGCCCTGGGCGTGGCAGACCACCAGCCCGACGAACACCGCCAACGGAGCGACCACGATGAACAACACCAGGCACAGGTAGTACGTCGTCGGCGGGAAGAAGGTGTTGACCAGGGGCGGCCGACCTGCGATCCAGCAGAGCAGCGCAAACCAGAACAGCAAGTTGAAGGCATTGCCCAGCGGGACTGCACCGGTCATCGAGATGAACCGCAGGATCGCCTTGGTGCCGATCTCACGTCGAAGTTGGAGGGGATGGCGCAGATGGACGATCATGGTCTGCAGATAGCCCTTGTACCAACGGGATCGCTGCCGGATCCAGTTGATGACGTCGGAGTTCGCCTCTTCCAGTGTCACCGAATCCAGGATGATGGTGTGGTAGCCGTACCGGGCCAGCCGCACACCGAGATCGGCGTCCTCGGTAACGTTGTACTCATCCCAGCCGCCCACCTCTCGCCACACTGCGGTACGCATGTGATTAGAGGTACCGCCTAGCGGCACAAGACATTTCGAGTCCTGGATAGCCGGCAGCACGATGCCGAACCACTGGTCGTACTCGAGGGCGAACCAGCGCGTCAAGAGGTTCTGCTTCTCGTTGAAGTAACCCAGCCGGCACTGGACGCAGCCGATGTCGGTGGTGGCGCGACGCATCGCGACCACCGCACGACGTAACTGCAGGGGTTCGGGGATGTCCTCGGCGTCGTAGATGGTCACCATTTCGCTGCGCGGATCGGCGACCGTCATGCCGTAGTTGCACGCTTTGGGTTTGGTCCTGGGATTGCTGGGCGGCACGAGGACCACCCGGATCGACGGCAGGCTCATGTCCTGAATGGCCAGCTGGGTGGCTAGATCGTCTTCCTCTATCAGCAGCAGCACCTCCAGTTTGTCCGCCGGGTAGTCCAATCGGCCGACCCCGGCGTTGAGGTACTGCATGATCGTCGGTTCGTTGAAGACCGGCACCAGCACCGTGTAGAACGGCAGCTCCTCGTCGGGGATCGCCAGTGCGTCTTCGTCGCTGACGGTGACGAGTGACGGGGAGGTGAATCCTTTGATCAGCAACCAGTTCCGGTCCAGCGAGGTGAAGAGATAACACACGGCGATCACGCTGGTGAGGATGGTCGCCATCTGGGAGGGGATCACCGCGATGGCAACAACGATCACCGCCAGCACGATCATCATCCGCACGATCGAGCGACGGTTCAGCGCGCTTCGTGCGGACAGATGGGCGGGCAGCCGGGCCTCGTAGGTCTCATTCAGCATGGGTGGTGGTCCCGGCGGGGTCCGAGCCTGCTTCGGATTGGAGACTCTTGACCACAGCAGCGGTTGCGTCACCGACTGCCGACTCCACGGCGGCGGCTCCGGTCGGCTGTTGGCGAGTCACCCACAAGAAGGGCTCGATCAGGGTGTTGTCAACCGTCAATTCTCGTGGAGCAGGTGGCGTCACGCCCGCGGTCTGACTGGTCAGCACGGTCACCTGTTGGTACACCTCGCCGCTGTGCCACACCCAGGTGACAGCGTTCCAGTGCGCGCTGTTCTCGTCCCTGGCCGAGTCCGCGTCGCTGTGTGCGGATCTGGCACCGGCCGGGCTTTCGGCACCGTCGTCCACCGGCGCGTAGTTCACCGGGACGGTGGAGGGATACCAGACCGCGTTCGAGAAGTCTTGCAGGCGAGCCAGATCAGACGTGGTGACGATGTCGACCACGGATTCGTGGGATTCCGGGGTGTTGGGTACGCGGTAGCGCACCAGGCTGGCGTCGGGGCCCAGAAAGCGGGTGATGAAATCGAAGCTCTCGATGGGTTCCAGTCCGCTCTTGTGCACCCAGTCGGCGGCAACGACATCTACCGGTGCGGGCCGCGTGATCGGCAGCTGGATGCACAGCATCGCGATGGCCAGGACAGCCAGCACGCCATAGGACTGGGGTTTGCACGTCGGCAGCGTCGAGGCCGTGGCAACCGAGTCGGGATCGCGCCGCAACCAGTTGATGCGGTGCAACGTCAGCACGACGATCAGCGGCACGGCACCGGCGGCGACGATCACGGTGAGGTACAGACCGGTATCGGCAAGCAGGAAGACCGCGGCAAGGGACAGGACGAGATTGCCCAGCGTCGCCAGCAGGCGCAAGCGCAGGGAGACGAATCGAGAGGCCAGGAACACCGCGATGGTGCCGACGACAGCCGATACCACCGTTATGGCGGTGTCGGATCCGCCGAGCTGAGCGGTCATCAGCATGAACGGCATCACGGGAGCCAGTACCAGACCCAGAATCCAGACGTTCCACATCCGCAGCACATGGCGGGCGGAGAACACCACGGTGCCGCAGGCGGCCACCCAGACCAGCAGCCCGATGTTGTCGATGTGCCACAGCGCAGCCAACGTGGGCAGTCGGTTCTGTACCAGGAGGATCGCGCCGATCCCACCGATTCCCAGCAGCGCGGCGGCGATCCAGTCGGATTCCGCGTCGATGACGCCGCGCGGGGGTGGCTGTAGCCGGCTGCTACCAGACCTGCCAGCACCGGGGCGACCACCAGGTACGCCGCTTGAGACCCCTCGAACGCGGCGCGGCCGATCTCGCTGAGTTGTACGAAGTAGGCCAGCGCGCTGACGAACAGAACGAACCAGATCCTGGCCCAGAGTTCGGGATTGACGCGGGAACGGATGGGCCGGACAGCGTATTCGAACTCATCCATGTCCACGCGCCCCGCGCCGGCGGCTGGGTCGGGACGAAAGAGAGGCAGATCGATGGACATTGGTCTCAGCTCTCGGTTCGAGCCGTGTCTCGCGGTGACACGGCGGTGGGCAAGCGGTCGGTCGTTTCGCCCCTCTGGCAGGAGAAGTGGCGACGTGGCGGTGATGGCCCCCGGGACGGGCCTGCCGCTACGAACCGGAGCAGTGGAACCTGTGGCGCACGGTGCTCGAACCTTGAAGTGTCGGGTCAGCATCGCATCGCCAATGTGAAGACAATACTGACGACCTGGAAAAAAGGCTAGATGATGCAAATCTAGCAAACAAATTCAAATGGTGTGAGCTCAGTCACATTTGTCCGCGCATGGCGTGTCGTGGAGTCGTGCCGGCCAACCCGTGGCGCAGCTGAACCGCCCGTCGCGCCACAGGGGTTGCGGCGGCTCACGAACTGCGCGTTAGGAACTCGGGACAGCCACCGAGTGCGGCGTACCGTTGGAGAGCAGGCGCTTGACCACCACATCGGTGCTGGCTGTGACGATGGGATCCACCGCACCGGCCTGCAGCTCTTGCTGACGGGTCAGCCACAGCGCGGGCTCGATCACCACGTTCTGCACGGTCAGTGGGCGTGGCTGTGGTGCCGGTTGGCCCCTGGTTTGGCTGGTGACGACGGTGACGCGCTGAAAGGCGTTGCCGGACTGCCAGATCCAGGTGACCGCATTCCAGTTCGCGGCATCGCCGGTCTCAGCGGTCTCCGCATCGGTGTGTGCGGTCTGCATGCCGCGCGGCGCGGTTGGGCCGCCCTCGTAGGGCTGGTAGTTCACCGGGGCCGACGTCGGGTACCAGACGGCATCGGAGAAGTCCTGCAGCCGAGCAAGATTGGGTGAGGAGATGACGTCGACCACGGTCTGGTACTCGCCTGCGCCGCCGGGTGCCCGGTAGCGGGTGAAGGTGGCATCCGGGCCCACGAAGTCGGTGATGAAGTCGAAGTTCTCGACGGGATCCAGTGCGGTGGTAGCCATCCAGTCCACAGGCACGCTCTCGATGACCTGGGAACGGGGCACGGGTAGGTGTACCCAGAGCATGGCGCCGGCGGCGAGTACCAGAGCCACATAGGAGCGGACCCTGCGGTGTGGCAGTGAGGCTGCCGCCGCTGAAGTGTCGCCCGCAGGTGTGCGCGCCAGGCGGTGCGCTGCGAGCACGACGACCACCGGAACGGCGCCAGCGGAAATGATCACGCAGACATAAAGGGACGTGTCGACCAACAGGAGGACAGCAGTTGCCGACAGCGCGACGTTGGCCACCGTGCAGAGCAACCGCCGGCGCATGTCGGTAAAACGTGTGGCGAGATAGACGGCGAGGCTGCCCAGGCTCGCCGCGGTCATCGCGATGGCCGTGTCTGTGCCGCCGAACTGCGCGGTGACCAACATGAACGGCATCACCGGCGCCAGGATCAGGCCGAGCACCCACACGTGCCACATCCGCAGGATGTGACGGGCGGAGAAGACCACCATGCCGGATGCGGCGACCCAGAGGATCAGCCCGATGTTGTCGGTGTGCCACAGCGCTGCCATGGTGGGCAGCCGGTCTTCGATCAACCAGAGAGTGGCGAAGCCACCCACCGCGAGCAACAGTGCGGCGATCCAGTCCGCGTCGGAGTCGCGTGCACCTCGCGGCGCGCGGACGTAACCCGACGCCACCAGTCCGGCCAGGATGGGGGCAACCACCAAGTACACCGACTGCGAACCGGCGAATGCCGCGCGGCCGACCTCGCTGAGCGGGACGAAGTAGGCAAGAGTCCCGATGGCCAACACAAACCAGATCCGCGCCCAGATCTCGGCTCGACTGGTTCGGGGTGGAACGGATACGGCAACGCTCGGAGTGCGGTCGTTGTCGTCGCTGACAACCTGGGTGCGGGTGGAACCCGCACCGTACGCCGGGGTATCAGTAGCCATTTTCTCTGTTCTGACTCTATGCCAAGGGCGGTTGTGGCAAAGGACTACACTACGCGATTTGCGGTTCTGTCCGGCCTGAGGTCGTCGAGAACCGCGTGTCGATTCGACATCGATTTCGTCGTTGAAGTGCGTCGACCCCGCGTTCTCGAGGTCGGTCACCGTACGCACGATTGCGAAATGCGACGTGCTCTCCGCATTCAGCAGCGCTCCCCCCGAGACACTGCTGAACCCGGCGTGGACACTCGTGCAACACCTCGAGTGTCCGCCTGGCAACTGCTTGACGGGGACAGGAGGTCACGCGACGTGCCGGTTACTGAACGTGCGTGAAATCCCGCCGTGTACTGCCTGCCGCCGGTATGCTTTCAGCAGTTCCCGGACAGATGCCACGGTTTAGCACTGTCGCGTTGCCGCTGTTCATATCTGACGAGCTGGCAAAAACGTTAGCGCATGCAGATCCAGCAAACACTCCTGATGAATTGTGATTTGCATCACACTGTGATCCTGGTGGCGATCCGGTGGGTCGCTGGAACGTTTTCCCCTGATGCGCAAGGCTAGGGGGGTGCCAGCGGCCCCAGGATTTGCGTCCAGTATCTACGTCGCTTCCCCTGAAGGTGACACCGGCAAATCCACCATCGCGCTGGGAATCCTCCACCGGCTGACCGCCACGGTGGCCAAGGTTGGGGTCTTCCGCCCCATCACCCGCCTCGGCGAGGAGCGCGACTACATCCTGGAGCTGCTCCTGCCTCGGACTTCGGCAGGTCTCACCTACGAGGAATGTGTGGGTGTCAGCTACCAAGAACTGCACGAAGACCCTGACTCCGCGATCGCAGAGATCGTCGACCGGTTCCATCGCGTCGCAGACCGGTGTGACGCGGTGTTGATCGTCGGCAGCGACTACACCGACGTCGCGAGCCCCAGCGAGCTCGGTGTCAACGCACGCATCGCCGTCAACCTCGGTGCTCCGGTTGTGCTGGCCGTCCGGGCCAAGGGCCGCACCCCGGATGAAGTGGCTCAGGTGGTGGAACTGTGCCTGGCCGAGCTGCGTAACCAGCACGCGCACACCGCGGCCGTGGTCGCCAATCGGTGCGAGCCGGCCGATATGGCCGACGTGGCCGCCGCCCTGCAGCGTTTTGAGCCCAAGTCCTACGTGCTTCCCGAGGACAAGTTGCTGGTCGCTCCCTCGGTCGGGGATCTGCGCGCCGCTGTCGGCGGCACCCTGATCAAAGGTGACCAAGCCCTGCTCGGCCGCGAGGTGCTCGATGTCCTGGTGGCGGGCATGACCGCCGAGCACGTGGTGGAGCGGCTCACCGAGGGCGTCGCTGTGATCACGCCGGGGGATCGGTCCGACGTCGTGCTCGCGGTGATGAGCGCACATGCCGCCGAAGGATTCCCGTCCTTGTCGGCGGTGATCCTCAACGGCGGATTGGACCTGCACTATTCGATCGCCGCGCTGGTCGACGGGCTGCGCCTGAAACTGCCCATCATCGCCACCGATCTGGGCACGTTCGCCACGGCCAGCGCGGTGGCGGGCGCGCGAGGCCGGGTCACCGTCGACTCGGCACGCAAGATCGACACCGCCCTGGAATTGATGGACCGCCACGTCGACATTGCCGATCTGCTCAACCAGCTGGCCATCGAGATCCCCACGATCACCACTCCCCAGATGTTCGAGTACCAGCTGATCGACCGCGCCCGCGCCGATCGCAAACGGATCGTGTTGCCCGAAGGTGACGACGACCGCATCCTCAAAGCGGCGGGCCGGCTGCTGGATCGCGGTGTGGCCGAGTTGACGATCCTCGGCGACGAGGCACTGGTCCGTGGCCGTGCCGCCGAACTGGGCGTCGATCTCTCCGGCGCCGACGTGCTGAACCCGCGCACCAGCGAGCTGTGCGACCAGTTCGCCCGGCAGTACGCCGAACTGCGCAAGAAGAAGGGCATCACGGTCGAACAGGCCCGTGAGATCATCAACGACGTCTCGTACTTCGGCACCATGCTGGTGCACAACAACCTCGTCGACGGCATGGTGTCCGGCGCGCGGCACACCACCGCACACACCGTGCGCCCGGCATTCGAGATCATCAAGACGCAGCCCGATGTGTCCACCGTGTCGAGCATCTTCCTGATGTGCCTCGAGGATCAGGTGCTGGCCTACGGTGACTGCGCCATCGTTCCCGATCCCACCTCCGAACAGCTCGCCGATATCGCCATCAGTTCGGCACGCACCGCCGCGCAGTTCGGCATCGCGCCTCGGGTGGCGATGCTGTCCTACTCGACGGGCACTTCCGGTACGGGAGCCGACGTCGACAAGGTGCGTTCGGCCACCGAGCTGGTACGCCAGCGTGCTCCAGAACTGTTGGTGGAAGGTCCCATTCAGTACGACGCGGCCGTGGAACCGTCCGTCGCTGCCACCAAGATGCCAGACTCGCAGGTGGCGGGCCGGGCGACAGTACTGATCTTCCCTGACCTCAACACCGGCAACAACACCTACAAGGCGGTGCAACGCAGTGCCGGGGCCATCGCCATCGGCCCGGTACTGCAAGGTCTCAACAAGCCGGTCAACGACCTGTCCCGAGGAGCGTTGGTGTCCGATATCGTCAACACGGTGGCCATCACCGCGATCCAGGCGCAGGGTAGATGAGTGATCAGCGCACCGTCCTGGTGCTCAACACCGGCTCGTCGTCGGTCAAATTCCAGCTCGTGCAACCGGATGCCGGCACCTCGGTGGCCCACGGCATCGTCGAACGCATCGGTGACGAGAACGCCGGCGCCAAACTCGTTCTGGGCGGCCAGGACTGGCAACGCGACGGCGCCATTCCCGATCACGAGGCGGCACTGCGCACCGTCTTCGAACTCTTCGACGACGCCGGTGCGCAGTTGGGTGAACAGGGTTTGGTGGCAGTCGGACACCGGGTGGTGCACGGGGGACAGGACCTGTACCGCCCCACCGTCGTCGACGATGCCGTGGCCGCCACCATCACCGAACTGGCTCCGCTGGCGCCGCTGCACAACCCGCCCGCGGTGCTCGGTATCGAAGTGGCCCGCAAGGTCCTGCCGGACCTGCCGCATGTCGCGGTGTTCGACACCGCGTTCTTTCACGATCTACCCGCCGCTGCCGCCACCTACGCGATCGACCGGGATGTGGCCCAGCAGTGGAAGATTCGCCGCTACGGCTTCCATGGCACATCACACCAGTACGTCAGCGAGCAGGCGGCCGTATTCCTCGGTGTCCCCGTGGAGAGCCTCAACCAGATCGTGCTGCATCTGGGCAACGGAGCGTCGGCCTCGGCCATCGTGGGTGGGCGGCCCGTCGACACCTCCATGGGGCTGACACCGATGGAGGGTCTGGTGATGGGCACCCGCAGTGGTGACATCGATCCCGGCATCGTCATGTATCTGTGGCGAGCAGCGCAGATGAGCATCGAGGACATCGAGACGATGCTCAACCGTCACTCCGGTGTGCTGGGTCTCGGCGGTGAGATCGACTTCAGGGAACTGCACAAGCAGATGGCCACCGGATCGGAAAAGCAGAAGGCCGATTCCCAATTGGCCTATGACGTCTACATCCACCGGCTGCGCAAGTACATCGGCGCGTACCTGGCCCTGCTGGGGACGGTGAACGTGCTGACGTTCACCGCGGGCGTCGGTGAGAACGACGCCGCGGTACGCCGGGATGCGCTCTCAGGGCTGGCGCCGTTGGGTATCGAACTCGACGAGCACCTCAACGACAGCCCGGCTCGCGGCCCCCGGATCATCTCCGCCGAGCGGTCGCCCACCACGGTGCTGGTGATCCCCACCAATGAGGAACTCGCAATCGCCCGCGCCTGCATCGACGTCCTCTGACGTACGCGCCCACAGCGAGGTTCGGGGAGCAGATCAGAAAGTGCTGGTCGGGCGCACGGTGTTGGCCATGTCAACCAGGGCGTAGCGATGGGCCTGCGTCGGCGCCACCCGCGCCAGTGCCCGCAGCGAGGCCTCCACGCCCAGCTGGAGACCGTGCTGGGTGAACGGGAAACCGAGAATGTGATTGGTACTGGCCTCGTTGTCGGCTATCCAGTCCATCGCGGTGCCCAACACCAGCGCCCGCAGCTGCAGCACCCGCGGTTCGCTGTCCGGCAGCGCCTCCACCCGTCGCGCCGCATCGCGGATCTGCTTCTCGGTCAGCTCACTAGTGGACCGCCCCGACAGCAGCGTCACCGCACCCGTCAACCGGGCGGTGGTGAAATGCCGTGACGTGGCCGGAACCTGGTCCAGGGTGCGCACCGCAGCCTCGCGCTCGCCGTCGGCCGACTGCGCGCGTGCCAGCCCGAAACCCGCCGAGATCACGCCGTTGTCGGTGTTCCACACCGTGCGGTAGAACTGCGCCTCATCGGGATCACCCGCCAGTTCAGCTGTGGCGGCCAAGGCGATCTTGGGGGCCTGCTCGCCGGGCAACGTGTCCAGAACCTCGCTGAAATGTTTTGTCGCGGAATCATAGTCGGCATTGAGTAGATCGGAGACGGCTCGGAACCAGACCAGCCGCCAGCGCCAGCCCACCCGTTCGGCCAGATCGTCGAGCTTGCGGGTGGCCTTGGCGACATCACCGAGGTCCAGCAGTGCCCGCACCTCCATCAACGGCAGTTCGGTGGATTCCGACAGGTCGATCTCGTCGGAGTCCAGCGTGCCGTGGCGAGCCGCCCGCAGCGAGTCCAGCGTCTGCACCGGCTGTGAAAGTACGGTCGCACTCAACACTTTCGCACCGACATCGGCGGGATCCACCAGCGGAACCGGCAGTGCGGTCACGATCTCGGGTGCAGTCAGCTTCTCGGAGTGCGGCTTGCCGTCGTAGTACACGTCGGTGTGCGCCACCAGCAGGTCGACGCCGAAGGTGGCACGTGACGGCGAGAACACCGTCGACAGGCCGGGCCGCGGTACCCCGCTGTCGTGTGCCACCACCTCGCGTAGCACACCGATCAGCTGAGAGGACATCTCGTCGGAGCTGGCGAACCGGCGCCTCGGGTCGGGATCGATGGCGCGACGCAACAACCGGCGGAAGCTGTCGTACTCCTTGAGCACCGGGTCGCTCTCGGGCAGGCCGTCGACGTAACGCCCCCTGCGGGTCTTCAACTTCAGTGTCAGCGCGGCCAGGGTGCGGCCCACCGTGTAGATGTCGGTGGCCACGGTCGGGCCGGTGCGCACGATCTCCGGAGCCTGGTAGCCAGGGGTGCCGTACAGGTATCCGAACGAGTTGATCCGCGACACCGCACCGAGGTCGATCAGCTTGAGCTGCGATTCGGTGAGCATGATGTTCTCGGGCTTGAGGTCGTTGTAGCACAACCCGATCGAGTGCAGGAAGCCCAGTGCGGGCAGGATCTCCAGCATGTACGCGATGGCCTGGGCCACCGGCAGCACAGTGCCCTTGGGCTGTTTGAGCGACGTGCCGCCGACATACTCCATCACGATGTAGCCGACGGGTTCGCCGTGCGAATCGGGGTGCTCGACGAAGTTGAAGATCTTCACGATCGACGGGTGTACGACCTCGGCGAGGAACTGCCGCTCGGCCATCGCGATGGCCTGGGCCTCCGCGTCACCGGAGTGCACCAGACCTTTGAGCACCACCGGACGTTCGTTGACGTTGTGGTCCACCGCCAGATACACCCAGCCCAGCCCGCCGTGGGCGATGCAGCCCTTGATCTCGTACTGGTCGGCGACCATGTCGCCGGGACCCAACTGCGGCAGGAAGGAATACGGGCTGCCGCAGTGCGGGCACCATCCCTCCGACAGCGCTTTGCCGTCCGACGTCGACCGGCCGACGGGTTTGCCGCAGTTCCAGCAGAACCGTTTCGATTCCGCCACAACGGGATTTGTCATCAACGCGGCCAGCGGGTCGATCTCCGGCACCCGCGGGATCTCGACCAGGCCACCGCCGAGGCGGCGGGTGGGCGAGATGGCGCGGGTCAGCGTTGTACTGGTGTCTTCGGGTTCGGTGCCCGCACTCGAGACGAAGGTGCCTTCGGAGACGTCGTCGAAGTTGGGTCGGAAGATGGCCTGGGTGGCCATGGGCCGCATGGTGGCCACCGAGTCGAACAGGAGCTCGGCGGGCTGTGTGCCGGGCCCCTCGTCGTCCGGGCCTTGCTCGTTCGCAGCCGCCGGTTGCGAATCCTGGTCCTCGTCGTCGAACAGCGCAGTCAGATCCTGCCGCATCGTGGAAGGACCCTCTTCATACTCGGCGTCCGACCCTGTGTCGATTTCGTCCCTCGAGCTCGTTGGCCGGCCGGGGAATTCGGGGTCGAGTTCGGTGTCACCCATTCGGCTCACCTAGTCCACATACCGGGCGCTGGGTGGGGCCGGCGGCGGACCCAGCACCGTCAACCACTTGCGGTACAGCGTGTTCCACGTGCCGTCGCGTCGGATCCGTTCCAGGGTGCCGTTGACGAAGCGCACCAACCCTTCGTTCTGCAAGTTGATCCCGATGCCGTATGGCTCCTGGTTCATGTTCGGGCCGACGATGTGCAGGTAGGGATCTTGCGACACCAGCCCGGCCAGGATCGAGTCGTCGGTGGACACCGCGTCCACCTGTCGCTGTTGCAGCGCCACCAGACAGTCGGCCCACGTCACCACGGTGACGATGATGGGAGCCGGGGTGATCTGGCGGATCCGTTCCAGCGATGTGGTTCCCTTGGCCGCGCACACCCGTCTGCCGGGCAGGTCGGAGGCCTGGCTGATCGCCGAGTCGCGAGGCGCCAGGATGCGTTGGTAGGCGTTGAGATACACCGTCGAGAAGTTCACCAGCTCGCGCCGCTCGCAGGTGATGCTCATGGTCTTGACCACGATGTCCACTTCGTTGTTCTGCAGGGCGTTGATCCGGTCGGCCGACGACAGGATGCGGTACTCCACCTGCGATGGGGTGCCGAAGATGTCGCGGGCCACCTCGCCGGCGATGTCGACGTCGAATCCGGTGATCTCGCCGGTGATCGGATCGCGGAAGGAGAACAGGTTGCTGCCGATGTCGAGGCCGACGATCAGCCTGCCGCGGGAGCGGATGTTGGCCACGGCGTCTTCGGCGTCGGCCCGGTTCGAGAACGGGCGCAGGCTCGCGGTGCGGTCGCAGTCCTCGTCGTCCGGGTTGGGTGGGGTGGGAGCCTCGGGCGCCATCTCCTCCATGCCGGCGGGGGTGGGCGGCGGCAACGTCAACAGCGGTGCCGACGTCGGCGGCAGGGTGGTGCCGCACCCGGTCATGATCACCGCGCACGCCGCCAGCAGAGCCTTCCACCTCATCATCGGTACTCACTGAGTCGCGGCCAGATGCCCAGGGCCACCGCCACCGCGGCTCCGAGTGAGAGCACCACACCACCCACCGTGGCGCCGGACAGCACCCGGCGCGCGTTGGCGATGTCGTTGCGCAACTGGGCGCGGCTCTCGCGGATACCGCCGTCCAGCGCCTCCTCCAGCTTGTCGAAGGCCGGGGTGGAGTCGTCCTCGCCGGTGCCCAGCGCCACCTGGGTGGCGGCCTGGTAGTTGCCCACCGAGATGTAGGCGTTGATCCGCTCGTCGGCCGATCTCCACCGGGTCAGCAGTTCGTCGGCGTTGGCCAGATCGGACTTGTCGATGGCGTCTTCTCGTTCCAGGTACTGCCTCAGTTGTTGTTGCATGGTGTCGATGCGTTGGTAGTAGGACTGCTTGCGGACATCCTCGTCGCCGCGGCGGATCAGCGACAAGGTCTCGTCGGCGCGGGCCTGCTGCGCGGTGATCGCCAAAGTGGTGATGGTCTTCAACGATTCTGCGGCGGTGTCCTTGGCGCTGCGGCTGCCCGCCGTCGAGATGGTCAGCGCGGTGCCCACCCACACCACCATGATCAGGATGGCCAGGCCGCCGGCGACCAGTCCGGGATTGACCCGGCGGCGGGTGCGTCGAGCCAGCCAGCGGTGTGCGAACGCACCGAACAGGATGGTGGCGCCGATGACCATGATGACGGGTGCGGGGATGCGTGTCGAGGCCGTGGTCTCCTCGTCGACGCGGGCGCTGGTTACCTCGTAGAGCATCTGGGCGCTGGGCAGGATGGTGTCCTGCATCAGTGAGGACGCCTCCGACAGGTACGACGAGCCGACGGGATTGCCGGCCCGGTTGTTGGTGCGCGCGGTTTCGATCAGCCCGGTGTAGACCGCCAGCTCGGCGTTGATCTTGCCCAGCAGCTCCTGCATCGGTTTGTCGGTCAACCCGCTGGACGCCTGCGTCAGCGCCACCGCGGCGTCGGTGATGGCCTGTTCATACCGTTGTCGCACCGGCCGCGGCTCGGCGCCCGCGATGAACGCGGTGGCCGCGGCGGCATCGGCCACTGACAGCGTGGTGTACAGCTGACCTGCGGCGAATGCCAGCGGTTCGGTGTGGTCCAGCACGGTGGTGAGCTGCTGTTGGCGCTGGTCGATGGTGGTGGATGTGGCGAACGCGCTGATCACCCCGAGGGTGGCCAGGATGATGCCGATGGCCAGGATGCGGCCAGGGGTGGTCCACAGGAACCACCACCGCGGATGTGCGGGTTCGGCGGGCGACCGGGACGCCAGCGGCTCGGTCGACGGGTGCGCCAACTCAACCGTCACCTTGTGCGGACCTCGTTTCCCGCTTGCGCTTGTCCGGACTCCTGCCAACTGTATAAGCGAATTCTAAGAGCATCTGTGTGACGCGTGGGGTGAGATCGGTGAGCCGGCACACGGTGCAGGTGCGCCGCTTATTGTTGAGCGCGTGCATGGCGACGGTGACGGGTGGGTGGTGGTGCCCGAGACCCGCGCACATTACTGGGGCAGATTCGGTGCGGCGGGGCTGTTGCTGCGCGCTCCGACACCCGACGGAGCCACTGCCGTGTTGTTGCAGCATCGCGCACCGTGGAGCCATCAAGGCGGTACCTGGGCACTGCCCGGCGGCGCCCGCGACAGCCACGAGACCCCGGAACAGGCCGCCGTGCGCGAAGCGTGGGAGGAGGCCGGGCTGACCGCCGAGGTGTTGGTGGTGCGGACCAGTGTCGTCACCGCTGAGGTGCCGGGGTGGACCTATACGACGGTGATCGCCGACACGGGGTCGCTGCTGGAGACGGTGCCCAACCGCGAGAGCTCGGAGCTGCGCTGGGTGCCGGTGGACAATGTGGCGGGTCTGCCGCTGCACCCCGGTTTCGCCGCCAGTTGGCCGACGCTGCTCGACGTCATCGGCGAATTGGGCGTGATCTCGGTCGCTGACCGATAGTTTTCACGCCGAAATCGCAGCTTTCAGCCGGCGGGCGGCGGCCTGCGGATCATCGGCTGCGGTGATGGCGCGGACGACGACGACGCGGGTGGCGCCCGCCTCGAGCACCTGCGGAAGCCGCTGTTCGTCAATGCCGCCGATCGCGAACCACACCCGGTCGCCCGCGGCGTCGGCTGCGTAGCGCACCAGATCCAACCCAGGCGCGGTACGCCCGGGTTTGGTCGGCGTCGGCCAGCACGGTCCCACACAGAAGTAGTCGATGTCCTCCGCCAGCGCCCGGTCCACCTGCGACGTGTCATGGGTCGACCGGCCGATCAACGGCCGCGCCCCGATGATGTCGCGGGCCACCGGCAGCGGCAGGTCGTCCTGCCCGAGGTGCAGCACATCGGCGCCAGCTGCCCGCGCGATGTCGGCGCGGTCGTTGACGGCCATCAGAGCGCCGTGGCGCGCGGCGGCGTCGGCCAGGATCTGCAATGCGTCCAACTCCTGCAGCGCCTCCAGCGCACCGAACTCCCGCTCACCTGCCGACCCCTTGTCGCGCAGTTGGATGATGTCGACGCCGCCGGACAGCGCGGCGTCGGCGAACTCGGCCAGGTCGCCGCGTTCACGACGGGCATCGGTGCACAGATACAGTCGCGCGTTCCGGAGACGGTCCAGCTGTTCGGGCATCTGGCGAGGGTACTGTGGTGTCTCGACAGCGCGGGAGTCCCGGTCGCGGGGCTGAGAGTGGGCACCACACATTGCCCTTACCGTCACACCTGATCCGGGTAATGCCGGCGATAGGGAGCCAAGGCTCATGCAGCACAGAGGATTGCTGGCCGTCATCGGCGGCGGTGTCATCGGCCTGTCGGTGGCGCGGCGCGCCGCTGTCGACGGCTGGGCGGTGCGGGTACATCGCGCACCCGAGACCGGCGCCTCCTGGGTGGCCGGCGGCATGCTCGCCCCGCACAGCGAGGGCTGGCCCGGTGAGGAAGAGCTGCTGCGCCTCGGGCTGGAGTCACTGGCGCTGTGGCGCGCCGAGGGCCCGGGGTCGTTCCTCGACGGCCTGCCTGCCCACATCGTCACCGCCCGTGAGTCGTTGGTGGTGGCCGTCGACCGTGCCGACGCCGCTGACCTGCGCACAGTGGGGGACTGGCTGTCGGCACAGGGGCACCCCGTGGAGGCGACCACCAGCGCCCGCGACATCGAACCCCTTCTGGCGCAAGGTATCCGGCATGGTTTCCGGGCCGGCACCGAGCTGGCCGTCGACAACCGAGCGGTTCTCGAGGCATTGAGAAACCACTGCGCACAGCTGGGTGTGCAATGGGCGGGCCCGGTCACCGACCTGGCGGACACCGACGCCGACGTGTGCGTCATCGCCAACGGCATCGACGCTCCGAAACTGTGGCCCGGTCTGCCGATCCGGCCGGTCAAAGGTGAAGTGCTGCGGCTGCGTTGGCGCTCGGGGTGCCTGCCGGCGCCGCAACGTGTCATCCGCGCCAGGGTGCGCGGTCGCCAGGTGTACCTGGTGCCCCGTGGTGATGGCGTGGTGGTGGGGGCCACCCAGTACGAACACGGCCGCGATACCGCGCCGACGGTGGCCGGCGTGCGGGAACTGCTCGATGATGCCTGCGCGGTGGTGCCGGCGCTCGGCGAGTTCGAGCTCGCCGAGTGCGCTGCGGGACTGCGGCCCATGACCCCGGACAATCTGCCGCTGGTGGGGCGTCTGGACGAACGCACCCTGGTGGCGGCGGGCCACGGTCGGTCGGGGTTTCTGTTGGCTCCGTGGACTGCGGAGAAGATCAGTGCGGAACTGGTGAGTGTCTGATGAAGATTCTGCTGAACGACGAGGAGATCGAGATCGAGGAGCACACCACGGTGTCGGCGCTGCTGACACTGCGGGGTATCCCCGACAAGGGTGTGGCGGTGGCGGTTGACTGGGCGGTGCTCCCTCGGTCTCGTTGGGACACATCACTGTCCGATGGTGCGCGAGTGGAAGTGGTGACGGCGGTGCAGGGTGGCTGAGAATCTGACGATCGCGGGCCGTAGCTTCGGCTCCCGGCTGATCATGGGTACCGGTGGCGCTGCCAACCAGTCGGTGCTCGAGGAGGCGCTGATCGCCTCGGGCACCGAGTTGACGACGGTCGCCATGCGCCGCGTGGACGTCACCGAAGGCACCGGTGTGCTGGGTCTGTTGGAGAAACTGAACATCACCCCGCTGCCGAACACCGCGGGGTGCCGCGGCGCCGCCGAGGCGGTGCTGACGGCGCAACTCGCCCGCGAGGCGTTGGGCACCAACTGGGTCAAGCTCGAGGTCATCGCCGACGAGCGCACGTTGTTGCCCGATGCCATCGAATTGGTGCGCGCCGCTGAGCTTTTGGTCGACGACGGTTTCACCGTACTGCCGTACACCACCGACGACCCCGTGCTGGCGCGCCGGCTCGAAGACACCGGGTGCGCGGCGGTGATGCCACTGGGGTCACCCATCGGTACCGGGCTCGGCATCGCCAACCCGCACAACATCGAGATGATCGTCGAGCAGGCGGGTGTCCCGGTGATTCTCGATGCCGGCATCGGCACCGCCTCAGATGCGGCGCTGGCCATGGAATTGGGTTGCGACGCCGTGCTTCTGGCCACCGCCGTGACCCGTGCCGCCAACCCGCCCGCCATGGCGGCAGCGATGGCCGCCGCCGTCACCGCAGGTCATCTGGCCCGGCACGCAGGCCGGATCCCGAAAAGGTTCTGGGCGCAGGCGTCGAGCCCCAGCGGCGCAGTTGCGCCATGATGGTGACGTGCTGAGGGGCCGCTACGTCGCGTTGGGCTCATCCATGGCGGCGGGCCCCGGCATCACACCGAGGGCGCCTGGTTCGCCGAGGCGGGCGGGCCGGTCGCAGCGGAACTACCCCCATCTGGTGGCGCATGCGTTGCAGCTGGAACTGGTGGATGTCACGTACTCCGGCGCCACCACCGCCCACGTGCTGTACGAATCGCAGCACGGGGCACCGCCACAGGTCGAAGCGCTGCGCGGAGACGAGGTTCTGGTCACCGTCACCATCGGCGGAAACGACATCGGCTACGTGCCGGCACTGATGGCCGCAAGCCTGCCCCGCCGCGCACGGCAGCTGCCGGTCCTGGGCGCCAAACTGCGCGAGATGTTGGACCCCGCGGCCCGCGAACGGGCATTGCTGCGCCTCGAGTCGTCACTGCGTGCCGTCGGCGAAGTGGTGCGCCGTAAGGCGCCGGAAGCCCAGGTCCTGTTCGTCGACTACCTCACACTGTTGCCGCCGGCCGGTACACCGGCACCGCCGTTGCGTGACGAGGATGCCGATCTGGGCCGGTATCTGGCGGCGCGTCTGCAGACCGCGACCGCGGCAACCGGTTGCGACCTGGTCCCGGTCGCCGACGCCAGCACAGAGCACCATGCTTGGTCAGCGGTGCCCTGGACGGTCGGCGCCAGACTGCCCGTACCGCGTCTTTTCGGGGGAGGCGCCGCACCATTCCATCCCAACGCCGCCGGCATGGCGGCCGTCGCTCAGTTGGTGGTGAGCCGCGTAAGGTCGCCGCAGTGACTCCGGTGATCGAACTGAGCGGGCTCACCAAAGTGTTCGGGCGCGGTGCCCGGGCCACCAGAGCCGTCGACGATCTGACCTGCACCGTGGAACCTGGAGTGGTCACAGGCTTCCTCGGTCCCAATGGCGCGGGCAAATCCACCACCATGCGCCTGATTCTCGGGCTGGACCGGCCCACCTCGGGCTCGGCCACCATCGCCGGGCAGCACTACCGGGAGCTGAGGGATCCGCTGCGCACCGTGGGTGCCCTGCTGGATGCGCGCAGTGTGCACCCCGGTCGGTCGGTGCGGGCGCACCTGAGTTGGATCGCGGCGGCCAACGCCATTGCGATGTCCCGGGTGGACGAGGTGCTCGGCATCGTCGGTCTCGCCGAAGTGGCCGCCAGGAAGGCCGGGGCGTTGTCGCTGGGGATGAGTCAGCGCATGGGCATCGCAGCCGCACTGCTGGGCGACCCGCCGGTCCTGCTGTTCGACGAACCGGTCAACGGTCTGGACCCCGAGGGCATCCGCTGGGTGCGCACGCTGATGCGCGACCTGGCCGCCGAAGGCCGGACGGTGTTGGTGTCCAGTCACCTGCTGGCCGAGATGGCCAACACCGCCGACCGGTTGTTGGTGATCGGGCGGGGCAAGCTGGTGGCGGCCACCTCGGTCGACGATTTCGTGGCGCGCTCCCGCGGTGGTGTCGTCCGGGTCCGCAGCCCGCACCTGGACCAGTTGCGGGCGGCTTTGGTCGACGCCGAAATCGGCTTCGACGACCACCCCGACATGTTGTCGGTCAGCGGTGCGTCGGCTGACGTGATCGGAGACCTGGCGGGCCGCAACGGCATCACGTTGCACGAGCTGAGCCCACAGAAGGCGTCGCTCGAGGAGGCGTATCTGGAATTGACCGACGACGTCACCGACTTCCGGTCGGCGTCATGAGCCAGGTGATGTCCGCGCTGGCCGCCGAACGCATCAAGCTGGTCAGCACCCGCGCCCCGTGGCTGGCGGTGACGACGGCCGCCGCGCTCAGCATGGCGCTGGCGGCGCTGCAGTCGTGGGGGAGCGGGATGGCGACGATGACGTCCGAGGACGCCGCCGACGGTGTCGCGATGATCGGGGTGCCCATCCTCATGGTGGTGGCATCGATGACCATCACCTCGGAGTTCCGCACGCAGATGATCCGTACGACGTTTTTGGTGGTCCCCAACCGCTACCTGGTGCTGGGAGCGAAAGCGGTGGTCAGCGCGGTGGTGGCGGCATTGGCCGCCGCGATCATGGTGCTGGCGTCGGTGGTGGTGGCCGGATTGGCCGCACCACCGCTGTCCAGCGACGCGCTATCGCTGGCCGATCCACGGCCCTGGCTGGTGGCGGGCGCTTTTTCGGTGTACGCGGCCGTCGCCGCGGTGTTCGGTGTCGGTGTCGGCGCATTGATCCGGGCCGCGCCGGGCACCGTCGTGCTGCTGTTGTTGTGGCCGTTGGTCATCGAGACCATGCTCGCTGTGCTGCCCGACGTCGGGGCCCAGGTGGGGCCGTTTCTTCCCTTCGTGAACGGGGTGGCGTTCACCGGGGTCGAACCGCTCCACCTGGGCTTCGACTTGCGCTGGGGTGAGCTCGGCGGACTGCTGTACTTCACGGCGGTCACCGCGGTGGTGTTCGCCGCGGCGTCAGTCGTGGTCAACCGGCGTGATCCCTGACGGGACCTCGCCAACCGACAACACCACCCGCGAGCCGTACGGCATCGCCTGGACCAGCCGCAGCTGCGCCAGCGCGGGATGCGCGTCCAGCAGCCGGCCCGCATTGGCCAGCGCCCGCAGCGCCGCGGTTTCCGCGCGCGCCGTCTCCAGCTGGGCCGCACCGCGCGCCTTGGCCGTCGCCAGCTCCATTGCTGCCGAACGGATCTCGGCGGGCACGATGACGTCCTTGACCAATGCCTCGCGCACCTCGATACCGACACGTGCGCCGGCTGCCTGTGCGGAGGCCAGGATGACGGCGGCGTCCAGACGGTCACGACGCGCCATCACCTCGTCGGCGGTGACGCCGGAGATGGTGTCGCGCAGCGTGATCTGCGCGGCCAGGTACACCGCCGCTACAGGGTCGGCGGCGGTCTCGGTGAACGCCACCGGATCGCTGACGGCCAGTCGCAGCGCCACGGTGACACGCAGTGACACTGCATCGGAGGTCAGCACCTCTTGCGGCGAGAGCACCAACAACCGCTCACGCATCTCGACGACGGCGCAGGTCGTGAAGCCGACGAGCCAGTGCGTGCCGGGCGACAGCACCCGCGCCAGCGTGCCGTTGCGGTAGACCAGCGCACTCTGGCCCACTCCTACAGTGAGGCGGTTGATGATCGAAACAGACATGCGTTCCTCCTTTCCGTGTTTGTGTCGCGGTCTGTCGTGTTCAGTTCACGCATGGGGGCACCGCCGCCGGGCGACAGCGCCGGTGGGGAGACGCAGCGGGCGTGTCACCCGCTGTGTTCCGCAGGACCGACGCTCCCGACCTCCCGGGGGCGGTGCCAGGGATGGTTGAAGGAGGACTCGAACCTCAGGTTTTCCAGACCATGCCAGTGGATCCAGGGCAACTGCGCGGAAGCGTTGCGGTACCCCGCTCGGCCCGCCACCCGCTGGAACCGCAGGACAGCGTGCCAGTCGCGGCAAGCCGGACGCAACGGAATTTCGCGCCAGTATCTTGGAGCCAATGGTGGACAAGAAACTCGCCGCGATCCTGCTGGCGCTCGTGATGGTGCTGACCGCGTGCAGTCAGCAGGCCCAGGAGCCGCAACCGGTTCCCGCGGCGCCGGGCACCCCGGTCGAGGCCGTCGAGTTCGCCACCTCGTTGCAGCAGCGTGTCACCGGCGAGGCCATGATGAACCACCTGCGCGCATTGCAGGACATCGCCGACGCCCATGACGGCAACCGCGCCGCCGGGACATCCGGGTACGACGCCAGTGTCGACTACGTCGCCGAGGCACTGCGAACTGCGGGCTTCGAGGTGCAGACGCCTGAGTTCGAGGTCCGGGTGTTCCGTTCCGAGCCGGGCACCATCACCGTGGGCGACGCCGAGTACGGTGTGCGGGCGCTCGAATACTCCACCGGGACCGCGGCTTCCGGGGTGACGGCGAGGCTGGTACCGGCGAGGGCGGAAGACAGCCCCGGCTGCACACCGCAGGACTACGACGGCCTGGATGTCTCCGGTGCCGTGGTCCTCGTCGACCGCGGACACTGCCCGTTCGCGGAGAAGGCGGCCGTCGCGGCCGAACGTGGCGCGGTGGCCGTCGTCATCGCCGACAACACCGACGCTCGACAACTCGGCGGCACGCTGGGTGACGGCACGTCGGTCAAGATCCCGGTGGTCAGTGTCAGCAAGGCCGACGGTGCGCGGCTGCGGGCTCGTCCCGGTGATGCCACCATCCGCGTCGAGGCCGAGGTGCAGGAGCTCACCAGCCGCAACGTGATCGCCCAGACCTCCACCGGATCCACCAGCGACGTCGTGATGGTGGGCGCCCACCTCGACAGCGTGCCGGAAGGGCCGGGCATCAACGACAACGGGTCCGGGGTGGCGGCGGTGCTGGAAACCGCTCTGCAGCTGGGCAGTTCGCCGCCGGTCAACAACGCGGTGCGGTTCGGATTCTGGGGAGCCGAGGAGATCGGGCTGGTGGGTTCGCGCAAGTATGTCGAATCGCTCAACGGCGACCAGCTCAAGGACATCGCGATGTACCTGAACTTCGACATGGTGGGTTCCCCGAACCCCGGGTACTTCACCTACGACGGCGATCAGTCGACGCCGTTTCGCCGTGATCAACCCCCGGCGCGCGTGCCCGAAGGGTCGGCAGGCATCGAGCGCACGCTGACGGCCTACCTGGAGTCGGCGGGTATGCCCGCACAGGACACGTCCTTCGACGGACGCTCGGATTACGACGCGTTCACCTTCGCCGGTATCCCGTCCGGTGGCTTGTACTCCGGGGCCGAGGAGGACAAGACGCAGGCTCAGGAGCAGCAGTGGGGTGGCACGGCCGGGGAGCCGTTCGACCCGAACTACCACCGGCCGCAGGACACCATCGACAACATCGATCCCACCAGCCAGGGCATCCAGGGCGCCGGTGTCGGTTACGTCGTGGGGTTGTACTCCCAGGATCAGTCGGGCCGCAACGGTATGCCGATTCGTGATGATCGGACCCGCCATGAGATCGCCCCGTCCTGACGTCGGACCGCGTTAGCCCGGTCGCCGATGCGGTGACGGAGGAGCCGGGGAGGCAGGGCCGGGCTACAAATCGGGTTAGCGTGGTCGCCGATGCGGTGACGGAGGAGCCGGGGAGGCAGGGCCGGGTTAGCCTGTGCGGGTGAGGCGTGTAGCTGCGGGGGTGTTGTCGGTTCTTGTACTGGCAGGGTGTTCATCGCAGCCTGCGCCGCCCGCACCCGAACCGGTTGTCAACCTGGCCGACCATCTAGCCGAGCAGGTCACCGAAGCCGGGATGGCGGTGCACCTGCAACGCCTGCAGGACATCGCCGACGAGTTCGGCGGCAATCGGGCCGACGGCACGCCGGGCTTCGACGCCAGTGTCGACTATGTGGTCAAGATGTTGCAGGACAAGGGTTTTGATGTCGAAATCACAGAGTTCGAGCGGCTGGAGAACCGGAGCCCGGGCCGGCCGACGGTGACTGTCGGCGGCCGCGCCTTTCAGGTGGATCAGGCGTCGCTGCTGCTGCAGACTCCCGGTGTCAACGGACCCGTCGTCAAACCCACCCGCAGCCCTGGGTGTGCGGCGGCTGACTATCCTACGCAGGTGCCGCGGGGCGGGATCGCCGTGGTCGACGACACCGCTTGCTCGGTGGTGGCCAAGCAGAAAGCGGCCGCCGCCAAGGGCGCCGCCGCGTTGGTGGTGGTCAGTGCCGGTGGTCGAAATGGAAGTCCGCCAGGGCTTTTCGAGCGGAACTACTACGAACAGCTGACCCTGCCGGTGGCCATCATCGGCGACGAGGGTGGGGCTGCGCTGCGGCGTGCCACCGGCCCGGCGCGGGTGGTCCTCGATGGCCGAACGGTCAAGCTGACGTCACGAAACGTAGTGGCGCAGACCAAGACCGGCTCCGCCAGTGACGTGGTGATGGTGGGTGCGCACCTGGACAGCGTGCCGGAGGGGCCAGGGATCAACGATAACGGCACCGGGGTGGCGGCGGTGCTGGAGACGGCGTTGCGGCTGGGCGCGGAACCGGACATCACCAACGCGGTGCGCTTTGCGTTCTGGGGGGCTGAGGAGAAACGGTTGGCCGGCTCCATCGACTACGTGTTCGGCCTCAGCCGCGACGAGCTCAACGACATCGCGCTGTACCTCAACTTCGACATGATCGGTTCACCGAACGCCGGCTATTTCACCTATGACGGCGACCAGTCGGGCACGCCGAGCCCCGACTTCAGCGCCGATGACGTGCCCATCGGATCCGACGGGGTGGAGCGCACGCTGGCGGGGTATCTGAACCTGGCCGGTATGCGCCCGGCCGATATGCCATTGGCCGCCAACACCGATTACAGCCCGTTCATCTCCGCGGGCATCCCCGTGGGAGGCATGACCACCGGTGGCCCACAACAGAAGACCACCGTCCAGGCCCGGTTGTGGGGCGGTCGGGCCGGTGTCCCCTTCGACCCGAACTATCACAGCAATCGCGACACAGCGCGCGCGGTGAACCGGGATGCGCTGGCCATCATGGGTGCTGGTGTGGCGTTTGCCGTGGGGACCTACGCGTCGTCGATCGAGGGACCGAATGGGGTCCCGGCGCACCCGTTGCGTCACCGCTCGGCGATGGGGCCCTGACGTCCACGCACTCAGCTGTTGTCGGAGGGCAACGGTTCAGCCGGGGTCACGGGCGCCGGCGGCGTGCCCCGCAACGCACTGAGCCCACGCATCCCGTGGTACACCACCAATGCGGCGATAGAGCCCAACGCGATGCCGGTGAAGATGAGATCGCCGATCTGCCAGGTGAAGTCGGCGATGCCGATGATCAGCGCGATGGCGGCGGTCATCTGGTTGATCGGCAGTGAGAAGTCCACGTGGTTGGTCAGCCAGATCCGGATGCCGAGCACACCCACCAGGCCGTAGAGCACGATCGTCGCACCACCGAGGACGCCGGGCGGGATGGCCGAGATGGTGGCACCCACCTTGGGGCACAGGGCCAGCAGGATCGCGGCGATGCCGGCCACCCAGTACGCCGCCGTGGAGTACACGCGTGTGGCCGCCATGACGCCGATGTTCTCGGCGTAGGTGGTGGTGGCTGAACCGCCGCCCGCTCCGGCCAGCACAGTCGCCGCGCCGTCGGCCATGAGCGCGCGGCCGGTCAGTGGATCGACGTCGGTGCCTGTCATCTGGCCTACTGATTTCACATGACCGATGTTCTCGGCCACCAACGCGATCACCGCCGGCAGGAACATCGGCAGAACCGCGAGACTGAACGACGGCGCCTGGAACTCGGGCAGCCCTATCCAGGCGGCCGACGCGATCCCCGAGGTGTCGACGTCACCGAGCGCCAGCGCCAGCAGGTAGCCGATCACCACGGACAGGAAGATGGCCAACCGGCCGATCAGGCCTCGGAAGAACGCCAGCGCCGCGATCAGGAGTACCAGCGTGACGATGCCGACCAGCGGCCCTTCGACGAAGTTGTTCTTGGCCGCCGGGGCCAGGTTGAAACCGATCAGCGCGACGATCGCGCCCGTGACGATGGGCGGCAGGGTCATGTCGATCCAGCGGGTTCCCGCCACATGCACCACCGCGCCGATGAGGATCAGCAGCACGCCTACCGCGATCAGTCCGCCGAGCGCGCTGCCGGTGCCCGCGGCCGCTGTCGCGGCGGTCACGGGGGCGATCACCGAGAAGCTGGAGCCCAGGTAGCTGGGCAGCCGGTTGCCGGTGATCAGCAAGAACAAGATGGTGCCGATGCCGGAGAACAGCAACGTGGTGGCCGGCGGGAATCCGGTCAGCACCGGCACCAAGAAGGTGGCGCCGAACATGGCGACCACGTGCTGGGCGCCGATGCCGATGGTTTTGGGCCAACTCAGCCGTTCGTCGGGGCCGACGACGAAGTTCGGGTCGGTGGTGCTCGCAGTGTCTTGTCCGACGGGCTTCCAGGTCAGTGGAATCATGCACCGATCAGACACCACCGGGTCAGCTGCCGCACACCGAACTGCGGAGACCGCCAGTCGACGTAGGGCGGGCATTGGCCTGATTTCCCGCCCCACAGTGACGCGCTGTCACCAGATGACCACCGACTCGCCCTAACGTACGACAACCACGCTGTCGGCTCTGCCCGTCGCTGCCCTGCCCGCACTGCGCCGGGCCATCGCCACGTGGTCAGCTGTCGCACACCGAACCGCGGAGACCGCCAGTCGACGTAGGGCGGGCATTGGCCTGATTTTCCGCCCTACAGTGACGCGCTGTCACCAGATGACCACCGACTCGCCCTGGCGTACGACAACCACGCTGTCGGCTCTGCCCGCCGCGGCCCTGCCCCCACGGCGGCCCGGGCCATCGCCACGGGTCAGCTGACCCCGCGAACTCACCTGGTGGAAATCGACCTGTCCGAGAAGCTGCAGATCGGCCGCGGCGCACCGCGGAAGGGCATGAGCCAGTTTCGACATCAGTGGCCGTCGCTGGACGGCGCCGCGGTTCCCGTCGCCTGCTTTCGCCGAAATCCGTACACCGCAGCGCCTGTGGCCAACACCGCGGCGCCGATCAGTACGGACATCCACGGCAACGTCAGGGCCAGCACCAGGCAGCCGAGCAGGCCGATCACGGGGATCACCCGCCGCCCCAGCGTGAATGCGGCGGCGTTGGCGATCGCGTAGTACACCAGCACCCCGAACGACGAGAAGCCAATGGCTCCACGTAGATCCACGGTTGCAGCCAGTACCGCCACCGCGGTGCCCACAGCGATTTCGGCATAGCGCGGCACCCCGGAGGACGCCGTCGCCAGTACCGGGGGCAGGTGGCGGTCGCGGGCCATCGCCAGCGTGGTTCGCGATACGCCGAGGACGAGCGCCAGCAGCGCACCGAGTGCAGCCAGTGCCGCACCAACACGCACCGCGGGTTCGAGCCAGTCCAGACCCGCCGCGACCACCGCGTCGGCCACCGGGGCAGTCGCGGTCGCCAGGCCGGCGGTGCCCAGTGCCGACAGCAGGGCAAGTGCCACAGCCACATACACCACCAGCGTGATACCCAGTGCCAGCGGGATGGCCCGGGGGATGGTGCGCTGCGGGTCGCGCACCTCTTCGCCCAGTGTCGCGATACGGGCATATCCGGCAAACGCGAAGAACAGCAGACCGGCGGCTTGAAGGACGCCGAAGAACGTTGCCTCCGAGCCGCTTCCGACGGAGGGTCGGGTCCCGGACACCGATATTCCCACCACGACGGCGGCCAGGACCGCCAGCACCACCGCGACGATCACCCGGGTCACCAGAGCAGAGCGCTGCACCCCGAAACAGTTCAGCACCGTCAGGGCCACCACGGCGATCACCGCGACCAGATGCGCCTGAGCAGGCCACACGTAGAACCCCACCGTCATTGCCATCGCGGCGCATGACGCGGTCTTGCCCACCACGAACGACCACCCGGCGAGGTAGCCCCAGAACGGGCTCAGCCGTTCGCGGCCGTAGACGTAGGTACCGCCAGATTGTGGATACAGCGCCGCCAACCGGGCCGAGGAGGTCGCATTGCAGTAGGCCACCACCGCCGCCAAGCCCAACCCGACCAGCAGCCATGACCCGGCGGCGGCCGCAGCAGGCGTGAACGCCACGAACACGCCCGCGCCGATCATCGACCCCAGCCCGATGGTCACGGCGTCGGGCAGCCCGAGCCGTCGTGTCAGCGGTGCATTCACCGCCTACTCATAACACGCGAAGGTGATCAGGGGGTGGCGCCGACTGTGGCGATCGCCTGCACCACGGCAGTGGGATTGTCGATGGGAACGAAGGTCCGTGCGCCGGGTACCTCGATGAACGAGCTGTGCGGGAAAAGTGCTGCCAGCCGTCGGCCGAGCTCGGGGGTGAAGCACCGGTCGGCCGTACCCCAGACCACAGTGACCGGCCGGGGAAAGTTGTGCAGTCGTGGTGCCACGTGCGTCAGATCGGTGCGGGCGACATTGCGCAGCATGGCCGCCAGGTCCCCGGCGATGCGGGCGTCGTCGCGTGCCGGTGCCACCCAGGACGCGGTGAGCGCGGGATCTGCGTCGGCGAGTAGTCCAAAACCCAAGGGGGAGTGCCGGAGTGCTTTCAGTTTCAATGCGGTGAACAGTGCCTTGATCGACCGAGGGCCGCGCAGCGTGGCGAACACGGCGTTGAAGGGGAAGGGCGGGAATTTGTCAAAGGCGTCGCAGTTGGTGAGCACCAGGCGGCCGATGCGCTCGGGATGGGCATCGATGAGGAACTGGCACAATCCGCCGCCGGTGTCGTTGCCGACGAGGGTGACGTCGTGCAAGTCCAGGGCCACCAGGAAGTCGTGGATGGTCTCGGCGACGCCGGCGGGAGACTGTCTGCTGCGGTCGGTCACTGCAGTGGTGTGTGAGCCCAGTGGCCAGTCCGGCAGGAGGCAGCGATATCCCTGGTCGGCCAGTCGCCGGGCGACGTCGAGCCAGAGCCGGTGGTCGACCAGCATGCCGTGCACGAACACCACCGGCGGGTGGGTGGAATCAGCGGGTCCGAGCTCGCGGTAGTGGATGGCGCCGTGTGGAAGATGCACAGTGTGCGGAAGCGTGACGTGTGGCATGTCGGCTATCCTTTCGCCGTCCGACACTTACAAACACTGAGTACGAAAGTTACATACCGCCTGTATGAAAGTCAATGCCCGTCGCACCCAGGCCGAGCGCACCGCCGCCACCCGAGCGGCGCTGCTGCAGGCCGCCCGGAACCTGTTCGCCACCAAGGGTTTCGCTGACGTGTCCACCCAAGCCATCGTGGAGGCCGCCGGCGTCACCCGCGGGGCGCTATATCACCAGTTCGCCGACAAGGCCGAGCTGTTCACCGCCGTGTACGAAGAGCTGGAAGCCGAATTGGTGGCAGCGGTCGGCGCCGGCATCGCCGAGGCCGCGCCCGCGGGCATCGTCGACGCGATGCGCCTGGGTGCCAGGCTGTTCCTGGACTTGTGCTCCGAGCCGGCCGCGCAGCAGATCGTGCTGGTGGACGCGCCGACCGTGCTGGGCTGGCAGCAGTGGCGCGCGATGGGCGCCAAGTACGGACTGGGGGTCATCGAGGCCATGCTGTCGCAGGCGGTTGCCGAGGGAGCCATCCCCGAGCAGCCGTTGCGGGCGGGCGCGCATGTGCTGTTGGGGGCGCTCGACGAGGCGGCACTCTACGTCGCGGCGGCCGCCGACCAGCGGGCGGCCAAGCACGAGATGTACGCGGTGTGCGACCGCATCATCCTGGGGCTGGCGGCTCCGCGCTGATCCGTCTCAACCGCATGTCGGCCCCGCGTCGGCGGGGTCAGTCGGTCTGCTCGTAGGCGAGCAAGCTCCGGGCGCTTTCCATGATGTGCACATCCAGGGCCAGCTGAAGCTCGTCGGGGCTGTCGTGGAGAATCGAATTGAGCAGCACCCGGTGTTCCTCCGGTATTGCGAAGGGACTGGCGTGGCGTTTGGCCAATCGGTGGATCTGCATGCGGATCCGCGGTTGCACACTCGCCCAGAGCTGCAGCGCGTGTACGGAATGTGCACTGCGAACTATGGTTTCGTGGTACGCGACATCCAGTTCGTTGAGTTGGTCGAGGTCGTTGTCTGCCGCGGCCGTGCCCATCAACGTCACGAGGCGTTCCAGTTCGGCGATGGTCTCCGAATTGCCGCCGATCTTCGCGACCGCGAAGGACTCGATCGACAGTCGGACAGGTAGGAGCACGCCCAGCAACTCGTCGGCGCTGACGGAATTGACAAAGGCGCCCCGGTTCGGAATGTGCTGTACCAGGCCTTCGCTTTCCAGCTGCCGCAGCGCTTCTCGCACTGGGCCTGGGCTGGTGCGCAGGCGTGCGGCAAGAATGTCCTGTTTGAGTTGCTCCCCGGGGGCGAGACTGCCCTTGACGATCTGCTCGCGCAGCCAATCGGCGATCTGGTGCCGCCGCGACTGGGTGATCAGGGACGGGGCGTCCCCGGAAAGGCCCTCTGCGGCGTGGGTCATGCGATCGTCTCCCTCCGCGCCGGGCCGGCGCCATGTCAATCGTAAGCAACACAGGACGCCCGGGCCGGACCGTGGGACACGATCCGAATCCAGGGTTGCCAAGATCATAGATTGTAAATAATCTCTAATCGCCGCCGGGTTCGCCGGCGGACGGTGTAACCGCCTTCTCGCGACGGACCGTCGAATCACTCACGAATCTGAGGAACCCATGGGCAATGGCATACGCGCGGCAATAGCCGCCCTGGCAGTGGTGCTGCTGGCAACCGGCTGTACATCGTCGGGTCAAACCGGGCCGGCGGCAGGCGGTCCCAGCACGCTGACGAAGGTCCTCGAGAACAAGAAGCTTGTTGTCGGCGTTTTCGCGGACGCACCGCCCTATGGGGTGATGAGCGCATCAGGTGAGTACGAGGGTTTCGACATCGACAAGGCCCATGCGCTGGCCGATTCGCTGGGGGCCGAGGTGGAATTCGTGAGTACCACCAATGCAAGCCGCATTCCGATGCTCGAAACCGGCAAGGTCGACGTCATCATCGCCGCACTGACCAACCTCGACGAGCGCGCACAGGTAGTCGCGATGACACGGCCGTACGCCTCCGAGGGCCAACTGGTGGTGGTGCCCGCGGGAAGTGACATCCGCACCTACGATGACCTCGCCGGACGCGCCGTTGCGGCTACCCGGGGTAGCGTGCCTGCCACCATACTCGAAACGCGGTTTCCGCAGGCCAACGCCAGTCTCTTTGAAGCAGTTGCCGATTCGATTCAGGCGCTGCGCAGCGGAAAGGTCGATGCCTTGATGGAAAGCACAGCCGTGGTCGCGGACATCCGCAGCAGCCAGGGCGATGCCGTGCGCGTTCTGGAGGCACCCGCGTTGTCGCCGTCGCTGGTCTCCTTCGGGGCCAAGATGGGCGACCAGCTATGGCTGAACTACCTGAACAACTTCATCATGAACTACAACATCAGTGACGCCGCAAACGAGTCGTACAACCGGTGGCTCGGTATGGACGTCCCCGAGCTGATCAAGTAGCTGTGGCGGGCCATTATGCAGCTCTACTACGGGGATGTCATTCCCTATCTCGGGCCCCTGTTCAAGGGGCTGGCAGTCAGTCTCGGGGTAAGCCTTGCCGCTGCCGTCGCCGGCGGTGCCCTGGGCGTTGTCCTTTACGCGGGCAGCGCATCTCGTGCGCGAGCTCTGCGGGCGGCGGCGGGCACCTACATCGAGGTCATCCGGAACACCCCGCTGTTGCTCCAGCTCTACCTCGTGTACTTCGCGCTGCCACAGGCCGGTGTGAACCTGGATCCGGTCGCGGCTGGCATCGTGGCACTGACCATCAACAACGCCGCCTACATGGCCGAGATCTATCGCGCCGGGTTCCAGTCCGTGCCAGCAGGTCTCCGGGAAGCCGGAGCAGCACTCGGGATGAGCTCCCGAGACACCTTCTGGCGGGTGCTGTTCCCACCGGCCGTGCGCAATGTCCTGCCGGCCATCACGAATCAGACCATCCTGCTGTTCCTGGCGTCCTCGGTGACCTCCGTCGTAGCGCTGCCTGACCTCATGCACGCCATGTTGGGGATCACCTCGAGCACATTCCGCACCATCGAGACTTTCACCGTCGGCGGTCTGCTGTATTTCAGCGTCGCCTTTCTCATCGCGAGCGTATCGCGGGTCGTCGAGACGAAGTTCATCAGATGGAAGGTGGCGTGATGTTCCAAGCGTTCGGCTGGCAACACCTGTCACTGATCCTGCAGGGAGCACTTGTCACTGTGCAGATCTGTGTTCTGTCAGTGATTTTCGGTGGATTCTTCGGCCTGTTGATCGGCTTGATGTCCACCGGAACCATCCGCCCGCTGCGTTGGGTGAGTGGTGTTTACGTTGGTCTCATCCGCGGAATCCCCGTGCTGCTGATCATCTTCTTCGTCTACTTCGGCATCCCGCTGCTGGCGCCCGGTAGCAGCCTGCCCGACTACTGGGCAGGTGTCATCGCGCTGTCCGTTTTCGCGGCAGCGTACATCGGTGAATTGGTTCGAGGCAGCATCCAAGCGGTGCCGCGGGGGCAGTTCGAGGCTGCCGAGGCGCTCGGTATGCCCTACGTCGAGAGAATGCGCTGGATCATCCTGCCGCAGGCTGCACGTCTGATCGTGCCACCAGGTGTCGGCTTCCTGGTGATCTTGATCAAAGACAGTTCGCTGGTGGCGGTGATCGGACTGATCGAGCTGACCCGAGCCGGCAACATCGTGAGCTCGCAGACAGCGGATCCGATCATGGCCTACAGCGTTGTGGGTGCGTTCTACTTCGTCATCTGCTTTGCCTTGTCGAGCGTTGCCAGACGGTACGAACGGCGCCTCGGAACGCGCGTGCCCGCACCCAAAGTCGGTGACGCGCTCACCGCCCTCAATCCAGGAGCCAGAAAGTGATCAACGTCGAGAACCTCCGCCTCAGCTTCGGTGATAACGAAGTGTTACACGGGGTTTCGTGTGCTGTCGCCGAGCGCGAGGTGGTGTGCATCATCGGTGCCTCGGGGTCCGGCAAGAGCACGCTACTTCGGTGTATGAATGGCCTGGAACGGCCATCGCACGGCAGTATCGTCATCAACGGCCACACGCTCGGGCCGCAGGAGAACACCGCCGACCTGGCGGTGGTCAGACGTGACGTGGGCATGGTCTTCCAGCATTTCAATCTTTTCCCCCATATGTCTGTGTTGGACAACGTTGCACTGGCACAACAGCGAGTCCTGAAGCGCACCAAAGCAGCTGCCCTCGAGCGCGCACGTAGCCTCCTTGATCGAGTCGGTCTGACGGACAAATCCAGGGCCTACCCGGATGCCTTGTCCGGCGGCCAGAAACAACGAGTGGCGATCGCCCGGGCATTGGCGATGGACCCGAAGATCATGCTGTTCGACGAGCCCACGTCAGCGCTCGATCCCGAGATCGTGGGAGAAGTACTCGCCGTCATGAAAGGGCTTGCTGCCGATGGCATGACCATGGTGGTGGTGACCCACGAGATGGGGTTCGCCCGCGAGGTCGCCGACCGTGTGATCTATATGGACAAGGGAAGCATTGTCGAGGTTGCCGAACCCACAGATCTTTTCAACGCCCCGAAAGAACCCAGAACCAGAGAATTCCTGAGCAAGGTGCTCTGAGGTGGCCGCACTCGATACCTTGATCGTCGGTGCCGATGTCATCGATGGCACAGGAGCTCCCGCCACACGGTGCGACGTGGGCATCGAAGGCGACCGGATCGCCTACCTCGGAGTCGACGTTGCGGTGCAGGCTGTGCACACCGTGGATGCCAGCGGGATGATCGTCACGCCTGGTCTCATCGACCCGCACAGCCACAGTGACTGGTCGATTCTCGGAAACCGGCCCGCTTACAGCACCATTCACCAAGGTGTCACCAGTGAGGTGGTGGGCAATTGCGGAGTCACGTACGCGCCACTGGGCGAAGATGACGTCGAATCGGCACAGAACGCCTTGCAGGCAATGGGATTCGACGGCGAAGTGAATTGGCGAAGTTTCGGTGAACTCCTGGACCGGGTGCATTCGGGGGGCACCGCCCAGAACCTGATGTGGTTCGTCGGGCACACGGCGATACGAGCGGCAGCGCAATCCAACGCAGTCAGATACCGACGATGCGAGCAGCAGGAACGGGTCAGGCTTCTCGAAGAGGCACTGGACGCAGGTGCTATCGGCTTCTCCAGCGGCCTCGAATACGGTGCTGGGCGATTCGCCGACGCAGCCGAGATCGCCGAGCTGGCGCGCGTGACGGGGCGACGAGGCGGTATGTACTCCAGTCACATTCGTAATCGCGACGCCGGGTTGGGCGAAGCCGTCGATGAGTTCTTCGACATCGTCCAGCACGGTCAGGTCCGCGCCCAACTTTCGCATCTGAACGTCCGCCACGACACGGGCGCGCCCGGCGGCGCGTGGGAACGTGCCGCCGGGCGGGTGGTCGACGAGCGCCGGCGGGGTACCGATGTCCTTGCGGACATGACGCCGTACCCGCACGGAATCGGTTTGGCTGCCGGTCTGCTTCCCGGCTGGCTCGCCGAGCGTCCGGCAGCAGAAGCAGCCCAGCTGCTCAACGACGCAGAGGTCCGGGCTCGGGTCCGGCAGGACTGCGACCGTTACTGGCGATTTGTCCATCGGGGGCAGTGGGATCGGGTTCGGCTCGGGGTATCGGCCGGACACCCTGAATGGGAAGGGTTGACGTTTCCGGAGATCGCGGAGCAACATGGCCGCGACGAATGGGATTGCCTGTTCGATGTGCTGGCCGCTGCCGGCCCAGATCTGGGGAGTGTGCAACTTCTCGGCCTGCTGTTCACCGAAGATCACCTCGCGGAGGCTATTTCGCACGACCATTTCCTGTTGGGGGTCGACGCATTCACGGCATGTCGTCGAGGGCCGCTGAGCACCCGGACCCGGCATCCGCTGTTCTACTACGGGCACACGCACTACCTTGCCCACCACGTGCCCGCGGGAACCCTGACGTTCGAAGACGCAATTCACAAGATGACCGGCATGGTGGCCGACCATTTCGGCATCCGCCAGCGCGGATATCTGCGCGAGAAGTACTTCGCCGATGTCGTCGTGTTCGACCCGAATGTGTTGTCACGAACCGATACCTGGGCCATGCCGCCGGAGGACTATGCGGACGCTGCTCGCCACGTGTGGGTCAACGGGGTTTCCGTGATAGCCGACGCGCGGCACACCGGCCGGCTTGCCGGTCAAATGCTGCGCTGATGTTCAGAACACAACAAACATGGAGGAAGACCGGAACATGAAGATCACCCGAATCGAGACCTGCGGCCTGCGGGGCGCCACGCCGGAGGGCGGTTGGTCCAACGAGTTGCGTCCCGACGACGTCGTGCACACTCTCGTTGCTGTTCACACCGAATCCGGCCACGTCGGAATCGGAAGCGCCTTCACCGCAGAGGGATTGGTGCGTGCTGCGTTGGACCTGCTGAGTCCACAACTGGTGGGGCAGAGCGCACTGGAGGTCGAGCGCCTCACGGAGACCCTGCACCAGAGTGCTTTCTGGATGGGCCGGGGTGGCGCTCTGACACACGCCACCAGCGCCATCGACATCGCGCTGTGGGACCTCGCCGGCCAAGCCATGGATCAGCCGGTCGGCCGCTTGCTGGGAGGGCGCTACCGGGACCGTGTCCGGCCCTACGCTTCGGTCTTGATGGACGAAGCGCCGGTTATGACCGAGAACCTGCAATCACTGGTGGAAGAGGGCTTTACCGCGTTCAAGATCGGATGGTGGAAGTTCGGACGCGTCGACAGCGCAACCGACGAGCGCACCGTGGCTGCGGCGCGGGAGGCGGTCGGTGATCGCCTTCTCGCGGTGGACGCGGGAGGTTCTGAGGCGTTCTTCCCTGGTGGTTTGTCGTGGGCCAAGCGCACCGCGGACATGCTCGCCGCATACGATGTGGCATGGTTCGAGGAGGCGCTGGATCCTGACGACGTCGACGGATTCGTGGCGCTGCGTGCGTATTCCAAGGTTCCGATCAGTGGTGGCGAGGTGCTGACCCGTCGGCAGGCATTCGCGCCGTTCATCACAGCAGGCGCGTTCGACATCGTGCAGCCGGACACCACAAAAGGTGGCGGTCTGAGTGAGTCACGTCGGATCGGCTGGAGCGCACAGGATCACGGTATCCGCCTGGTGCCACATGGTTGGAACACCGGAGTTGGGCTGGCGGCTGACCTGCAGTTGGCCTCGGCGCTGGCCGGCACGGACCTCGTTGAGTACAAAACGGGTGCAGCCTATATCGACGAACTCGTGGCCGGCGGCTGGAGTCTGGACGCCGAAGGAATGCTGCCCATTCCGCACACCGCTGGTCTCGGTATCTCGCTGAACCCCGACTCGCTGGGCGCTTACGGCACGAATCCTACTTTCGCGCTGGCGGTATGAGCATGACGCAGCCGGACTTCGCGATGCTCCGGTACCCCGTCATTCCTCTGTTGACGGTACGGACGATGTCAGATGTCGACGCGCTCGGAGGTGGCCTCGTCGACGGCGGGCTGCCGGTTGCCGAAGTGGCGCTGCGAAGTGAACACAGTGTGGCGGCGATCCGGCGACTGGCGGCCCGTGGTGACATCGAGGTCGGTGCGGGAACGGTACTGACAGTGCAACAGGCCCGCACGGCGCTCGATGCAGGAGCGCGCTTCATCGTGACACCCGGCCTCGATCTCGAGGTGGTGCGGTACACACAGGACGCTGGCGTTCCGGTCATTCCGGGAGTGCTGACGCCGTCGGAGATCCAGGCGGCTTCGCGTCTGGGCTTGACTCACGTCAAACTCTTCCCCGCCGATGCCGTGGATGCGATCGCCTGCCTGAGAGCCTTCACCGCCGTGTATCCAGGTATGCGGTTCATGCCTTCTGGTGGAGTTCGATTGACCAACGTCGCGAACTACCTTTCTCTGCCCTCGGTCTTCGCCGTTTCCGGCAGCTGGATCACAGCGGAGCCCGACCAAGGTGTGGTGGCGAGCGCAGCCAGGGCGGCGTTGTCGGCAGCCGAATCGGTATGTGCGCAGTGACCTCGAGTGATCCGCTCGACGTCGTCACGGTGGGGGAGAGCCTGGGCCTGATCACCGCAGACCGGGTCGGATCACTGAGCCATGTGCGGGACATGCAGCTGGGGTTCGGCGGGGCCGAGAGCAACGTCGCCATCGGCGTGGCACGCCTCGGCGGTTCCGCCGCGTGGATCGGCCGGGTTGGCGCGGACTCGCTCGGTCACATGATCGTGCGGGAACTGCGCGCAGAAACGGTGGAGGCAGTGGCGATCGTCGATTCCGAGTCCGCTACCGCGCTGATGCTCAAGGAGCGTCCCCGACCGGGTGCCAGCCGCGTGACCTACTACCGCCGGTTCCAGGCCGGTAGCCGGCTACGCCCTGCCGACATACCCCGCCACGTCGTGCAACGCGGTCGCATACTGCATGTCACCGGTATCACCGCCGCCCTGGGCGAAGGCCCGCAGGCAGCTGTTCATGCTGCGATCGATCATGCCAAGAGCGCGAACAACATCGTGAGTTTCGACGTCAATCATCGCGCCAGTTTGTGGACGGACCGAGATTCCGCAGTGAATGCCTATCGGGCGCTGGCTCGACGTGCCGATATCGTCTTCGCCGGCGAGGACGAGGCCGAACTGGTAACGGGCACCAGTGATCTGCAGCGGCAAGTCGACGGACTGCTCGCCCTCGGCGTAGACCAGGTGGTCATCAAGCGGGGCGCTCGAGGTGCTGTCGCGGCGGCCGAGGACACGTTCCACACCCGGGATGCTCACCCAGTGACCGTGGCCGACACGGTGGGTGCCGGCGACGCCTTCGTGGCGGGGTGGCTGGCCGAGTTGGCGCGGGGCGCTTCCCCAGAGGCCTGCCTGGACGTCGCATCGGCGTGTGGCGCTCTGGCGTGTACCGGCTTGGGGGACTGGGAGGCCGCGCCCACCCGGGGTGAGCTCGCCCGGCTCTCAGGTGTCGGTGATGATCCTGTGAGCCGTTGACTCCGTGGGCGGCCCGCTAGCGGTTGCGCGCCCCGTTGATGCCCAGATACGCCACGTACCCGAGCCCACCGAACAGGGCGGCCTTGCGGGTCTTGGTGCTGAGTAGACCCAGGCCGAGTGCGGACTCGATACCGCCGTTGATGTAGATGAATCGGCGGGTGTTCTGCGGGAACGCCGGGGCGGTGATGGACTCGAACAGTTCCGGCTTGACGAAGTGCGCCACTCCGGTGGCGGCCAGGGCCAGGCCGGCGAAGCTGGGAAAACGAGACTGTGAAGGCATTCGAGAGTGCTTTCTTCTCAGGCGATTTGGTAGTCGCTCAGCGGGAATTCGCTGGCTTCTTTGATGGCGTCTTTGGTCGACATCGAGCGCAGCAGGCTGGGCTCGCCGTGCGGATTGAAATAGTACGACCGTGAGCTCGCGCAGTTGCCCAGCGTCCACAGCGAGTCGCCCAGCAATTCGGTCATCCGGTCCAGGTAGGCGGTGTTGGCGGCCTCGGTGACCTCGAACGTGGTGGCGCCGCGTCGCTTCACCTCACTCAGCAGCCGATCCATCAGCCGCATCTGGTATTCCATGGTGTTGAAGAAGTTCAGACCCAGGAATGCATACGGGCTCGCCAGGCTGAGGTAGTTCGGGAAGTACGGTATCGACACACCCTGATAGGCCTGGAACCTGGTGTCACGCCACCACTTTCCGAGGTTGCGGCCGTCGCGACCGATCACCTCGATGGCCGGGAAGTTGGCCTCCCAGAGATCGAAACCGGTGGCCAGCACCAGGGTGTCGATCTTGGTCTCGGTGCCGTCGTTGTTGACGATGCCGTCAGCGGTGATGTGGTCGATACCGTCGGTTTGCAGGTGCACATTCGGCTTGGTGAAGGTGCGGAAGTAGCTGTTGGAGAACGTCGGACGCTTGCAGCCGATGTCGTAGTCGGGAGTCAGCTTGCGCCGCAGGTCCTTGTCCCTGACCTGGATGAACTGGTTGATCTTGCACAGGTCCATCGCGGAGATGTTGAGCCGACGGAACAGCGGCACCCGGTAGTTCACCACGCCCACGTTGATCATGGTCTCGTAGATGGTGTCGGTGATGGCGCGAATCACCCTCTGCGTCCAGGGCATTCGCGCGAACAGCCGCTTGGTGCGCTCGGAGATGGCGAAGTCCAGTTTGGGTGCCACCCAGATCGGGGTGCGCTGGTAGACGGTCAGGTCGGCCGCGGTCTTGGCCAGCTCGGGGATCAGCTGCACCGCGGTGGCGCCGGTGCCGATCACTGCGATCCGGTCGCCGGCTGGGTCGTAGGCGTTGTCCCAGTCGGTGGTGTGCACCACCTTGCCGGCGAAGTCGGTGATGCCGTTGATATCTGGCAGCTTGGGTTGGGACAGAAAGCCGGTGGCAGTGATGAGGTAGCGGCAGCTCACTGTTTCGCCGCCGGCCAGGGTGACCTTCCAGTGGGAGGTCTCCTCATCCCACCGTGCGCTCTGCACGTCGGCGTTGTACCGGATGTGGCGACGCACGTCGTACTTGGTGGCCACGTCGTCTGCGTATTTCTTGATCTCCGCGCCGGTGGAGAACAGTCGCGACCAATTGGGGTTGGGCTCGAAGAAGTACGAGTAGGTGGTGGTGGGGACGTCGACGGCCAGCCCGGGGTAGTGGTTGACGTACCACGTGCCGCCCAGGTCGTCCTCGCGGTCCAGCAGTACGAAGTCGTCGAACCCGAGTCGCTTGAGCTGGATCGCCGCACCGATGCCGGCAAAGCCGGCGCCGACGATGACGACGTCGGTGTGCTCCGATGTCATGCCACGACGATACCTCAACTTACCCGTCAGTAAGTTAGGGTCCTTGGTCCTTTCCTGGCTGCCGGTCGGAAGGGATTTGATCAGGCGCGCACAAAGCCCAGGTTGTCGCCGATCACGGTGTTGGGGCCGATCGGCAACTGCGTCGCGTCGTCTCCGGCGACGGTGACGAATTCGATGCGCTCCCGCCAGACCTTGCGCAGTAGGTCCTCGAAGGCCATGGTGGTCAACTGCTCACCAGGGCAGCGACGGTAGCCGAACCCGAACGGCGCAAACCCTGCGTAGTCGCACACCGGCATGGGTTGGTCGTCGATGACGCCGAACACCGTGCCGAACGCACTGCTGCGTAACGCGGCTTTGCGTCCGTCCTTGACGGCGACGTCCGTGGGTTGGAACGGGCACTGCGCCAAGCCCATCTGATGGATGCGTGCCTCGTCGACGTCTTGGCTGGTGGGCGCGTTGCGATAACGCGCAGGATCGAAGGCGTCGGGGTTGGTCCACTGCACCGGATCCTTGCTGGTGGCCGGGTGAGGTGTGGCCACGTAGTTGTGACGTTCGAACACCGGTTCCCTGGTCTCGGCCACCGCCGAGATGCTGCCGCCATTCGGGAGATGACCCGAAAGAGTTCCATCACAAAGCGCTCGAGTGGTGGAAACGCACTGCCATCGGGCTCGTCGAAGGCTCCGGACATGGTCTTTGTGAACGAATCCTTGGTTGCTGCGTCGCCGGTGTCACGACCCAGTGTCGCCATGATGTTGTAGAGGCTGTTGCCCCACTGGCTGAACGCGACGAAGTTGTGGAAGCACTCGAACACCACGTCCTTGTGGTTGAAGTGCTCGCTGTCCTCGCCGTTCTTGAGCCAGAACCACGCGAACGTCTTGTCGGCGTCTTGGATGGTGCCGGATTCGATGTCGGCCAGCCTGTCGTCGATCCACTGCTTCAGGAACGCCAGGTGGCCCCGGACGGTCATGTAGTTGTCGTGAACGATCTTCTGTGTCGGATCACGATACGCCAGAACGGTATTGAAGCTGGCGCCGATCTCGCGGACCTCAGCGGGAATGGCGTCGCCGGTGACACCGAGATGCAGATCCCAGTAGAGATCCCAGAAGGTGTCCAGGTAGGTCTGCATCAGTGGTTTGTCGGCGTTGGACGGGCTGAACAGGCCGTCGAAGAACGTCGTCACCTTCGCTTGGTATGCGCCGGCGTAGAGATCAGGCGTGACAGCCGACATGTAGATGCGTTTACGCAGATTGTCAGGGCCGCGCTTCTCGAGGCCCTGCAAAAAGACGGTGACCCCATCTTCTGGAGCAGGACCCCACTGATCGCTGAGCAGCCCCCACATGTCGTAGGGCAGCGCGTTCTCCTTGGTCAGCGCCACGTCGATCATCGGCAGCACCGGCCGTTGGCCCTCGATCACGCTGTTCTGAAAGAACGGGACGATGACGTTGTCGACGTACTCCGCGTCGAATTCCTGCAGATACTGCTGCCTCAGCCGCGACACCTCGTCGGAAGCCGCGGTGTCCTCGACCGTGGCCACCTCGGTTGTCGTGCTGCAGCCCGCCAGTGACTGCGCGGACACCACAGCAACTGCCCCGGCGCCGCCGGCCAGGAAAGCACGTCTGCGCATCCCGCTGTCTCCTCTTTTTTTTGAAAGGCGATGACGAGAATTTACGCACGAGAAAGAAGAATCAGCAACCCCTGTTTGGTACCGCCGATGCCGACGAGTTGGTCGACACCCTGCTCGAACTCACCGTCGGCAGGGTGCTATCCGAGGCCGCTGACCCGTAACGCGCCGTCCACGGCCAGCGTGGGAACGTCGAGTGTCTTGGAGCCCAGATCGTGGCGTGCGCCGGTGATCTCGACGATCTCGGAAGTGCCGCCCAGCAGCGCCGCCGCAACCGTCAGCTCCGCAATCGAGCCGAACGGATCGGCAGTTCCGTGGGTGAAGACCGTCGGTACGGTGATCTGTGGCAGGTGCTCGGTGCGGGCCCGCTCGGGCTTGCCCGGTGGGTGCAGGGGGTAGGAGAACAAGGTGAGTGCCGCCAAGTCGGCACCCTCGGCGGCGACCATGGACGTCATCCGGCCACCGTAGGAATGCCCGCCGGCCAGTACCGGACCAGCCGTCAGGGTGTGGGCGAGGTCGATGGCCTCGAGGATTCCTGCCTGATCAGCTGCCGCCGACCCTGACGGCGGCCCCTTCGGGCGACGACGTCGGTAGGGCAGGTTGTAGCGGATGGCCAGCCAGCCGCGCCGGGCCCACTCGTCGCAGATCCTGCCCAGCAGCGGAGCCTCTCGGCTGCCGCCGGCACCGTGGGTCAGCAGAACCACGCCGGTGGGGGCACCCTGGGGCTCGTGGGCCACCCCGGCGATGACGTCGAGGTTCATGTCTGCAGCCGGAACAGTGCGTTGACCGGACCGTGGCCGTGACCCAGCGGATAGGCGGTCCGAATGCATTCGGTCACCCAGGTTTTCGCGAAATCCACCGCCTCGGGCACCGAAAAGCCATGTGCCAGAGCGCACGTGGTCGCCGCGGCCAGGGTATCTCCGGCTCCGTGGTCGTGGCCGGTGTCCACCCGCGGTGCGTGGAACTCGTGGAATTCGGTGCCGTCGAACAGCAGGTCGGGGCTGGCGTCCGACGACCGCAAATGCCCACCTTTGACCAGGGCCCACTGCGGACCGAGTGCGTGCAGCGCGCGGGCCGCCTCTTTCTGGGTCGCCTCGTCGACCACCTCGATGTCGACCAGCAGGCGCACCTCGTCGAGGTTGGGGGTCACCAGGGTGGCCAGCGGGAACAGTTCGGTGCGCAGGGCCGACAGTGCGCTGGGGTGCAGCAGCGGATCGCCGTGCATCGATGCGCACACCGGGTCGACCACCAGGGGAGTGCCTGCGCATTCGGCCTGCCAGGTCTCGGCCACGCAGCCGATGATCTCCGCGGACGCCAGCATCCCCGTCTTGGCCGCCTGGATTCCGATGTCGGAGGCCACCGCACTCATCTGCCCGGCGATGATGTCCAGCGGTATCTCGTGAAAACCCTTGACGCCCAGGGAGTTCTGCACGGTGACCGCAACGACGGTCACGCACCCGTGCAGTCCCAGCATCGCGAAGGTGCGCATGTCGGCCTGGATGCCCGCGCCGCCACCGGAGTCGGAGCCGGCGATGGTCATGACGCGGTGCGGGGTGTGCCCGGGCAGGGGCAACGGCAAAAAGTTCACTTCACTCCCTACGCCGGTATTACCCGGTCAGGTTCGTACGGTCGACGGCCCCAGCCGTCCTCTCAGCGCACTTGGTGTGCACTCCCGCGTGGTGCTCGTGTGGGTTCCGATGCCCAACTTAGCGCAGGCGTCGGGAATAGGAATTGCGCCCCGATGATTTACATAGCTAACATATACAAGTTGTGGCGCACACCGTGGTGGGCTGCTGGCCGACTCAGATACGAAACGAAGAAGATGACTGCCGAGCTCACGACTGACACCAGCCTCAACGACACCGCGCGCCGCCGGATCCGGATGGATCACGACCACCCCCGCTACAAGTGGATCGTCTTGTCCAACACCACGTTGGGCACGCTGTTGGCCACCATCAACGCCTCTATCGTGTTGATCTCCCTGCCGGCGATCTTCCGCGGTATCGGGCTCAACCCCCTGGCCCCCGGCAACGTCAGCTACCTGCTGTGGATGCTGATGGGATATTTGGTGGTCACCGCCGTGCTGGTAGTCCCGTTCGGCCGGCTGGGGGACATGCTGGGTCGGGTCCGCATCTACAACCTCGGCTTCGTCGTGTTCACCGTGGCCGCCGTCGCGCTGTCCTTCGACCCCTTCCAGATGGGCGGCGGGGCGGTGTGGCTGATCGCCTGGCGCGTGGTCCAGGGTGTCGGTGGTGCCATGCTGATGTCGTCCTCGTCGGCCATCCTGACCGACGCCTTTCCCGCCAACCAGCGGGGGATGGCGCTGGGCGTCAACATGGTCTCGGCGGTGGCCGGCTCGTTCCTGGGCCTGCTGATCGGCGGCTTCCTGTCCGAATGGCACTGGCAGGCGATCTTCTGGGTAGGAGTGCCGATCGGTCTGGCCGGCACCGTCTGGAGTCTGCGTTCACTCAAGGAACTCGGCTCCCGCACTCCCGGCAAGCTGGACTGGGCGGGCACGTTGACCTTCGGCATCGGGCTGACCGTCCTGCTGCTGGGCATCACCTACGGCATCCAGCCCTACGGTGACTCCAGCACCGGGTGGACCAATCCGATGGTGCTCGGTTCCATCGCGCTGGGCCTGGCGCTGTTGGTGGTGTTCTGCGTCGTCGAGCTCAAGGTCGCCGCACCGATGGTCGATATGCGACTGTTCCGGTCGGCCTCGTTCGGGATGGGCAACTTGGCCGGACTGCTGTCTTCGGTGGGCCGCGGCGGACTGCAGTTCATGCTCATCATCTGGCTGCAGGGCATCTGGCTTCCTTTGCACGGGTACAGCTTTGAATCGACGCCGTTGTGGGCGGGTATCTATCTGCTGCCGATCACGGTCGGCTTCCTGGTGGCCGGCCCCATCGCCGGATCGCTGTCGGACCGCTTTGGTGCGCGACCGTTCACCGTCGGCGGCATGGTCCTCATGGCAGTGACATTTGTTGCCCTGCTGCTCATCCCGGTGAACTTCGACTACTGGCTGTTCGCTCTGATCGTGTTCCTCAACGGGCTGGGCGGCGGCATCTTCACCGCGCCCAACACCGCGGCCATCATGTCGAGTGTGCCCGCATCGCAGCGTGGTTCGGCCTCCGGTGTGCGCGCCACGTTCTTCAACGCCGGCTCGTCTCTGTCGATCGGCATCTTCTTCTCGCTGATGATCGTCGGTCTGGCCAACACACTGCCGTCGGCGCTCAGCACCGGATTGCAGGCTCAGGGAGTGTCTGCCGACGTCGCCCAGGACGTGGCCGGCCTGCCGCCGGTGGGCAGTCTGTTCGCGGCATTCCTGGGTTACAACCCGATTGCCGAACTGCTCGAGCCGTCACATGCGCTGCAGCAGCCGGGAGTGAATGCCGATGTGCTGACGGGTAAGACATTCTTCCCCGAGCTCATCACCGAACCGTTCCACACCGGCCTGGTGGTGGTGTTCTCGGCGGCCGCGGTGATGATGGTGCTGGGTGCTATCGCTTCGTGGATGTCGCCGGGCCGCTACGCCGACGCCCCTGGCGCCGACAACGCCGCCTGATGTGACGGCGGTGGCGCCGTCGACCCGCGCACCACGAGTTTCAGCGGGAACTGTACGGACAGCGGCGGGCGGTGTGGTTGGGCGAGCAGTTCGAGCAGCATGCGTGCCGCCTCGGCGCCGATGTCCTGGTTGGGAATTCCGATGGTGGTCAGCGGGGGCCGCAGCTTGTCCAGGAATGGCATGTCGTTGAAGCCGACGACACTGATCTGGTCGGGACAGCAGATGCCGCGCTCGGCGAACACGTCGTAGCAGCCAAGGGCGATCAGGTCGTTGCCCGCGACGATGGCGGTGAAATCGGTGCCCGCGTCGAGCAGCCCGCGCAAGGTCTCGGCGCCGGCCTCCTCGCTCCAACTCGCACACGTGGCGGTCAGGGCAGGGTCCTCGTCGGCGCCGTGGTCACGGATGGCGGCCCGGAAGGCGCGGGCACGTGCCACACCCGTCGACGTGGTCTCGGGCCCGCCCAGGTGTGCGATCCGGCGATGGCCCAGCGCGGTCAGGTGCTGCACCGCCAGATACACCCCGGCCGGGTCGTCGGGTGCCACCGCAGGGGCGTCGACCCCATCGGGGCGGCGGTTGACCATCACCATCACGACGCCCTGCTGGTGCAGCTGGATCAGCAGGGGGTGTTCGATCCGGGCCGTCGCGACGATCAAGCCCTCCACCTGCCGCGACAGCAGAGAGTCGACCAAACCTTGTTCGCGTGCCTGGTCGTTGTCGGTGTTGACGACGAGTGCGCTGTAGCCCGCCGCCTCGAGGGTGCGCTCGATGCCGCGCAGGATCGGCGGGAACAGCGGATTGGTGAGATCAGGGATGAGAACCCCGATGGTGCCCGACTTGGCCGTCTTGAGGCCGCGGGCGATGGGGTTGGGTCGGTAGCCCAACGACTCGGCTGCCCGGATCACCCGGCGCGCCGTCTCGTTGTTGACCAGACCGCGCGTGGCCGGGTTCAGTGCCCGGGATGCTGTGGCGGCATGCACACCCGCCGCCACAGCCACGTCACGCAAGGTCGGGGTCGACACGGATGTCAGCTTAGAGAGCCGCGTCGCAGAACACGTGTCGCCGCGGCGGACCGACAACAGATTGCCTGTGCCTTGTTGCACTCGATTGCACGGGTTGCTCTGGCATGGAGGCTCCTCGTTGAGCAGCTAAACGACGGGAAAGTGCCGCTTCTAGCTGGAACAATAGGCCGCTCGTGATTCTCATCACAGGAAGTTCGCAGAAATCGTTGACATGGATACGGCCGGATTGCTTAGCTAGGTTTGCAATCGATTGTGACGACCGGCGCAGCGGGGCGCGGCGCGCAATTGTGCACGGGCGGAGGATTTCTCGTGACTTCAGCATCGACAGATCGAAAGGCGGGCGTGCGCCGGGCAGTGACAACGGCTGCCGCGTGCGGGGCACTGCTGTTCACGGCGGCTTGTGGCGGGGGCGGCGACGCCGCCGGCCCATCCAGCGAAGGCGGCGGCGGTGGTGAGCGGGAGAAACTGATCGTCTCCATGCCCGTGATCCCACCCAACTTCGTACACGTCATGCCCTGGGTCGCTCAGGACCAGGGCTTCTACGACCAGTTCGGGGTCGACGTCGAGCTCGTCAGCCTCGACACCGGCGTGACCGCACTGCGTGGCGCGGAAGCGGGCTCCGCCGACATCGCGGCGGTTCCCACCCCCACGCTGATCAATGCCGTCGCTCAAGGCGGCTCGGCCAAGGCCTTTTACACCTACTCCGACAAACTCGACGTGCAGATGGTCACCACTGCGGACGTCAACGGGTGTGAGGACCTGCGGGGCAAGGTCGTCGGTGTGGACGAGGTGGGCGGCTTCGCCGAGGTGCTGACCAAGATGTACTACACCTCGTGTGGGTTGACGCAGGAAGACGTCACCTATGGCAACTTCCCCGGTGCCGAGGGCCAGGCCATGGCGCAGGGTCAGTCGTCCTCGGGTGTGCTGCACATCGACGAGGCCCAGGGCGTCATGGAACAGTTCCCGGATGCCGGTCTGAAATCCGTGGTGAATCTGTGGGACGTCGTGCCCGATTGGCACTACGCCGGATTCGCCGCACCGGAGTCGATTCTGCAGGAACGTCGCGACGCCATCGTGGCGTTCACCGCCGCCAACATCGCCGCCAACCGGTTCATGACCGACACCGCGAACAAGGAGGCCGTCCTCGACACCGCCGAGGAGGTCACCGGTCTGGACCGCGAGATCCTCTCGCAGACCTACGACACCTTCATCGCCGACGAACTGTTCCCCGATGACAACGGCTATTCCCAGGAAATGGTGGATTTCACCGCCGATCAGCAGGTGAAGCTGGGCAACATCACCGAGGACATCAAGCCGACCTACGAGCAGTTGGTCGACACCACGATCTACGACGACGCACTCGCGCTCTACGAAGAGAAGTCCTGACCTTCGCCTCACGGTGCCGTTGGCGGCCAACAGATCACGGCCGTCACCGGCGCCGCACCATCACCGAACATCGAAAGGCGCCGTCGTGGCGAATGTCGACATCAAGGACCTCTCGAAGCACTTCGGGCCGCTGAGTGTCTTCGACAACATCAACCTGCACGTCGACGAATACGAATTCGTCTCCATCCTGGGGCCCAGCGGCTGCGGCAAGACCACGCTGCTGCGCATCGTGGCCGGCATCGAGCAGGCCACCGGTGGCGCTGTCTTCATCAGCGGTGAGCAGAACTCCAAGCCACGCCCTGACATGACGTTGGTGTTCCAGAACTTTCGGCTGCTGCCTTGGCGCACGGTCCAGGACAATGTCGGCTACGGCCTGCGACTGCGCGGCCACAGCAAGTCGAAGGCACGGGAAGCGGCGCAGCAATATGTCGACATGGTGGGGCTGCAGGGGCGCGAGAAGAAGTACCCCTACCAACTCTCCGGCGGCATGCAGCAACGTGTCGGTCTGGCCCGCGCCCTGGCCATCCGGCCCGAAATCCTCTTGATGGACGAGCCTTTCGGTGCGCTCGACGCCCAGACCCGCGAGCTCATGCAGGAGGAACTGCTGCGCATCTGGTCGGCCGACCGCAAGACGGTCATCTTCGTCACCCACTCCATCGACGAGGCGATCGTGTTGTCGGACCGGGTGGTGGTGATGCAGGCCAACCCGGGCCGGATCGTCGAGGACATCACCATCCCGTTCGAGCGTCCGCGCAATGCCGCCACCATCCGGGTGGACCCGGTGTTCGCCGAACTGCGGGCGCGGATGTGGTCGCTGCTGCGGCAGGAAGAACTGAAGGCCGGTTCTCTACACGGAGTCAGTGGTGACTGACGGCACGTTGAGCAGAAGCCGAATCTGGCAGCTGCGCATCGGTTTTGCCATCTTCGTGCTGGCGCTGTGGTACGTCGTCGCCATCACCACCGGTGATCTGTTCCTGGCCGAACCGCACGTCATCGCCCAGCGGCTGTGGCAGTCGGTCCTGGACGGCGAGTTCCTGCAGTACGCCCAGCCCACGGCGTACATCATCGCCGTCGGTGCCGCCCTCGGAGTGGGCCTCGGTGTGCCGGTCGGCCTGCTCATCGGGCGGGTCCGGTGGCTTTACTGGCTGACCGAGGCGCCCATCAACATCTTCTACACCACCCCGCTGGTCGCGCTGATCCCCTTCATCCTGGTGATCCTCGGCTTCAACAACACCTCGAAGATCCTGATCGTCTTCCTGTTCACCGTCCTACCGGTGATCATCAACACCGCGTCGGGGGTGCGCACCGTCGACCCCGACCTGCTGGAGCTCACCCGGTCGTTCTGCGCGCCCGAGTGGACGGTCTGGCGCGACGTCCTGATCCCCGGCGCGCTCCCCGCCATCATGACCGGCCTGCGGATCGGTCTGATCCATGCTCTGGTGGGCGCCGTTCTCGCCGACTTCTACGCCGGCGCCAGCGGCTTCGGGTACCTGATCATCCTGTACTCCAACCGCTTCGACATCGCCGGTGCGCTGGGACCGGTGCTGGTGCTCGCGGCAACCGGGACCCTGATAGCCACCCTGCTCAAAGGCGCGCAGCGCCGACTCTCGCCGTGGCAAGGAGCGTCATGACCCACACCGTAGGTGCCGCACTCCCCATGCCCACCCCCGCGCCCGCCGCGCCGAAAGCGCGCCGCCCCGCACGGGTGAGCGCGCAGCGGCTGATCTGGTTCCTGGGTCTGCTGATCGTGCCCGTGGCGTGGGAGCTCTACGCCGCGTTCGCGGACAGCCCGTTGATCGTGGGACCCATCGCGGTGCTGGAAGCGGGCGTCGAGATGGCCCGCGACGGTGAGCTCACCACCGCGATCTGGCAGAGCGCATCGGTGTTCGTGGTGGGGATGGCCCTGGGCACTGCGTTCGGCCTGCTGGTCGGCATACTGGTGGGCCGGTTCCGGTCGATGGACGTCATGCTGGATCCCTACATCTCGGCGCTTTTCGCGACGCCACTGGTGGCCGTCATCCCGATTCTGGTGGTGGCGTTGGGCTTCGGCTTCTTCGCGAAGGTGGTGATCGTCGCGATGTTCGCCTTCTTCCCGGTGACCATCAACACCGCGGCCGGCGTCCGGGGTGTGCCCCGCGATCTGGACGAACTGGCCCGGTCGTTCTGCTCGACCGAGCTGCAGGCCTGGCGCGACATCCTGATCCCCGGGGCACTGCCGTTCATCGTCACCGGTATCCGGCTTGCGGTCGGACGTTCCCTGATCGCGGTGGTGGTGGCCGAATTCTCCACTGCGGTGACCGGTCTGGGCTTTCTGATCCTGGTGAACTCACGCCGGTTCAACATGGCCGAGTCGCTGGTACCGGTGGTGCTCCTGATGATCACCGGTTTCGTTCTCTACACGGCGCTCAAGAGCGTCGAGACCCGGCTGGCACCGTGGATCGTCCGCACCGCCGAATAGTGCGGTCAGCCATCGATGCGGCCCAGCCCGCGCGGGAACTGGTGCAGCCGGGCACATCCGGTGGCGGTGATCTCGAAGAGCTCACCGGTCTGCACCCCGATCCGGCCGTCGGGGGTGGTGACGTTCGGCTGCACCACGATCGTCATGCCCTCGGCCAGCGGCAGCGTCGGCAGCGCTTCCAGAGTGCGGCTGCGCGAACCGAACACCGGCGGCAGGTAGCCGCCGCCCAGACCGTGCACCAGGTCGTCGACGGTGGTGAAGCCGGCGTCTTCGATCACATCGGCCGCCGCCACGATCTGTTCGGGCAGCACTCCCGGGGCCAGCATGGCCTCGATCCGGCTCAACGCCGCGTCGGCCACCTGGTGCAGTTCGGTGACCAGGGGTGTGGGTGGCTCGGCGACGGTGAAGGTGCGCAACAATTGTCCCGGGTAGTCCAGGCCCACCGCGGTGCTCAATTCGCAGGCCAGCACATCACCACGGTTGACCACCCGGCCGCTGGGCCACTGCGACGGCACACATTGTGCGGGCTCGGCCATGGCGGTGAGCGCGAAATAGTGGATGTAGTTGGTGCCACCGTGGGCGAGGTAGCTGTCCTCGACCAACGCGCCGAGCTCGTATTCGGTGCTGCCTGCATGGGTTCCGTCCCGCAGCGCCGCGCAGGACAGATCGGTCAGGTGCGCCGCAGCGCGCAACCACGCCAACTCCTCCGCCGACTTGCACAGCCGCATCCTGGTGTAGGAGCCGTTGAGATCTGCAAGGCCGCCGATGTTTTCGCGCAGGGCGGTGTGCATCCCGAACGGGACGGCGCCCACCACCGCCACCTCGCCGCCGACGGCGCCGCGGCGGCGCAGCTCGTCGAGCAGCGACGCGGTGGTGGACCCGGCCCAGCGTACGTCGGCGGCCGGCGCCAGAGCGCGGGCCTGGGGTACGTGGTTGAAAAAGTGCACCAGCAGCGTGTCGGGTTCGCCGATGGTGTGCACCACCACTGCTTCCCGGGTGACCGGCCAGCCTGTCAGCCACTGCACCGCACTACCGGACCGGTTGGCCCCGTAGAGCACACAGTGCCGCACCCCCGCCGCCGCCAGAGCGGCATCGAGAACCTCGGTGCGACGGCTCATCTCGTCGGCCGAGAACGTGGGCCGGCTGGGGCCGGCCAGGACGTCGAGTGGGTGCGCTCCGGTCATCAGCGAAACGTAGTGCACTGTACTGCTATCGGTCAAACATGTTGTTGTGCAACATAACTGAGGAGATGAGGAAAGATGGCCCAGGATGAACTGGTCGCCTCGGCGATTGCCCACTGGGGTCCGCGGTTCACGGTCAACGGTGTCACCGTCGCCGATTTCGAGCGGGTGACCGCGCGGGTGCAGACCTGGCCGCAATGGTGTGCGTCGTGGGTGGCCGCAGGTGCTGAGCACGAGGAACTCGGGCGTACCGCGCTGGCGGAGGGCCGACTGACCTCGGCGGGTGAGCACCTGGCGCAGGCCGCGGTCTATCACCACTTCGCGAAGTTCGTGTTCGTCGTCGACGTCGACGAGATGAAGGCCGCACATCAGCGGGCGGTCGACTGCCTCGACGCCGCGCTGCCGTACCTGGACCCACCTGGCCGTCGGCTCGAGCTGCCCTTCGAGCACAGCCGGCTGGTCGGCATCCTGCGGGTTCCGGACGGGTCGGGCCCGCACCCAGTGGTGGTGATGCTGCCCGGGCTCGACTCGGCCAAGGAAGAACTGCGCTCCACCGAGCAGGGGTTTCTCGACCGCGGCATGGCCACGCTGGCACTCGACGGCCCCGGGCAGGGGGAGTCGGAGTACGACTTCCCCATCCGCGGCGACTGGTCGGCGGTCGCGGAGTTGATCTGGCGCACGGTGTCGGAGGCGCCGGAGCTCGACGAGTCCCGGTTGGCGGTCTGGGGTGTCAGCCTGGGCGGTTACTACGCGCCCCGGGTCGCCGCGGCGCTCGGTGACCGGGTGTCGGCCTGTGTGGCACTGGGTGGCCCGTTCAACTTCGGCTCGGTCTGGGAGGGTCTGCCGCAGCTGACCCGCGACACCTTCCGGGTGCGGTCGGGCACGTCCACCGACGCCGAGGCCCGCGACGTCGCCCTGACCCTGGGCATGGACGAGGTGGCTGCCGATGTGGTGGCCCCGCTGCTCATCGTGTTCGGTCGCAAGGACCGTCTCATCCCCTGGGAGCAGGCGGTGAAGCTGCGCGATGCGGTATCCGGCCCCGTGGAGCTGCTGATGTTGGAGGACGGCAACCACGGGTGCGCCAACGTCGCGCCGTGGCATCGGCAGCGGACCGCCGACTGGCTGGCGGCGCAACTGCGGTGAGCCCGGCGGGGCGAAAATTCTTGGAGACCTGTCGGTGGCACCGGCTACCGTCGACAGCATGCCCGACGCCGCCATCGAGGCCATCGATCTGGTCAAGAAATTCGATGCTTTCACCGCCGTGGACGGGATCAGCTTCACCGTCCCGCAGGGCACCGTCCTGGGGCTGCTCGGTCCCAACGGTGCCGGTAAGACCACCACCGTCCGGATGATGACCACCTTGACGGTGCCCACCTCCGGGACTGCCAGGGTCGCCGGTTTCGATGTCCTCCGTGAGCCCGAGCAAGTGCGCCGCAACATGGGGTTGACGGGCCAGGCCGCCACGGTGGACGAGTTGCTCACCGGGCGGGAGAACATCCGGATGATCGGCAGCCTGTACGGGCTGCGGCGCAAGGAGCTCGACCGGCTCGGGGATCAGCTGCTGCACCAGTTCTCCATCGCCGATTCCGCCGACCGCGTGGTCAAGGGCTACTCCGGCGGTATGCGGCGCCGGCTGGATCTCGCTGTCAGCCTCATCGCGGCTCCTCCGGTGCTCTTCCTCGATGAGCCGACCACCGGCCTGGACCCGCGGTCGCGCAGCGAGCTGTGGGAGGTGCTGCGTCAACTGGTCGCCGACGGCACCACCTTGCTGCTCACCACGCAGTACCTGGAGGAGGCCGACCAGCTGGCTGACGAGATCGTGGTGGTCGATCGCGGGCGCATCATCGCGCAGGGCACCCCGCTGCAGCTCAAACAGCAGGCGGGCAACGCCAGCCTGGTGGTCACCGTGTCGCACGCCGCAGATCTGGAGATCGCCCGGTCGCTGATCGCCAGAACCGGAGCCGAGGTCCACGTCGATGTCGGTGCGCGCCGGCTCACCGCCTCCGCCGAGGGACTGGAGGCCATGACCCGGGTGGCCGGCTGGCTGCAGGAGAGCGCGATCGAGGTCGACGACATCGGTCTCACCCGCCCCAGCCTGGATGACGTGTTCCTGTCGTTGACCGGTCGCACCAGTACGGCCGAGGAGGTGCGCGTATGACCACCCGCCCGCAGATCAGGGCGACGTCGCTGGCCTATCAGTCCTGGGTCATGGTGAAGCGCAACCTGATCCACACCAAGCGCATGCCGGAGATGTTGTCTGACGTCACCGCGCAGCCCATCATGTTCGTGCTGTTGTTCGCGTTCGTTTTCGGGGCGTCCATCACCAACACCGGGGGAGCCTCCTACCGTGAGTTCCTGCTGCCCGGGATCCAGGCGCAGACCATCGTGTTCTCCGCGTTCGTGGTGGCCTCCGGTATCACCGCCGACGTGGAGAAGGGCATCATCGACCGCTTCCGGTCACTGCCCATCTCCCGGTCGTCGGTGCTCATCGGCCGCAGCATCGCCAGCCTGATCCATTCCTCCATCGGCATCGTGGTGATGGCGTTCACCGGACTGGCCATCGGCTGGCGTATCCGCAACAGCGTCGCCGAAGCGGTCCTGGCCTTCGCGCTGGTGCTGGTGTTCGGCTTCGGGATGATCTGGTTCGGCATCCTGGTCGGCTCGCTGCTGAGGTCGGTGGAGGCGGTCAACGGTGTCATGTTCACCGTGCTGTTCCCGGTGACGTTCCTGGCCAACACTTTTGTGCCCACCGAACCCATGCCGCACTGGCTGCGCGTCATCGCCGAATGGAACCCCGTGTCGTCGCTGGCGCAGGCCATGCGCGAGCTCTGGGGCAACGGGCCGCCAGCACCGGTGGATGCCCAACTGCCACTGCATCATCCGGTACTGGCGACCATCTTGTGGTCGCTGGCCATTACGGCCGTGGTGGCCCCGTTTGCTTTGCGCGCGTATGCCAAGCGGACGTCGGACTGAGCTCAGTCGTCGATGTAGACGTGCGGGCAGCTCAGGTCGACATAGACGGTGCGCAGTGCATCATTGGACAGTGGGCGGACGGCGTTGACGGAGCACTGCGAGAGGGGTCCGTTGCGTGATCCGTTGATCTGCACGTTGTAACCCTGACTGCGCAGCTCCTGAATGGTTGTGGTTGCCGACGACCCGCTGGGAGCGGCAAATGCATTGCCGGCCAAGCCGATTGCTGCAGGAATAACGGCGGCGAAGGACAGGGTGGCGTAGAGGTGACGCTTCATGGTTTACTCCTTGTGGTTGAGAGAGCGGACGGGTGTGCAGACCCTCCGCCGGGTTTGATTACCAGCTGTCGGTTTTCACCTATTTGGTGAACAGCGCACCGGGGAAGGTGCGCGAGATCTCGGCGTGGCCGTCGTGAAACAGCCTGATGTAGGAGAATCGAAAGTACCGGGCCAGTCGCGACGGCGGTGTGGAGAACAGCTCCTTTCCAATGGCATTGGCGGTGGCGGCCTCGGCGGCCACCACCCAGGTGGCGCACACGGAGCCGTCTGATTCGGCGGCCGTCGCGCACAGGGCCTGGTCGGTGACCGTGGCGACGCCCACTGCCAGGCTGGGGTCATCGGGATGTCGCAGTGCGATGGGCAGCGGAACCGACCCGCTGTGCCGTATCCCGTTGGTCGTGTTGATCACAAAATCGTCTGCTCCGAGACGGTGGAGTAGTTCGGTGACCAGGTCCACCAAGTGGCCTGTCCCGGCGGCACCGACATCGATGGACAGTGCCCTGCGGGTGGTCAGCGTGGTTCCGGAATGCGCGACGTCGCAGACCCATGAGGGGCTGTGCGCGCCGTCCGGCGATGCCATCATCGGAGCGCCGGCTCCGCCGGTGGCGGCGGACACTGCGTCGAACAGGCCGAAAAGCCGCTCTGCTTCCGGAGGGAACTCGAAGCTGCCCCCGTCGCGCCGGCTGATCGTGCGCAGCAGGGAGTCGGTATCGGACTGCGAGAAGCTCCGGTGATGCTGCTGCACCAGTTCGGTGATCGCTGTGATTGCCCGCTGGGCCAACGGCTGCGCGGTCTCGATGCCCGCCTCGCCGTCGGATACCGGAAAGGTGAACCGGCGCTGGTGTTCTCGTGAGTGGGCGGCGGGTGTCACGACGGACTGCAGGTGTGTCATCAGTGGTCCTCAGCTAGGTGGTGGGCCGGTTGACATCAACGCTATCGGCGGGCGGGCGCGGCGCCCAGGACTCCATAGGAAGTCCATATGCGGCCAGTTCAGGGCGGCTCTGGACAGCTAGGTATATATGTCTATACTCAGCCTATGGCAGGAAAGATCTCGCCCCGCATCGCCGACCATCCGACGGTGCGCGCGGTGCTGGCGCGCAACAGGGCGAAGCCCGGTGTCATCGACGCCGACTGGCTGCGCCAAGTCTGTCTCGATGCGGGTGCCGATGACGTGGGCTTCGCCAGTGTTGCTGACCCGGCGCTGGCCTCGGAGTCGCACCATGTCGAGGCCGCGCTGCCTGGCGCCAGGAGCTATCTCTCGCTGGTGGTGAAGATGAACCGCGACAACGTGCGCTCGACTGCTCGCAGTGTGGCCAACCAGGAATTCCACCGGACCGGCGAGATCATCAACGGGGCGGCGCACCGCATCACCCGCGCACTGCAGGACGCCGGCCACCGCGCGCTCAATCCGTCGGCCACGTTCCCCATGGAGATGGACCGGTACCCGGGCCGTATCTGGGTGGTGGCTCACAAGCCCGTCGCCGTGGCGGCGGGGATGGGGGTGATGGGTATCCACCGCAACGTCATCCACCCGCGGTTCGGCAACTTCATTCTGTTGGCCACCGTCATGGTGGATGCAGAGATCAGCAATTACTCTGTGCCGCTTGACTATTCACCCTGCCTGGAGTGCAAGCTGTGTGTCGCGGCGTGTCCTGTCGGTGCCATCGGCAAGAACGGTGAGTTCGATTTCATGGCGTGCTCGGTGCACAACTACCGTGAGTTCATGGGCGGTTTCACCGACTGGGCGCAAACCATCGCAGACAGCGCTGACGCACGGGATTTCCGCGAGCGCGTCACGGATTCGGAGAACGCGTCGATGTGGCAGAGCCTGTCGTTCAAAGCGAACTACAAAGCGGCGTACTGTCTGGCTGTCTGCCCGGCCGGAGAAGAGGTCATCGAACCGTATCTCGAGGACCGTAAGGGCTTCATGGATCTGGTGCTGAAACCGTTGCAGGACAAGGCGGAAACGCTGTACGTGCTGCCCGGCTCAGCGGCCCAGGCGCACGCCCAGAAACGCTTTCCGCACAAGCCCGTCAAGGTCGTCGACAGCGGGATCCGGGGCCCCCGCCGGGGCTGACCCACCCGCTCGGGGAGTGGTGGAGGCACTCAGGTCCAGGCGTGTACCTGGTTCTGGGCGGGCTCGATGCCCAACTGCACCAACAACTCCGCGGCATCGGCGGCCTGCTCACAGATCACGCCGAGTTCGGGGCGCTCGCGGGAGTTGAACGGCTCCAGTACAAAAGCCGCGCCGGACTTGTTACCGGGAGGCCGTCCGATGCCCACCCTGACCCGATGAAAATCTCCTGTGCCCAACGCTGAGGACACCGACCGCAGCCCGTTGTGCCCGGCGGCACCGCCGCCGAACTTCAGCCGGATCCGGCCGAAGTCGATGTCGAGCTCGTCGTGCACGATCACCACATCAGCGGGGGCCACGGAGTAGAAACTGGCCAGCGGCCCGACCTGTCGGCCGGATTCGTTCATGTAGACCCGCGGCTTGGCCAGGATCACGGCCTTGCCGCCGAGGCGGCCGGTGGCCACCTCGGCGCCAGAGCGTTTGTGCACCTTGAACTTCTCGCCCAGCCTGTCGGCCAGGACGTCGACGACCATGAACCCGATGTTGTGCCGGGTCTTGGCGTAGTCCGGCCCGGGATTGCCCAGGCCGACCACGAGCATCGGTTCGGCCATGTCGAGGTGTGACTACTCGGACTCTGCTTCGGCGGAAGCGTCCTGGGCCGGAGTCTCGGCTGCTCCGCCTTCGGCCTCGCCGCTACCTTCGGCGTCCAGGTCCTCCTCGGTGGGAGCCTCCACGATGTTGACCACCAGGGTCTCGGGATCCGAGATCAGCGACACACCCGCGGGCAGTTCGATCTGGGCAGCGGTGATCTGGGTGCCGGCCTCGACGCCCTCGACGGACACCGTGAAGCCTTCGGGGATGGACAGCGCCTCGGCTTCGATCTCGATGGTGCTGGCATCCTGGGTCACCAGGGTGCCGGGGGCGGCGTCACCTTCGATGGTGACGGTGACCTCGACGGTCACCTTCTCGCCCTTGCGGACCACCAGCAGGTCGGCGTGCTGGATGTTGCGGCGGATGGGGTGGATCTCCAGCGACTTGGTGAGCGCCAGCTGCTCGGTGCCTTCGACGTCGAGCACCAGGATGGCGTTGGTGCCGGAGTGGCGCAGCACGGCAGCCAGCTCCTGCGACGGCAGCAGCAGGTGCTGGGGGTCGGTGCCGTGGCCGTAGAGGACCGCGGGGACCCGGCCTTCGCGGCGGGCCCGGCGGGACGCGCCCTTGCCGGTCTCGGTGCGGACCGACACGGTCAGTTTGTTGGAAACGGGGCCTTTGGCCATGAGACTGCTCCTGTGCTTGTGTGAAAAGTAGGCACAGCGAGAGCAGAAGAATCCGCAGTACTTGCGGGTCTCCGTCGATAACGGTGGACACCATCCACCCTCGCCGTGACGCCCGGCAAGGTTAACGCACCACCACGGGAGAAGAGAAATCGTCAGAGTGGGAACCGGGTGCCGGTGAGCTGCTCGGACAGCTCCCACAGCGCCGCGGCGGTGCGGGTGTTGCGGGCCAGCGGGCTGCGGCCGACCGGCTGGGAGGGCCCGCGACTGCCGAACCGCGGTCCGATGAAACTGTCGCCCGGCACCGCCTGCGACGCAGCGAACAGCGTCTGGCGGGCGCCGAAGGAAGCGTCGGTGGCCAGCAGCTTGTTGGCGGCCAGCCACACCGGGGTGCCGATCTTGTTACCCGTCTGGCCCTGCAGGTTGGTGGCCGAGTACCCGGGGTGCGCGGCCACCGCCCTCAGCGAGGACCCCGCGCGGTCGAGCTTGCGCTGCAATTCGCTGGTGAACAGCAGGTTGGCCAGCTTGGACTGCCCGTAGGCGGGCCAGGCGAAGTACGGCCGGGATCGGTAGTTGAGATCGTCGACGTGCACCCGGCCGATCAGGTGCATCATCGACGACACCGTGACCACCCGGTCGGTGAGCTTGGGCAGCAGCAGATTGGTGAGGGCAAAGTGCCCCAGGTGGTTGGTGCCGATCTGGCTCTCGAATCCGTCGGCCGTCTCGGCGTAGGGCACCGCCATGATGCCCGCGTTGTTGATCAGCACATCCACTGCCTCGACACCGTCGGCGAAGGCCCGCACCGACGCCAGTGACTGCAGATCCAGTGCCCGCACCTCGACGTCACCCGTCATCGCGGCGGCGGCCGTCTCACCTTTGGTGGTGTTGCGGACGGCCAGGATCACGTTGGCCCCGACCCGGGCCAGTTCGCCTGCGGTGACCTCACCGAGGCCGCTGTTGGCTCCGGTGACGATGACGGTGCGTCCGGCGAACGACGGCAGATCTGCGGCAGTCCATGAGGTCATGCCTGACAGGTTAACGACGAACTGTCACGGTGAAACCCTTGATGACCTCTTCGATCGGATCGGATTGTGCGACGGCTTGATTGGCCAGCGTGCTGGCGGTGAACTGAATCAGATAGCGGTCGAAGTTCGCGGTCACCGGGATCACCACCCTGTTGTAGGTGTGCACCCGCTGCCCGTCGGGGGCGTCGTAGCTGCCCTCGATCATCGCCGACGGGAAGCCGCCGAAGTCGTCGAATGACTCGCCGAGCTTGGTGAAGTTCTTCGACATGGTGGCATCGGCATTGGCGTGCTTGATGGCCTCGGCGACGTCGAACCCGCCCCACAGTTTGAAGGCCATCACCATCGCGTTGGGGTAGTGCGCCGTGGAGTCGACGGGTCGGATCAACCGCACGTCGCGCAGGTCCGGGTCGTCTGCGCTCGCCCACCCGTCGGGCACCGGCAGGGTCACCGTCACATCCCCCAGGCCGTCGACGGGCAGGGGTTCCCCGGTGACGCCCAGGGCTTCCAGGTACTCGTAGAACGGCGTCGGCTCCTCGGTGGAGGTCTTCGGCGTCGGGGTGGACACGGTGGGACTGTCGGTCCAGATCGATTGGTAATCAGGCGTTTCCGCGCCGCAGGCGCTGACCAGCAGCGCCGCGGCCAGCGCGGCCACGCCGACTTTCACAGAATCTCGCGCACCGCGTCGATCGGGCGGGCCAGCCGGGTCCCCTTGGCGGTGACGACGAACGGCCGCTCGATCAGGATGGGATGCTCGGCCATGGCATCCAGCAGTTCGTCATCGGAGGCGTCGGCCAGACCCAGCTCGGCATACAGGGATTCGCGTTTGCGTACCGCGGTGCGCACGTCGATCCCGGCGTCGGCGATCAGCGCAGCCAGCTCGGTCCGCGAAGGCGGTGTCTTCAGGTACTGCACCACCGTCGGTTCGATTCCGGACTCGCGCAACAGATCCAGTGTCTTGCGCGACGTGCTGCAACGAGGGTTGTGGTAGATGGTGCTCATCTACGCCGAGCCGTCGAACAGACTGGTCACCGACCCGTTGTCGAACACCTGGCGGATGGTGTCGGCCAGCAGCGGGGCGATGGACAGCACGGTCAGCGCCGGGAACTGCTTGTCTTCGCCGATGGGCAGGGTGTTGGTGACGACAACCTCGCGGGCGCCGCAGTCGGCCAGGCGCTGCGGTGCCGGGTCGGACAGCACACCGTGGGTGGCGGCGATGATGACGTCGGTGGCGCCGTCCTCACGCAGCAGCTTGACCGCGCCGGCAATGGTGCCGCCGGTGTCGATCATGTCGTCGGTCAGGATGCAGGTCTTGCCCCGCACGTCGCCGACCACCCGGTTCGACTTCACCTGGTTGGGCACCAGCGGGTCACGGGTCTTGTGGATGAAGGCCAGCGGAACACCGCCAAGGGCGTCGGCCCACTTCTCCGCGACGCGCACCCGGCCGGAGTCGGGGGACACCACCACCATGTCGTGGGCGGCGTACTTCTCGGCGATGTAGCCGATGAGCAGCTTCTGCGCGCGCATGTGGTCCACGGGGCCGTCGAAAAAGCCCTGGATCTGGTCGGTGTGCAGGTCCACGGTGACGATGCGGTCGGCGCCTGCGGTCTTGAGCAGGTCGGCGACCAGGCGCGCCGAGATGGGTTCGCGCCCGCGGTGCTTCTTGTCCTGGCGGGCGTAGGGGTAGAACGGCACGATCGCGGTGATCCGCTTGGCGCTGCCGCGCTTGAGCGCGTCGATCATCAGCAGCTGTTCCATCAGCCACGAGTTCAGCGGCGCCGGATTGCTCTGCAGCACGAATGCGTCGCTGCCTCGGACGGATTCGTCGAAGCGGACGAAGATCTCGCCGTTGGCGAAGTCGCGGGCCGTCATCGCGGTGACCGGAACGTCGAGTTCCTTGGCGACCTGATCAGCAAGCTCGGGATGTGCTCGGCCTGAGAAGAGCATCAGGCTTTTGCGGTTGTCGGTCCAGTCGTGGCTCACTGTTGCCCTCGCCGGTTGGGGATCAATACGCGCCAATCGTACGTAGCGTTTCTGCGCCTTCGATGCCGGGTTACCGGATTGCCAACGTCAGGTGTCTCCTTCGGGATCTTTCTGGGCGGCCTTGGCTGCTCGGGCCGACGCGGAGTCCGGTCGCTTGCGCTGCACCCAGCCTTCGATGTTGCGCTGCGGGCCGGCTGACACCGCCAGCGCACCGGGCGGGACATCCTCGCGCAGGACGGTGCCGGCGCCGGTGTAGGCGCCGTCGCCAACGGTCACCGGGGCGACGAACATGGTGTCTGACCCGGTGCGCACGTGTGAACCGACGGTGGTGCGCCGCTTGGTCTGCCCGTCGTAGTTGACGAACACGCTGGAAGCGCCGATGTTGCTGTGCTCGCCGATGTCGGCGTCGCCGACGTAGGTCAGGTGCGGGACCTTGGTGCCGGTGCCGATGGTGGCGTTCTTGGTTTCGACGAAGGCGCCCAGCTTGCCGTCGGCGCCCAGGTGGCTGCCCGGACGCAGGTAGGTGAACGGCCCGACGGTGGCACCCACACCGATCGTCGAGGAGCTGCCATGCGTGCGTACGACGGACGCGTGGTCGCCCACGGAGACGTCTTCCAAGGTGGTGTCCGGCCCGACGGTGCAGTGCGTGCCGATCGAGGTGGCGCCCAGCAGCTGGGTTCCCGGCTGCACCACGGTGTCCTGGCCGATGGTGACCTCGACGTCGATCCAGGTGCTGGCCGGGTCGACGACCGTGACCCCGCCCAGTTGGTGGGCCGCCACGATGCGACGGTTCAGTTCGGCGCCCACGGCGGCCAGCTGCACGCGGTCGTTCACCCCGGCGACGAGCATGCTGTCGTCGACGTGTTTGGCGTGCACGATCTGCCCGTCGCCGCGCAGGATCGAGATGGCGTCGGTGAGGTACAGCTCATGCTGGGCGTTGTCGGAGCGCAGCCGATCCAGCGCCGAGCGCAGGGCCGTGGCGTCGAAGGCGTAGACCCCGGCATTGACCTCGCAGATGGCCTGCTGGCTGGGGGAGGCGTCGGCCTGTTCGACGATGGCGATCACTTCACCGTCTTGGGTGCGCAGCACCCGACCGTAACCCGTGGGGTCGGGCAGCGTCGTCGTCAAGACGGTGGCGGCTGCCCTGCCGGAGGGCAGCTCCGCCGTGTGTGTGTCGATCAGGCCGGCCAGGGTGTCGGAGTCCAGCAGTGGGATGTCGCTGGTGGTCACCACGACGGTGCCGTCGAAACCGTCGGGCAGCGCGGTGAGCCCGCACAGCACGGCATGACCGGTGCCCAGCTGTTTGTCCTGGATCGCGACGGTGACGGTGCGGCCCAGTTGCGCTGCCAGCTCGTCCACCGCCGGGGTGATGACCTCACGACTGTGGCCGAGCACGGTCACCAGATGCTGCGGGGACACCTTGGCCACCGCGTGGATGACGTGGGACAGCATGCTGCGCCCGGCCAGCGGGTGCAGCATCTTGGGGATGTCTGAACGCATACGCGTACCGGCGCCTGCAGCCAGCACGATCACAGCGGTTTCGGCTTGATTTGTCATGAAGCTCCGTGCTGATAGTCGCAAGGACTCGCTCGTCCCTCGCTCGCTTGCTCCGTCGCCAGGACTCGAACCTGAACTATCTGAACCAAAATCAGAGGTGCTGCCGATTACACCACGACGGACTATCGCGGCACGGAGTCTATACGCTGATGGCCGTGGCAGCCCCTGACAAAGAGGTGCGCGCCCCGCGGGCCCGGATGACCGGCAGCGAGCGACGGCATCAGTTGATCGAAATCGCGCGCACACTGTTCGCCGAGCGTGGCTACGACGCCACCTCCATCGAGGAGATCGCGCAGCGGGCCAACGTGTCCAAACCCGTGGTCTATGAGCATTTCGGTGGCAAAGAGGGTCTCTACGCCGTGGTGGTGGACCGGGAGATGTCGGCATTGCTCGACGGCATCACCTCGTCGCTGACCAACAATCGCTCCCGGGTGCGCGTGGAGATGGTGACGCTGGCGCTGCTGACCTACGTCGAAGAGCGCACCGACGGCTTCCGGATCATGATCCGCGACTCGCCGGCCTCCATCAGCTCGGGCACGTACTCGTCGCTGCTCAACGATGCGGTGTCGCAGGTGGCCTCGATCCTGGCCGGCGACTTCTCCCGCCGCGGCCTGGACCCCGAACTCGCGCCGCTGTACGCGCAGGCGCTGGTGGGGTCGGTCTCCATGACCGCGCAATGGTGGCTGGACACGCGCGAGCCCAAGAAGGAAGTGGTGGCCGCGCATCTGGTGAACCTGATGTGGAACGGCCTGACCCATCTCGAGGCGGATCCGCACCTGCAGGACGAGTAGGCCGTCGTCTGGCACCTTGAATCACCTGGGCACTCCGGGCGCCCAGACTCCCTCGCACCACGGGCTCAGGACTCCCGCAGGCTTCCCACGCCTTCTCCTTTTGCACTGCCAGTCACTTTCTGGCGGGAATTCGGCTCGAATCCCGCCAGAGAGTGACGCGCTGCCACTCTGTGGACACGCTGTCGCGCTGCGGACCCGCTGTCACTCTGCGGACACGCTGTCGCGCCGCGGTCGGGGCTGGCGTCCCACTGTCGCGCCGCGGACGTGCTGGCGTCCCACAGTCACCGCGAGTCACTCAGCGGCGGAAGTTCGGCCTGAATCCCGCCGCGGAGTGACGCGCTGTCGAGCGGCGGTCGAGGTCGGGGTCGGACAGGGCCTTCAGGCGGCCGTGGCGCAGCGACACCGACGGCGAAGTGGCAATGCCGTGGTTGTAAGCGCCCGAGCCGGCGACGGCGATCAGGTCGCCAGGGTGGACGTCACACGGAAGGTCGGCATCGCCGACGATCTCGACGCCATTGCTGCCGACGATCGTCGTCGGCTGCGACGGCCCCAGTACGTGCCGGTTGGCCAGGGCAGCGGTGCACCGCGTTCCGTAGGGCGCCGAACCGTCGACGGTGACGAGCGTGCCTTTGGTCGACGCCACCCGGTACAGCGTCACTCCGGCCCGGGCGATGAGCCCACGCCCCGGTTCCACCACGACGGTGGGCCGCGGAAACCGCTCGGTCGCGCAGGCTTCGTCCAGGGCGTCGTCAATGGTCAGCGACAGTGTGCGCAGATCCAGCGCCCGGTCTCCGCTGACATAGGGCACGGCGTGTCCGCCGCCGAGGTTGAGTTCGCCGAGGATCACGCCGTGCGTCTTGCGCGCGTCGGCCATGACGCGGATCATCCGGCGCACCATTTGGCCGTAGACCGCGGCGTCGGTGATCTGGGTGCCGATGTGAAAGTGCAACCCCATCGGTCGTAGCCAGGGTTCTCGCAGTACGCGCTGGAGCAGTCCCGGTTGCTCGGCGCTGACGAGGACTTTCTGCGGGTGCCTGGCCAGATAGTCGAGTTCGGTTGCCACGTTGACGACCACGAGGCCGACGCCGGCAGTCACTGCGGCCTCGACATCGTCGCCGTGGAACACGATTCGTGACGGGTCGACGCCACCGGTCAGCGCGGTGGCCAGCTCACCGGTCGAACAGACGTCCACGCCCAGGTGTTCGTCCACGGCCCAGCGAGCCACGGCTGTGGTCAGTAGCGCCTTGCCTGCGTACACCACTTTGGTGCCGGGCATCTCTTTGCGGTAGCGCCTTGCGCGGTAGCGGAAGTCGGCTTCATCCAGCACATGCGCCGGAGTGCCTACCTCGTCGGCGATCGCTGGCAGGGCCACGCCGCTGACGGTCAGGCGCCCGGCTGCGTCGACGCCGGTGCTGCGCGGCCACAGAGTGGGGTCGATCCGCAGCTTCACGGCGTGACGCAGCGACAGGAGGATGTCGCGAAGTGTCATGGTCCTACGGTGCGCCCGCTGGCTGGCAACGGGCACAGGCGTTTACGAGGTTCTGACAGCTTCCTGCGGCAGCTATCCGACGGTCTGTTGGCCGTCGCGTCCGTCGCTGCCGGATTGGGAGCCGCCCTTGCCGCCGGTGCCGGGGGTGCCCTCGGAACCGGTGTTGCCGCCATTTCCGCCGTTGCCGTTGCGTCCGGCGCTGCCGCCGTCGCCGCCGGTGTCGTCGCCGAAGCCGCCGTCGCCACCGTTGCCGGATTTGCCGCCGCCGTTGCCGCCGAGCCCGCCGGAGCCGGAGTAGCCGATGCCTTGACCACCCTTGCCGCCGTTACCGGTTCCGATGGTGCCTGCGTCGCCGCCGTCTCCTCCGTCGCCGATGCCGTAATCGCCGTCGCCGATGCCGGTTCCGCCGTCGCCGCCGTTGCCGGCGCGGTTGCCGCCCTTGCCGCCGTCACCACCGATGCCGCCGTAGGTGCCTTCACCTCGGCCGCCGTTGCCGCCGTTGCCGAATTGGCCGGCATCTCCGCCGTCGCCGCCGACGGCCACCCCGTCGTCGGGGTCGGTGGCAATGGCGTCGCCGCCGTCACCGCCGTTGCCGAGCCCGAAGGCATCACCGCCCCAGCCGGCGACGACAGTGGAGGCGCCTTCGGCGTTGCCGCCGCGGCCGCCGTTGCCGATCAGGGCTCCGCCGTTGCCGCCGTCTCCGCCGTAGCCACTGTCGGCGGTCTCGGAGCCGCCGAAGCCTCCATTGCCGCCGTTGCCGATGGAGATGGCATGTCCGCCGTCGCCGCCTTGGCCGTTGTCGCCGGTGGCGTTGCCACCATGACCGCCGTTGCCCATCATCTGGCCGCCCAGCCGCCATTGCCGCCGGAGCCGTTGTCGGCGTTGGAGTTTCCACCGCGTCCGCCGTTGCCGATCCAGCCGGCATCACCGCCGTTGCCGGCGTCGGCGAAGGCCTCGTTGGCGTCGCCGCCTGCGCCGCCGTTGCCGAACAGGGTTCCGCCCTTGCCGCCGTTGCCCGCTGCGCTGGTGGCGGTGGCAGCTGCTCCTGCTCCGCCATTGCCAAACAGTCCTGCGGCGCCGCCGGTTCCGCCATTGGCGCCGGCGCCGCCGTTGCCCCAGATCAGGCCGCCCCGGCCACCGTTGCACGCCGAGCCGGTGCAATCGGCTGCAGCGTCGACACCGTTGCCGAAGAGGCCGAGCAGCGGCCCGTTGCCGAACACACTCTCGAAACTCGGAAGGCCGGCGCGTAATGCGGCGGTGCTCGTCGAGCCGCAGCTGGTGTGGGGGAAGTCGTAACAGACCCGGGTGTTGTTGAGGTGCCAGGCGAAGATCCGATGGTCGAAGCCGACCATCGTGACGGTGTTTGAGTTGCCGTCGAGATTCAGTCGAAGGCCGACGGAGTCCACGGCGACGGAGTTGTTGTCACCGCTGATGCGGATGTCGTTGGCGTTTCCGTTGATGGACAGCTGGTTATAGGCGCCGGACACCGTGGCCCTGGCTGCGGTTCCAGTGGCGCGGATGTTGCTGCCGTATCCGTCGACCTCTATGGCGGCTCGGTCGCCGGTGGCCACCGCCTTCGTCATGTCGGATATCGCGACGGCTCGGGCATCGGCGCCCACAGCAATGGAAGAGGAGTCGTTTTGGGTAGATGTGGCGAACGCCGACCCGCTTTGGTATTTCATCTCACCATTGATCGAAATCGCGAGATGCCCACCGGTCGGTGCCGACGGCGTGGCCGCACTGGCCACCAGCGGCGATGCGAGGCCGACGCCTACCGCGGCCGCCAGAATTCCGACCCTACCCACACCCGTACGCGCCATTACTGCCTTCCGATTGTCAGCCAGAGAAGCTGAAAGATTTGCTCAAGCCTGACCTAGGTCGTCACAAGCCCAGGCGAACGGTTGGTTGACCGAATCTGCATACTCAGTGAACCAGCATGTCAAGGGTATTTCTGAAAACCTGGATCAAAATAGCAGGCAAGTCAATTGTGCACATGGGAAATGAATCGGAATGTGCTCTGCAACGTCAGGCCGCTCCACTGACGAGGCCGTCGACTCCGCGCCTAGAATGGGTGCATCATGACCGCACCGGGGCACCCTTCTGTCCAGACCCCGATCGCGGGTCTCGTTGATCTGGCGCTCACCGCGCCCACCTTCGCCGACCTGATCGACCGCGCTGCGCAGCGCCCCGAGGAACTGAAGCTTGTCGGCCCCAGCAGCGCCCAATTGTTCGTCGCCGCTGCTCTGGCGCAGCAAGGCCCGCTGTTGGTGGTCACCGCCACCGGCCGGGAGGCCGACGACTTGACCGCCGAACTGCGCGGCGCATTCGGCGACGCTGTGGCGATGTTCCCGTCCTGGGAGACGCTGCCGCACGAACGCCTGTCACCAGGGGTGGACACCGTCGGCGCGCGGCTGATGCTGCTGCGCCGTCTCGCCCACCCGGACGACGGGCAACTGGGACCGCCGCTGCGGGTGGTGGTGACAACGGCTCGCTCACTGCTGCAGCCGATGACGCCGGGGTTGTCCGACGTCGAGCCTGTGACCCTGGCCGTCGGCGCGGAACTGGACTTCGACCAGACCATCCACCGGCTGGTGGAACTGGCCTACACCCGTGTCGACATGGTGGGCAAGCGCGGCGAGTTCGCAGTGCGGGGCGGCATTCTCGACGTGTTCGCACCGACGGCCGAGCATCCGGTGCGGGTGGAGTTCTGGGGCGACGAGATCACCGAGATGCGGCTGTTCTCCATCGCAGACCAGCGTTCTATCACCGAGATCCCCACCGACCACGTGGTGGCGGTGCCGTGCCGGGAACTGCTGCTCACCGAGGGTGTCAAGGAGCGCGCCGCCATGCTGGCCGGCAGTATGCCCGCCACCGACAACACCGTCGCGGGCAGCGTGGGCGACATGCTCGCCAAGCTCTCCGAAGGAATCCCGGTGGACGGCATGGAGGCGCTGTTGCCGGTGCTGGTTCCCGACGAGCCGGCGCTGCTCACCGACCAGCTGGCCCCGGGAACACCGGTGCTGGTGTGCGATCCGGAGAAGGTGCGTACCCGCGCCGCGGATCTGATCAACACCGGCCGCGAATTCCTCGAGGCGTCATGGTCGGTGGCCGCCATCGGCGGTGACGCGCCCATCGACGTCGAACAGCTCGGCGGCTCGGGGTTCCGGGAGCTGGGCGAGGTGCGTGCGCAGGCCCGCAAGGCCGGCCACCCCTGGTGGACGCTGAGTCAGTTGCCCGACGAATCCGCGATCGAGCTCGAGGTCAGATCAGCCCCGTCGGCGCGCGGCAGCCAGGCCAATGCCGAAGAGATCTTCGCGATGCTGCGGGCGCACTGCGCCACCGGCGGGTTGGCCGCCGTCGTCACTCCCGGCACCGGCACCGCCAACCGAGTGTGTGAACAGCTGGCCGACGCCGACACCCCGGCATCGCTTCTCGAATCCGGTGACCAGCCCAAGCCCGGCGTCGTGGGGGTGCTCAAGGGCCCGCTGCACACCGGTGTCATCCTGCCCGGCGCCAATCTCGTGGTGATCACCGAGACCGACCTGACCGGCAACCGGGTTGCCGCCTCGGAGGGCAAACGCCTTGCCGCCAAACGCCGTAACACCGTCGACCCGCTGGCGCTGACCGCGGGGGACCTGGTGGTGCACGACCAGCACGGCATCGGCAAGTTCGTCGAGATGACCGAGCGGGTGGTCGGCGGCGCCCGCCGCGAATACCTGGTGCTCGAATACGCCAGCGCCAAGCGCGGCGGCGGATCTGACCGGCTCTACGTGCCGATGGATTCACTCGACCAGCTGTCCCGCTACGTCGGTGGCCAGGCTCCGACGCTCAGCAAGCTCGGCGGCAGCGACTGGGCCAACACGAAAACCAAGGCGCGCAAGGCAGTTCGTGAGATCGCCACGGAGCTGGTGGCGCTCTACGCCAAACGCCAAGCGGCGCCGGGATTTGCCTTCCCGCCTGACACCCCGTGGCAGAACGAGATGGAAGACGCCTTCGGATTCACCGAGACGGTGGATCAGATGACGGCCATCACCGAGGTCAAGGCCGATATGGAGCGTCCGGTTCCGATGGACCGCGTGATCTGCGGTGACGTGGGCTACGGCAAGACCGAGATCGCGGTGCGGGCGGCGTTCAAAGCGGTGCAGGCCGGCAAGCAGGTCGCGGTACTGGTACCCACGACGCTGCTGGCCGATCAGCATCTGCAGACGTTCACCAACCGGATGGCCGGATTCCCGGTGACGGTGAAGGGGCTGTCGCGGTTCACTGATCCCGCGGAATCCCGCCAGGTGGTCGACGGAATGGCCGATGGGTCGGTCGATATCGTGATCGGTACCCACCGACTGTTGCAGACCGGGGTGCGCTGGAAAGACCTCGGACTGGTGATCGTCGATGAGGAACAGCGCTTCGGTGTTGAGCACAAGGAGCACATCAAGAGCCTGCGCACCCACGTCGACGTGTTGACCATGAGCGCCACCCCGATTCCGCGCACGCTGGAGATGAGCCTGGCGGGCATCCGCGAGATGTCGACCATTCTGACTCCGCCCGAGGAGCGGTACCCGGTTCTGACTTATGTGGGACCGCACGACGACAAGCAGGTGGGTGCGGCGCTGCGACGGGAACTGCTTCGTGACGGGCAGGCCTTCTACATCCACAACCGGGTCAGCTCCATCGATTCCGCTGCGGCCAAGGTTCGCGCATTGGTGCCCGAGGCCAGAGTTGTTGTGGCCCATGGTCAGATGCCCGAAGAGCAACTGGAGAGGACTGTCGAGGGTTTCTGGAACCGTGAATACGACATCCTGGTGTGCACCACCATTGTCGAGACCGGTCTGGATATCAGCAACGCCAACACCCTCATCGTGGAACGTGCTGACACTTTTGGCCTTTCCCAGCTGCACCAGTTGCGTGGCCGAGTTGGACGCAGTCGCGAACGTGGTTATGCCTACTTCCTGTACTCACCGGACAAGCCGTTGACCGAGACGGCCTATGACCGGTTGGCCACCATCGCCCAGAACAACGAACTCGGTGCGGGTATGGCCGTGGCGATGAAAGACCTCGAGATCCGCGGCGCCGGCAACGTGTTGGGTGCCGAGCAGTCAGGGCATGTCGCAGGTGTGGGTTTCGACCTGTACGTCCGTCTGGTGGGTGAGGCCGTCGAGGCATACCGGGCTGCTGCCGACGGTGAAACAGTCTCCGGCACAGAGGAAGCCAAGGAAGTCCGGATCGATCTGCCGATCGACGCCAACCTGCCGCCGGAGTACATCGGCAGTGACCGCCTGCGGCTGGAGGGTTATCGCCGGCTGGCGGCGGCCACCAGCGACGCCGACGTGGCGGCAGTTGTCGAGGAACTCACCGACCGGTACGGCCCGCTGCCCGACGAGGCGGCGCGGCTGGTGGCGGTGGCGCGGCTGCGGCTGCTGTGCCGCAGCTACGGCATCACCGAGGTGTCGGCCACCGGTGCGGCGGGTCAGCCCTCGACGCTGCGGATTTCGCCGTTGACGCTTCTGGACTCAGGTCAGCTGCGGCTCAAGCGCATGTATCCGGGCGGAACCTACCGCGCCACCACCTCGACCATCCAGGTGCCGATTCCGCGGGCGGGCAGTGGGATTGCCGCACCACGCATCCGTGATCTCGAGCTGGCGCAGATGGTGGCCGATCTGGTGTTGGCATTGGACGGAAAGCCGAAGGGCGAAGTCGATATAACCAAGCTCGAGGGGGTGGCACCGTGACAGTGATACTCGTGGATCCCAGGCGTCCCACGTTGATCCCCGTCGAGGCCATCGAACTACTGGCGGGCGACGTGCAGTACACCGAGGAGATGCCGGTCAAAGTGCTGTGGTCGCTGCGGAATGCGCGACCGGTGTACGCCGGGGACGCTGCCGAGGTGCTGTTGTCGTCGGACTCCCACCACCCGGCGGTGCGAGACCGTATCAGGGCTGGTGAACGGGTGATCACCGCGCCGTCGCCGCAGCCCGGCGAGCGACTGCTCGACGCGGTGGCGGTGATGGACAAGCTGCGCACCAACGGGCCGTGGGAAAGTGAGCAGACCCACGACTCACTGCGCCGCTACCTGCTCGAAGAGACCTACGAGCTGTTCGATGCCGTGCACAGTGGTGACACCGACGAGCTGCGTAACGAGCTCGGAGATGTCTTGCTGCAGGTCCTTTTTCACGCCCGCATCGCTGAGGACGCCGCCGACGGCGCCTTTTCGATCGACGACGTCGCCGACGCTTTGGTGCGCAAACTCCATCACCGGGCCCCGCCGTGCTCGCAGGCGAAAAGGTCACGTTGGAAGAACAGCTGGCGCAGTGGGAGGAGCGCAAGGCATTCGAGAAGAGGTCGGCGAAGTCGGCGTCCGTGGTCGCCGACATGCCCACCGCGCAGCCCGCTCTGTCCCTGGCACAGAAGGTGATCTCGCGTGCACATCAGGCCGGTGTGCCGAGCGAACTCATTCCGTCGGCAATGCTGGCGGTGACGCTGGCGCCTGACGTCGACGCCGAGAATGCCTTGCGCACAGTGGTTCTGGAGTTCTTGGACGACGTACGCTGCGCCGAGAAAGCTGTGGCCGTGGCGCGGGGAGTGTCGTCGGTGGATCCGCAGCTGGGTGTGGTCAGTGAGGACGAGTGGCGCGCCGCCTGGCCCGCTGAAGTGGCCGACGAACTGTCCGAGGACGAACTGGTTGCCGTCGAGTCCGACTCCGAGTAGCAGTCAGATTCACCAGGGTGGTCGATGGATCGCTGACCGTCAAATGCCAAGATGATCGGCATGCGTGACCACACCGGAAAGGACCAGCCGCTGGGCCTGCTGCTGTACCAGGTCACCACCAGCCTGAGACCCCAGGTCATGGCTGAACTCAAGCCGCTGGGCATCGGCATGCCCGAATACGTGTGCATGAGTCAGCTCGCGGGACGGCCGGCCGAGTCCAACGCCGAACTGGCGCGGCGCACCGGTGTGTCGCCCCAGGCGATGAACAACGTGGTGAAGAGTCTCCAGGAACTCGGCGCACTGACGCGTCCCGATTCCGTCTCCACTGGCAGAAGTCTTCCCGTCCGGTTGACGCCGAAGGGACGTCGGTTGTTGGTCCGCGCAGAGGCTGTGGTGCGCAAGGCCAGCGAGCAGATCCTGACCCCGCTCAGCGCCGAAGAGCGGGTGACGCTCGAACGACTCCTGCGCTCACTCGACCTCAATGCCGTGGACGGCGCCCCGTAAGGCCACTACCCGCCCAGCGCCGTTTCGATCAGCCGATGCAGTTCGCCGGCAACGGTTTCCAGCGGCTCGGGGGAACCGTCGGCGCGGGCCAGGATGATCGCCCCCTCGATGGCGGACAGTACGGTGAGCGCCAACGGCCTGCTGCGCGTCGAGGCGACGCCGGCCATCACGAACGCGTCGGCGAGCAGGTCCAGCCACAGGGTGAACCCGTCGTTGGCCGCAGCCCGCAGTTTGGGCGCCGAGCGTGAGTCCATCGCCGCCGCCGCGACCGCGCAACCGCGGTGGAAATCACCGTTGCGCATGATGTCGATCCACAGTCCGACGAACGCGTCCAGTGCCGCGTGTACATCTGTGGCGCCGGCCAGGATCACCCGCACATCGGCAGCCATGGCCTCGGCGGCATAGGCGGTCGCCTCGGCGGCCAACTGCACGCGTCCATCGGGGAAATGGTGGTAGATCGAACCGCGGGGCGCGCCGCTGTGTGTGATGATCTCGGCGAATCCCACTCCGTTGACGCCAGCCGATCGTTGCAGTTCAGCCGCGCTACGAACCATCCGGGCACGCGCGTTCTCGGTCTCCATGATGATAATCATAGTGACGCTTGACGGGAATTGAAGCATAGGCCACTATGACGAATTGCATAATCCATTGACGAAGGAGGGCATCATGCCCATGTATGAATGCATCACCGTTGCGGGAACACTGGATGCGGACCAGCGGACGCGCATCGCCGACGCCATCACCACCGCTCACGTCGAGATCACCGGAGCGCCGTTCGAACTGGTACACGTGGTCTTTCCCGAACTGCCCGCCGGGCACGCCTTCACCGGGGGAGCGCCGTCCACACCGGCGATGATCCGCGGGTCCATCCGGGCAGGACGCAGCGAGGAGATCCGGCACACTCTGATGCACCGCATCTACGACAGCTACACCGAGGTCACCGGCGTGGACCCGATGCGTCTACTGGTCGCGGTGGTGGACTTCCCGCCGAGCTGGGCGATGGAGGGCGGCCACATCCTGCCCGAGACCACGCCGGAGGCTGAAGCGGCGTGGGTGGCGAAAGTCAGCGCCTGATCAGACGAACAGCGTCGAACCCCAGAACGCCGTGGGATCGCCCTCGGGCACCCCCGGCGGGCAGGCGAAGATCGCGGTCCCGGTGTGGGTGATGTACTCGTTCATGGCGTCACGCCGGGCCATCTCCGCTTGCATGGGGATGAACTGGGTGACCGGGTCTCGGACGAAGGCGATGAAGAACAAGCCGGCGTCCATGTGGCCGAAACCGTCGGTGCCGTCGGTGAAGTTGTAACCACGGCGCAGGATCTCGATGCCACCCAGGTTCTGCGGCGACACCAAGCGGACGTGGGCGTCGACGTCGATCAGCGGGGTGTTCTTGTCATCGGTGAGGTCGAGGTTGAGTTCCTCGAACTCCTGGGTCAACCCATTGGGGGCGCCAGTGCCCTTCTGGCGCCCGATCACCCGCTCCTGCTCCAGAAGCGTGTTCCGGTCCCAGTTCTCGATCCGCATCCTGATCCGGCGGGTCACCAGATAGCTGCCACCGGTCAACCATGACGGACCGTCGCCGTCGGCGACCCAGACGAAGTCGTTGATCTTCTGGGTCTCGTCGGCCTTGATGTTGGCAGTTCCGTCTTTGAAGCCGAACAGGTTCCGGGGAGTCTCCTGCTCACGGGTGGTGGACGAGGTGCGTCCGAAGCCCAGTTGTGCGTAGCGCATGGCGACGGTGCCGAACCCGACGCGGGCCAAGTTGCGGATGGCGTGGAACGCCACCTGGGGGTCGTTGGCGCAGGCCTGCACGCAGATGTCGCCGTAGGAACGCGCCGGGTCCAGCGTCTCGTTGGGGAACTTCGGCAGATTCGCCAACTGTTCGGGTTTCTTGTCGGCGATGCCGAAGCGGTCCACCCCGTCCTTCGAGAACAGCGACGGCCCGAATCCGATGGTCAACGTCAGCTGTGAGGCGGGCAGACCCAACGCCTCACCTGTATCCGCCGGCGGTGCATACGGATTGAGCCCGACCGCGCCGTCGGCCACGGTTTCCTCACCGGCCGTCATCCGGGCGGCCATGACCGTCCACTCCTGCAGCATCGATACCAGGTCATCCCGCGAATCGGTGGTGACGTCGAAGACCCCGAACGTCATCCGATCCTGCTGAGCAGTCACCACACCGGCCTGGTGCTCTCCGTAGAAGGGCACTGCCACCTGCAGGTGATCGGTGGACGCCGCATCTGCGGGCGAAACGGTGGACCGCCCAGCCAGGGCGCCGGCGCCGGCAGCGCCCACCACGGCGGCCCCGACGCCGGCCGCTCCGATCAGCCGACGTCGGGAAAAGCCTTTGGACTCAGGGCTACTGGGGGGCTTACTGGGGGGCAATGACACCTTGTACCTGGCTGACTTCCTTGCTGAGCGCGTCGATGGCGCGCGAGAGTTCCTGACGCTGGGGCTCGGTCACTGTTTCGTAGGAGACGAAGCCGTCACCGTCGCGGTACTGCAGCAGCAGGGCCTCGGTCTCCTGGAACCGCTGGTCCACCCGCTTACCCAGATCGGGGTTGCGCTCATCGAGAATGGGGCGCACCGAAGCTACCGCGGTCTGCGAGCCCTGCAGGTTGGCGTTGAAGTCCCACAGGTCGGTGTGGCTGAAGATGTCCTCCTCGCCAGTGATCTTGCTGATCGCGATCTCATCGAGCAATCCCTGTGCGCCACCGGCGATCTGGGTGGAGTCGATGTTGTAGTCGGGCGCCTTCACGCCGTCGGCCAGCTCTTTGACATCGGCCACCAGCTGGTCGGCCAGTGCGTTGGCGTCGGGCTGCAGACCGGTTACCCACAGCTGCTTCTCCAGGGCGTGGAACCCCGTCCACTTCTGGCCTTCCTCGAGGTCAGCCTCCCGCAGGTCGATGCGTGGGTCGAGGTCGTCGGGGAAGGACTCGGCCACGGGCTCGATCCGCTCGTAATACACCCGGGTGGGCCCGAACTGAGCCTTGGCGCCTTCCACATCCCCGGCCTTGATGGCGTTGGTGAACGCCTCGACGGCGGGCACCAGAGCTTCGGTCTGCGACACCACGTAGCGCTTGTAGTTCTCGGACGCTTCCTTGAACTTGCCCTCGGTGTCGACCTGCACCTCTTCGCCGGAGACGGTGTAATCACCTCGGATGCCGTCGCCGATCATGCCCGGCTTGCAGGCCGTCTGGTAGGTGCCGGGCTGGGTCAGCTGCACGATCAGCTTGCGCTGCAGGCCGGGGGAGACGTTTTCCACCTCACCCATCACGCGGTCACCCTCGCCGTAGACGTAGAACTCGGTGACCTTGGAGCCGTTGTTGGTGATGACGAATGTGTTGGCGCCTGTGGCGTTCTCTGTGCTGGACAGCGTGCACGCGGTGTCGGTGGCTTCGACGGTGATCTCCGAGGGCGCCGAGGAGGACGACGCGGTTCCCGATGTCGAGTCGTCAGCGGCGGGCGTTGACTCCTTGGCGGTGCAGCTGGTCAGGGAGATACCCGCCAGTACTGCCGCCGTGACAGCGACAAAAGGAAAACGGTTCACTTGGATGACCTCTCGGATTCTGATGTGGGTTCGCTGTCCGGATCTGGATCAGCAGTGGGGGGTTCGGACGCTGTGGAATCGTTCGAGCGGCGCGCGGGCTTACCGGGTGACGGGCGCAAGAACAACGCCAGCACGATCACCAGGTAGGCCAGCCAGCCCACCAATTGCAGCACCGTCGGCGTCGGCGTCACGTTGAAGACGCCCTGGATCACCTCGCCGTACCAGGCCGACCAATCGAACCAGGAGCTGATGTCGAATGCCCGGCTGGACAACCCGGGCAGCCAGCCCACGGTCTGCAGGGCGCCGATGCCATACGACAGGATGCCCGCGGCGACGACGATCAGGAGCGCGCCGGTGTACTTGAAGAACTTGGCCAGGTTGATCCGGACGGCGCCGGCGTACATGCCGTAGGCGATGGCCGCGGCGATCACCACGCCGATGATCAACCCGGTCAGTGGCCACAGCGTCTCGGCTTCGGCGTAGCCCACCATGAACAGCGCCGTTTCCACCCCTTCGCGGCCGACGGCAAGGAAGGCCAAGGTCGCGACGGCCCATCCGCCGGTCTCCAGGGCGCGCGACATCTCACTGCGCAGCTCGCCGGACAAACTGGCGGCGGCTTTCTTCATCCACAGCACCATGGTGGTGACGATCGCGACCGCGATCAGGGAGGCGACGCCGGCGATGGCTTCGGCCGCCAACCCGGTGATGGTGTTCTCACCGAACTGGATTCCGACGAACACGCCAACGGTCAGCAAGATTGCTGAACCCACACCCAGCCACACCCACTTGAGGGCGTCGCGGCGCTCGCTCTTCACCAGGAAGGCAAGCAGGATGCTGACGACGATGGCGGCTTCCAAACCCTCCCGCAAACCTATGAGTAAGCTGCCAAGTAGCTGTGAAGATATGCTCGGAGCTGCAGCGAGTACCGAGATCGGCATTTCGGCCAGCGCAGTCATTCCACGTTCCTTGCAAGCGTGCAACACACCCCCGACAAGGGGCTTCCTTTGTCAGGTGTGGCTCACCTAAGTGCGAGCCGAAACGGACGTTACACCTTTGCGGGCACCCCAACGCAAGGTCCTTTTACTTCCGGCGCATGGGACCATGGTCACAACCAGAGTGGGTTGAGGGAGTCGTGTGTCGATGCGCTGGCTACAGGCTGCCGCGGCAGTGGGCGCGGCCGCGTTGCTTCTGGCCTCCAGCTGTTCGTGGCAGATCGGCACGCCGATCCCCGAAGGCGTGCCCCCGCCCGCGGGTGATCCGGTGCCCGCCGTCGACACTTATGCCGATGGGCGCGGTGCCGACCAACTGCACGAATGGGCGGCCGAGCGGGCTGAGGCGCTCAACATCCCGGTGACGGCGTTGGAGGCCTACGCCTACGCCGCGCGGGTGGCCGAGGTGGAGAATCCCGACTGTCATCTGTCCTGGACCACGCTGGCCGGCATCGGCATGGTCGAAAGCCACCATGGCACCTACCGTGACGCGCAAATGGCTGCCGACGGGGACATCAGCCCACCCATCCGCGGTGTCCGACTCGATGGCACCGCGGGCAACATGCACATTCCGGACACCGATGGCGGTGAACTCGATGGTGACCCGCACCTGGACCGGGCGATGGGTCCCATGCAGTTCATTCCGGAGACCTGGAAGCTCTACGGCGTCGACGCCAACAACGACGGCGTCATCAGCCCGGACAACATGGACGACGCCGCGCTGTCCGCGGCGGGTTACCTGTGCTGGCGCGGCGGTGACCTGGCCACACCGCGCGGGTGGATGGCCGCGTTGAAGGCGTACAACAACTCGGAGCAGTACGCGAGGACCGTGCGGGACTGGGCCACCGCGTACGCGAGTGGCCGCGCGTTGTAGGCGAGGACCCGTTGCGTGGTCGCGGACCAGGTGGGCCTACGCGAGTGGCCGCGCGTTGTAGGCGAGGACCCGTTGCGTGGTCGCGGACCAGGTGGGCGTACGCGAGTGGCCGCGCGTTGTAGGCGAGGACCCGTTGCGTGGTCGCGGACCAGGTGGGCCTACGCGAGTGGCCGCGCGTTGTAGCCATCTGGGCGATCGCAACCCCCAACCTCTAGGCTGAGTGCGCATCGCTTCGTCAGAACGACACAAGGAGACGTCCCGTGCCCATCATCGAGCAGGTCGGCGCCCGAGAGATCCTCGATTCGCGCGGCAACCCCACTGTCGAGGTCGAGATCGCACTGACCGACGGCACCTTCGCCCGTGCCGCCGTGCCGTCGGGCGCGTCCACCGGTGAGCACGAGGCCGTCGAACTGCGTGACGGCGGGGATCGTTACCTGGGCAAGGGCGTCCAGAAGGCCGTCGAAGGTGTCCTCGACGAGATCGCCCCGGCCGTCATCGGACTCTCTGCCGACGACCAGCGCCTGGTCGACCAGGCACTGCTGGATCTCGACGGCACCCCGGACAAGTCGCGTCTGGGCGCCAACGCCATCCTCGGCGTCTCGCTGGCCGTGGCCAAGGCCGCAGCCGACAGCGCCGGGCTGCCCCTGTTCCGCTACATCGGCGGACCCAACGCCCACGTTCTGCCTGTGCCGATGATGAACATCATCAACGGCGGCGCGCACGCCGACACCGGCGTCGACGTCCAGGAGTTCATGATCGCCCCGATCGGTGCGCCCAGCTTCAAGGAGGCACTGCGCTGGGGTGCTGAGGTGTACCACTCGCTGAAGTCCGTGCTCAAGAAGCAGGGTCTGGCAACGGGACTGGGTGACGAGGGTGGTTTCGCTCCCGATCTGCCCGGCACCAAGGCCGCACTGGACCTGATCGGCACTGCCATCGAGGGAGCCGGCCTCAAGTTGGGCAGCGACGTGGCTCTGGCGCTCGATGTGGCTGCCACCGAGTTCTACACCGACGGAACGGGTTACGCGTTCGAGAAGGAGACCCGCACCGCTGAGCAGATGGCTGCGTTCTATGCCGGTCTGCTCGACGGCTACCCGCTGGTGTCCATCGAAGATCCGCTGTCGGAGGACGACTGGGACGGGTGGGTGGCGCTGACCGCGGCCATCGGTGACCGGGTGCAGCTGGTGGGCGACGACCTGTTCGTCACCAACCCCGAGCGCCTTGAAGACGGCATCGAAAAGGGTGCGGCCAACGCGCTGCTGGTGAAGGTCAACCAGATCGGCACCCTGACCGAGACCCTGGACGCCGTGTCACTGGCCCACAACAGCGGCTACCGCACGATGATGAGCCACCGTTCCGGCGAGACCGAGGACACCACCATCGCCGATCTGGCGGTGGCGGTGGGCAGTGGCCAGATCAAGACCGGTGCCCCGGCCCGCAGCGAGCGTGTTGCCAAGTACAACCAGCTGCTGCGCATCGAGGAGGCCCTCGGTGACGCCGCCCGCTACGCCGGTGACCTGGCTTTCCCGCGACTGTCGCTGGACGGCAAATAACCGGGCTGCCCGTGCGGGCTCGGTAGGCTCTAATCACCATGGCCGAAGCGAAGCGCCCCGACGGGAAACGGAGGTCCCCGACCTCTGGTCCTGGGCGATCCGGCGAGGCCAAGGCAGGTCGGCCCAGGAGGCCGGTCGCCAAGCCGTCCTCGGTGGCTCGGCGGGAACAGCCGCGTCCCGCCGAGGCCGGGGCTGACGAAGGCGCCGAGGATTCGACGGTCGCCGAACCCATCCGTCAGTCCATGATCATCTCGGCTGAGCGGCAGTCCGAGCAGCGGATGGGGTTCACGGCGCGGCGTGCGGCCATTCTGGCTGCGGTGGTGTGTGTGCTGACACTGACCATCGCGGGTCCGGTTCGGACGTATTTCGCGCAGCGCACCGAGATGAACCAGTTGAAGGCGTCGGAGGCGGCGTTGCGTGAGCAGATCGCCGAATTGGAGCAGCAGAAGGTGAAGCTGGCAGATCCGGCCTACATTGCCGCCCAGGCCAGAGAAAGGCTGGGGTTCGTGATGCCCGGCGACATTCCCTACCAGGTGCAGTTGCCACCCGGGGCTGTCGAACCCGAAGCGCCCGAAGCGCTTCCGGGCTCCTCGGCGCCCTCGGGCGCGCCCTGGTACAGCGCGCTGTGGAAGACCATTGCCGATGATCCACACGGCCCGCCCGTCGCGCCCGCCCCGGCCCCGTTGCCGGTGCCGCCGCCTGCACCTCCGGTGCCCGCCGGTGGTTGATGCTGCCGACCTGGCCGCCGTGGCAGCCCAGCTGGGCCGTGAGCCGCGGGGAGTCTTGGAGATCGCTTACCGTTGCCCCAACGGGGAACCGGCTGTGGTGAAGACTGCACCGAAACTTCCTGACGGAACACCGTTTCCGACGTTGTACTACCTGACGCATCCGGTGCTGACGGCGGCCGCCAGCCGGCTGGAGTCCTCCGGTCTGATGAAGGACATGACAGACCGGCTGGCATCGGATGCCGAGCTTGCCGCTGCGTACCGTCGCGCGCACCAGCAGTTCCTGGCCGAGCGGGACGCCATCGAGCCGCTGGGCACCACCTTCTCCGGTGGCGGCATGCCGGACCGGGTGAAGTGCCTGCATGTGGTGATCGCCCATTCGTTGGCAAAAGGCAAGGGCGTCAACCCTTTCGGTGACGAGGCTTTGGCCATCCTGGCCGTCGAGCCCGCCATGGCGGGAATCCTGGACAAGGAGTACTGGCTTTGAGAGTGGCGGCAGTCGATTGCGGCACCAATTCCATTCGGCTGTTGATCACCGACGGGCAGCACGACATCCATCGCGAGATGCGGATCGTCCGGCTGGGTCAAGGTGTGGACGCGACGGGTGAATTCGCCCCGGAAGCTTTGGCGCGCACCAAGGCGGCGTTGGCCGATTACGCCGAGTTGATGCGTATGCACGACGTGTCCAAGGTGCGGATGGTGGCGACGTCGGCTGCCCGTGACGTGAGCAACCGCGACGAGTTCTTCGCGATGACGGCCGAGATCCTGGGCTCTGTGACGCCGGGGGCGCAAGCCGAGGTGATCACCGGTGACGAGGAGGCCCGGCTGTCGTTCAACGGTGCGGTGGCCGAATTGGATTCGGCGGGTTCACCTTTTGTGGTGGTCGATCTTGGCGGTGGGTCCACCGAGGTGGTGCTGGGTGACGGCGATGGTGTGCGGGCGGGGTACTCGACGGACATCGGATGCGTGCGGTTGACCGAACGCTGCCTGCCGTCGGACCCGCCGACGGCCGCCGAAGTGGCTGCGGCGCGGGCCGTGGTGCGGGACAAGCTTGCCGAGGCCTTGCAGGTGGTGCCGGTGGAGCAAGCCCGCACCTGGGTGGGCGTCGCCGGCACGTTCACCACCATCGCGGCCTTGGCGCACAACCTGACCACCTACGATTCCGAGGCCATTCACCTGTCGACGGTGACCTATGACCGCCTGCTGCAGGTGTGCGACGAGCTGATCACGATGACACGCAAGCAGCGAGCTGCCCTGGGTCCCATGCACGAGGGCCGGGTCGACGTGATCGGCGGCGGCGCCATCGTGGTGCAGGAATTGGCCGCGGTGTTGAGTGCGCGCGCCGGAATCGACTCGTTGACGGTCAGCGAGCACGACATCCTCGACGGCATCGCCCAGTCCGTCCTCACCTAGCGCGAGCGTGCGTGTCCCGGCCCGAAATGCCATGAAAAGCCGGGTTCTGCGCACGCTCGCCGGGCTGCTGATCCTCGTCATGGTCCTGGCCGCAGCCGGGTACCCCGTCTACGTCCGCCCGCAGATCGACCAGCCGCGCCCCGCCGACGCCATTCTGGTACTGGGCGGAACCGCGTCGGCGCAGCGGTATCTCACCGGACTCGAGTTGGCTGAACAAGGACTGGCGCCGACGGTCGTGCTGTCGAACCCGTACCGCCCGTCGGATCCGGTGCTCGATGGCCTCTGCACGCAGACGCAGTCACGATTTGCGGTCGAATGTTTTGCCCCCGAGCCGCGGACGACATTGGGGGAGGGCCGGGAGCTGCGCCGGATGGCTGCTGAAAACGGCTGGCGCACTGTCATCGTCGTCACGTCCACGCCACATGTCTCGCGCGCCAGTTACATCATCGGCAAGTGCTTTCACGGTGAGTTGGTGATGGTCGCCACCCCGCCGAGGCTGAGTCTGCCAGGGTGGGCGTGGTTGTACATGTATCACAGCGCCGGCTATGTGAAGTCGTGGCTGCAGGGAGACTGCTGACGGGCTTCGGCCGGTCGTCGGCATCGCCGTCTCACGCCGACAGAACGACCCGGTTCCGTCCTCCGTGTTTGGCCCTGCGCAGGGCGTCGTCGGCGCGTTTGAGGAAATGGTCGGGGTCCGGATGGCCGTCGTAGAGGGCCACGCCGACTGAGATGGTCACGGGGACTTCTGTGTTGCCCACCGAGAACCGCTGCCCTTCGATGGCCTGCCGAACCTGTTCGGCAGCGTCGATGCCTTGGTCTGGCGCTATTTCGACGAACAGAACCAGAAACTCCTCGCCGCCGTACCGGAAGAGGAAGTCGGTGGAACGCAGGGTTTCGGCCACCGTGTCTGCGACCTGGCGTAGCACCGAATCTCCGGCTTGGTGACCGTGGCTGTCGTTGATCTGCTTGAAATGGTCGATGTCGAAGATCATCACGGCGAGGCCGGTCGAGTTCTTCACCGCAAAGTTGATCTCCCGGGCCAGGATCGAGGGAAGAAAACGCCGATTCATGGTTCGTGTCAACGTATCTCGGCCGCTTTCCATGTCTGTCAGACCTTGGAAGAGCCCGCTGAGCGCGGCGCCCATCTGTTCGACCGTTTGGCGCATTGTGCGCAGAGCCTCGTCGCGGACGCCGGGCGCGTCGCTTTCCAAAAGGGGCAGTAGTTGGGTATCGACGCGGACGATCGCCAGGCCCAGGGCCGCCAACTGTGCTGAGTCGCCGAACAGTACGCCGGCACGATGTCGCACCCATACCCCGAAGGAAGTGCCGGACAGCGGTTTCAGAACGCTACCGTTGTCTGACTGCAGGATCCCGAACAGTATCGATTGTGACCATTCCATCAGGCTGGCGCGTTGGCGTTCTCGTTCCAGGTTGAGATCCTGATCCAGCGAGAAAAGTCGGTAGGCCTCTTCCAGGCGGGCGTGATCCTCCACCCCGTGGACATAGGAGCGGGCCATGATGGAGATGGCTCGATCTATGCGCTGATACACCGAACACATTGCGTCATAGCGCGATTCCCATGTCCGGTCGCAGTCGCGAATCAGCGCGGAGATCCGGCTCTGAAGTGTGGAAGCTCCCTCATTGACCAGATGAAGGGGCACATTGATCCGGGCGTGCACCTGTCCGATGAACTCTTGCCGGGCCTCGAACTCGGCTTCATCGGCGTCTGCTGTGGGTGCGCAGACCTCGGACAGCCAGGTGATGAGCGCCGGTTTCAGCTGTTCTTCGACAGCGGTGTTGTCCAGAAAGGTGCGGGCCTCCCGGTCGCCCAACAGCACGTGATAGAAGTGGTCCACCAGGCTGGCTGCGTTCTCATTGATCAGTGATGCGTAGAAGGGATCCAAAGCGGTGGTGTGCGCACTCGAGTGCGGGCTCAAGGCAGACTGATCCGGTAGGTCACAGCGGTCAGAGAACTCCGATGCCGCCGCCCCAGGGCCACATGCCCCACTGCGTCTCACCCAGCTCTCCGGGCGAAGTGGTGAGCTGGGCGTTGCCGGGGCTCTGGCACACCGTCGATGTGCCGGACACGATGTTGCCCGCATTGGTGCAGGAGGGTTGATCTGGTTCGGCCGAGGCGGCCGGAGCGGTCATGATGAGCCCCACTGCACCGGACGCGACGACCAGTGCAGTGACGGGTGAACGCAACTTCATCTCGTTGTCCTTAGTTCTGCTGGGCGGTCGCTCAGCGGGCTGCGGGAGCTAGGGCAAGATCTTAGCAAACCCAGTGCCAGGTCGCCCGGGTTGGCGACGGCAGAGGGTGACGCCCATGGTGCGTGACCTCGCCGTTTTGTTGGCTGTCCCGGCAGGGTCGGCCCTCTCGCTGTCAACCATGGCGGCACTACGTGTTTGCCTGTCGAGGGACGTTCTGCGGCTGAGCCGGGGCCGAATCTGTCGCCAACGCCGACTCTTGCACTGGCGCAGTCCCATTCGATTTGCGGTAGTGGCAGTATCAAAGGCTTCCTGGCTACCGAGATTGCGCGTCAGCTCTCTGTTGGCCGATGCTGCCGAGTTCACAGGCACGTGCGTGCGGTTTGCCGAGAGAATGTTCGCGTGGCGATCCGACACGGTGTTCCAGGCCCCTGGCAGTCCGTGAAGATCGACTACGTGACGGCATGATCGCTATGTCCGTGATCCGATCGGCAAAGTCCCGTACGGTGCAGCCTGTGGAAACTGACGGTCACGTTGTGCGAAACACCTCGGATCGTGTGGCGGGCGTTCCGGCGGCGGAACCGGACATCGAGCGCGTCCGTCTCGGGGAATGGGCGGGTGGTATTGCCGACCAACCGGCGAGCATCCCGTCGGTGCGCCTCGGTCGCCGCTGGGTCAGCACGTTGTGGTTGATTCCGCTGGCCGTCGCGGGCTTGCTCATCGGGGTGGCGGTCGCTCAGCATCTTCGCCAGTTCGACTGGATGCAGGAATTCCTCCAGCGCTACCCCGGCACAGCAGCAGCTCGTGGTCCCATCGAACCGGGCATTCCGGCCTGGCTGCGATGGAGTCACCTGTTCAACATCGTGTTCATGATGTTCATCATCAGGGCCGGTCTGCAGATTCTGGCCGATCATCCCCGGCTGTATCTCAATGCCGGTAGCACGCCGGGCACCGCGTGGTTGAGGTTGCGCGGGCCGGTGCCGGCGGATCGGCTGAATCCCGACAACCCACGGCAGGTGTGGACTGCCAAAGATGACTCGGTCTCGCTACCAGGCTGGCTGGGCATTCCCGGTGTCCGGCACACGATCGGGCTGGCGCGGTGGTGGCACTTCACCTTTGATGCGCTGTGGTTGCTCAACGGGATCGTGTTCTATGTGTTGTTGTTCGCCACCGGACAGTGGAGGCGGATCGTTCCGCAGTCATGGGACGTCATTCCCAACGCGTTATCCACTCTGGTGCAGTATCTTTCGTTGGACTTTCCCGCCAATGACGGGTTCGTGGCCTACAACGGTTTGCAGTTGATCGCCTACTTCTTGACGGTATTCGTCTTCGCCCCTTTGGCTTTCATCACCGGTCTGCTGCAGGCGCCGGCGATCGCGGCTCGATTCGGACTGGGTAAGGGCCCGGCCAACCGGCAGATCGCTCGCTCGGTCCACTTCCTGGTTCTGGCCTGGATGGTGTTCTTCATCCTGGTGCATACGGTGATGGTGTTCTCCACCGGTCTGGTGGGCAATCTGAACCACATCGTCTTCGGCACCAACACCGAATCCTATTGGGCGTTGGTGATCTACCTGCTGGTGATGGCGATCATCGCGATGCTGTGGTACCTGGCCACACCTGTCACGTTGAATCACCCGCGGTTGGTGCAGAAAGTCGGACAGCGTGCGATCGGCTGGATCAAAGGTCTCATGGAGTGGATGCACCCTCGTGCCGACTACACCGAGAAGGACATCTCGCCGTACTTCTGGTCCAACGGCACCCTGCCGGACTCGGATGAGTACCGGCAGCTCCAGGCCGACGGCTGGGCGGACTACCGCTTGCGGGTCGACGGCCTGGTGAACCATCCCACCAGCTTCAGCTATGCGGACCTGATGAACATGGACAAGCACGAGCAGATCACCCAGCATTACTGCATTCAGGGCTGGTCGGGCATCGCCAAGTGGGGCGGGGTCCGGATGGCAGACATCATGCGCGTCGTCGAACCCCAACCGTCAGCGAAATGGGTGGTGTTCCGCTCCCTGGCAGACGGCTCCGAACCCGGTCAGGGCCGCTACTACGACTGCCACAAGATCGAACACATGCAGCACCCCATGGCGATGCTGGCCTACGAGATGAACGGCGCACCGCTCACTGAAAGCCACGGCGCCCCACTGCGATTGCGCAACGAGGTCGAGCTGGGCTTCAAACAGATCAAGTGGATCGAGTCGATCGAGTTCGTCGAGAGCTTCGATTCCATCGGCAAGGGGCAGGGCGGCTACAACGAAGACCACGAGTACTTCGGATACCGCATGCCGATCTGAGCCGGTCCGGGAAGCTGGAGAAGAACGAGTGAAGGGGTGTTGTCGAAGTGGGAGGCGAAGGTGTGGCCGTCACCGATGATGTCGCCACGCCCAAGGACGCCAATTGAGGTCGAGCCAGTTTCTCAGTTGGCCATGTAACGACGGGATCTGCTGAGCCGGTTCACTCGGGTATCAGCACTTCGCCGCCCGCCCCGGTCGGGACGCGCGTACCTGCCAGCGTCAGCGCCATGATCACCATGGTGGCGCCCAGACCGAGGTTCAGCCAGTTGTCGGCGGTGTCGACGGGAAGCACGTTGGCGGGCCCGCTCAAGTCGATCGTCAACCCGTGGACCCAGAAACCGAGGAACAGCAACCCACCGGCCAGCAAGTACGCACGTGAGCGCGCGTACGTCGTCGCCAGCACCAGCCCGGCCACACCCACGGCGACGTGAATCAGGTTGTGCAGGATCGACGTCTGGAAGATCCCGAACAGTTGGGTTGCGGATTCCGGTCCGGCCAGCCGCAGGCCATCGACATGGCTGCTGATCCCGGGGACGAATCCGAGGACGCCGACAATCAGGAGCAGCGCGCCCACCAGAATGGACGCGCACTGCACTGCCAGCAGCCCAACCTGAGGTCGACGTCGAACTCGCGTGCTCATCGCCGTCCTCCTCCGACAATTGACGTTCTCGCAGGCTCACCGATTACCCGGGATCTGCAGAACTAACCGGTTATTGCTGGAAGCGGTATCCCATGCCGGGTTCGGTGAGTAGGTGTTGGGGGTGTGAGGGGTGGGGTTCGAGTTTGCGGCGTAGTTGGGCGAGGTAGACGCGTAGGTAGTGGGTTTCGGTGGCGTAGGCGGGGCCCCAGACTTCTTTGAGGAGTTCTTCGCGGCTGACGAGCTTGCCGCGGTGGCGTACCAGCATTTCGAGGATGCCCCATTCGGTGGGGGTCAGGTGGACTTCGGTGCCGTTGCGGGTGACTTTTTTGGCGGCCAGGTCGACGGTGAAGGAGGAGGTTTCGATGATTGGTTGGTCGGTCTCCGGGGTTGTGGTGGCCCGTCGCACGGCGGCCCGTAACCGGGCCAGGAATTCGTCCATGCCGAAGGGTTTGGTGACGTAGTCGTCGGCTCCGGCGTCGAGTGCTTGTACTTTGTCTGAGGAGTCGGTGCGTGCCGAGAGCACGATCACCGGTGCCGTGAGCCACCCGCGCAGTCCGGCCAGGACGTCGATGCCGGAGATGTCGGGCAGCCCGAGATCGAGGATCACCACGTCAGGTGGGTGCGCGGCGGCGGTGTGTAGGGCTTGGGCTCCGGTGGCGGCGGTGTGGACGTCGTAGCCGCGCACGGACAGGTTGATCCGCAGTGCCCGCAGGATCTGTGGTTCGTCGTCGATCACCAGTACCCGTGTGCGGGTCATTGCGCACCTGCGGCGGCTAGATCGACGATCACGGTCAGCCCGCCGCCGGGGGTGTCGGTCACCGACAAGACACCGCCCATGGCTTCGGTGAATCCACGCGCCACCGATAACCCGAGACCCACGCCGGTGCTGTTGTCGGTGTCGCCGAGGCGTTGAAATGGTGCGAACATCTGCTCCTCGGTGCCGTGGGCCACGCCGGGGCCTTCATCAACGACGTTGATCAAGACCCGGTGGCCCACCTGCCCGGCGTTGATGCGGACCACACCGCCCCTGGAGTAGCGCAGGGCGTTGTCGACGAGGTTGACCAGTACGCGTTCCAGTAGACCGGAATCGGCCAGCACCACGGTGTCAGCGACGTCGACGTTGACCCGTTCCAGTCCGGCGCTGTGGGTGCCGCGGCGGATCCCCAGCAGCGCACGGTGAGTCACTTCCTCGACATAGACCGGGCCGAGGTTCGGTTTCACCACCCCGGCGGCCAGTCGGGAGGAGTCCAGCAGATTGCCCACCAGTGCGCTTAGCCCGTCGATCGATTCCTCCACAGTGGCCAACAGTTCGGCGGTGTCGCCCGGGGAGAAGTCGACCTCCTCGCTGCGCAGGCTGGACACGGCGGCCTTGGCGGCAGCCAGTGGTGTGCGCAGGTCATGGCTGACCGCGGACAGCAGCGAGCGGCGCAACTCATCGGCCTTGGCGATGGCTTCGGCGCGACTGGCTTCCTCGGTCAGTTCGCGTTGGCGCACCAGGCCGGCTGCCTGTGTCGCGACGGCACCCAGCACACGCCGATCCCGGGCCGCCAGCTTACGGCCGGACATCAGCAGCCAGAATTCGTCGTCGCCGACCTCGACGGCGGTGTCAGCGGATTCGACATCCACACAGGGTGTTTCGCCGACACACGCGACGAGAGCAGGCTCACCGACCAGGGTGTCGCGCAACAGCGAGACCGACTGCTGCAGGTAGGTTTCGCGGACCCGCTCCAACAACGCCGTCAGATCCGCTCCGCGCAGCACCGATCCGGCGAACAATGCCAACAACTCAGCTTCGCGGGAGGCTTGGCGGGCTTCCCGGGCCCGGTTGGCGGCACCATCGACCAGCACGGCCACGGCGACCGCCACGGCCAGCAACACCACCACGGTGACGGCGCTGTCGGGCGCGGCGATGGTGAGCGTGTAGCGGGGTTCGACCAGGAAGTAGTTGAGTAGAAAGCCAGACAGCACCGCCGATAGTGCCGCCGGTGCCACCCCACCGAGCAGCGCCACCACCAGCACCCCGACAAAAAACAGTGCGCTCTCCCCGCCCACGCCCAGCAGGGGGTCAAGGAGCAGGACGATGAGCGCGCACAGGGTCGACGGCACCACCAGCGCCGCCAGCCACGACGTCAAGTACCGGGTGCGCGGCGACAGATCATCCAGTGTCCACTCGCGTCGGGCTTCGTCGTGGGTGACCATGTGGACGTCGATGGTGCCGGAGTGCTGCACGGTTCGGGCACCGATGCCCTCGTCGAGGATGCGGGCCCACCGCGAGCGCCGCGACGTGCCGAGCACCAATTGAGTGGCATTGCGCTCCCGGGCGAAATCCAACAATGCTGTCGGCACATCGTCACCGACCACGGTGTGCAGGGTGGCACTCAGGCTGGAGGCCAGTTCGCGGACCCTGCCCATCTGCGGCGCGGACACCCCGCTGAGCCCGTCCCCGCGGACCACGTGCACCACCATCAACTCCGCACTGGACTTCGAGGCGATCCGCGAGGCCCGTCGTACCAGCGTCTCAGACTCCGGGCCGCCGGTGACGGCCACCACCACCCGCTCACGCGCCTCCCAGGTGTCGCTGATCTGATGCTCGGCACGGTATTTCGCCAGAGCAGCGTCCACCTGATCGGCCAGCCACAACAACGCCAGCTCACGCAGCGCAGTCAGATTGCCTGGACGAAAATAGTTGCTCAGCGCCGCGTCGATGCGATCCGGTGCATAGACATTGCCGTGAGACAGCCGGCGCCGCAACGCCTCCGGGGTGATGTCGACCAGCTCGATCTGATCAGCGCTGCGCACCACCGCATCGGGCACGGTTTCCTTCTGCTCGATGCCGGTGATCTGGGCCACCACATCGTTGAGGCTCTCCAAGTGCTGGACATTCACCGTGGACACCACGGTGATCCCCGCAGCCAGCAGTTCCTCGATGTCCTGCCACCGTTTCGGGTTCACACTGCCCGGGGTGTTGGTATGGGCCAACTCATCCACCAGCACCACCTGCGGGGCGCGAGCAACAACGGCAGGCACATCCAATTCAGCGAACCTGCCACCGCGGTAGTCGATATAGCGCGGCGGCACAATCTCGATACCATCAAGCAGATCAGCGGTCCTGCGCCGCCCATGAGTCTCCACCACCGCCGCCACCACATCAGTGCCACGCTCCAGCCGCCGATGCGCTTCACCGAGCATCGCGAACGTCTTACCCACACCAGGAGCCGCACCCAAATAAATGCGCAACTCACCGCGCTTCTTCACGCTCACCTGACCATCATCCACCCGCCGGGCGGTTGCTTTGGGCAACAAGGCCCGACAGGGTGAACTGGGAGTTCGCCCGCCCCATCACCGGCTGGACCTTCGATCTTCGGCAAGCCCTTATTCAGAGGCCAGGGCTGAGGATGTCGGCGATCGCGCTGCGCGGTACGGATACCTGCGTGGCGCCGAATGCCGGCGCGATGTCGCCGCGGCCGAAGAAGAAGATCACGGCGTCGTCGGTGACGGCGAAGTTCTGGAAGTAACCGGGGTCCGTGGCGGTGGCTGAGTCGAGGGTGATCGGTTGGCCGGCGGTACTGCTCAGTTGCTGCTCGACGATGGGAACGATCACCGACAGCGGCGCGGTGCCGGGCCGGAACAAGGTGTCGAAGGTGATCGGCGACCTGGTGGCGTGGTTGTAGCTGAACGCCTGGAACCATGCCGCTGGGTGCGCTGCATGCCGCAGCATCTGGTCGAGTGCGACGACGACGGTCTGGGTGCCGGTCGCAGGAGTTCCTGAGGCGTAGTCGGTGCTGGTGACGGTGATTGTGGAGGGAAGTTCGGAATCGCCAAGGGATTCCATGTCGGTGGCGTCGGCGTTGAAGTTGTCGACAGCTCTGGTCACGTAGTCGATGATTGCTTGTTCCTGCGGGTCGTCGGCTGGGATCGTGACATCGATGCTGCGCGCCGGTCCGGCGGCTCCGTAGAGGCAGTTGCCCTGCTGGTTGTGGGAGTTGCAGAACCCATACGGGTCGTGCAGAGGCGCAGCCGTAGCTGCGCCGGCTCCCCCCAGAATGACGACCGAGCTGAGCATGGTGGCCACACAAGCGGCGCGGACGAGGTGCTTCATCGTGGTGTTTCCTTCCCTTCCGGGGATGGTGGTCGATGACAACAGCCTGCGTCCAACAGCTAAAGGGATTCTTGGCGGATTCTTGGCTCGAGCGGCGCTCTGACACTGGCGGCACGGATCCGCTTCTGGCGCTATTCCGACTTGTGGTCTCCGTTGAGTGCATCGATGACCGCCCGAAGCTTCTCGGCGGCCTCAGCGGACACGGCGCGGAGGCCGGGAGCATCTGAAACCTGCACCATCACTTGCGGATCCATCGCGTCGATGATCACGGTGCCGGCGTTGTCGGGGTCGGCGCGCACAGCGACATTACAGGGCAGTAGCAGGCCGATTTGGCGGTCAGCGGTGACGGCGCGGAACGCCAGCGGAGGGTTGCAGGCGCCGAGAATCAGGTAATCCTCAACGTCCTCGCCCAGCTTGGCTTTCAGCGTTGCTTTCATGTCGATCTCGGTCAATACGCCGAAACCCTGTTCTGACAATGCTTTGCGAGTGCGTTCCACTGCGTCGTCGAATGTGGTGTGCAGTGTCGTCGACAGTGCATAACCCATGATGGTCCTCTTTCGGTTGTCTGAGAAATCAGGCCAAGGCCAGGAACAGCTTTTCCAGTTCCGCCTCGGTCATCGGTTGCTGACCGTCGGCGCTCTCGCCGGTCAGGCATTCACGCAGTCCGGTTGCGACGATCTTGAAACCGGCCTTGTCCAGTGCCCGGGATACAGCGGCCAGCTGTGTCACCACGTCCTTGCAGTCTCGACCTTGTTCGATCATCGAGATCACTCCTGCGAGTTGGCCTTGGGCCCTGCGCAGTCTGTTCAGTACTGCGGCAATGGCATCTTCGTCACCGACCATTGAGTGTGTCTCCTCTCATGTACTGCTATACAGCCATGGTACCCGTGGGGGTATTCCTGAGACGTCACGCCGGAGCGGTTCCTCTGCCCGCGGCGGCGCTGATCCGACGCAAAGGGCAATGGGCGTACCTGGTGCACACGAAGGTCAGTGCGGCAGCGATCGCGGTGAGTATCGCCGCGGCGATTCCGACGGCGGGGTGGATCTCCTGAGCCAGGATGATCGACGACATCGCCAGTACGAACCATCCGAACGTTTTGCGTAGGGCTTCGGGATTGACCAGTGCGGTGAGGCGAGCGCCGGCCAGCGCCCCGACCACGGCGGCGGCGGTCACCGCGAACGCCAGCGTCCAGTTGATGTGGACGCTGGACAGGTATCCGCCCAGCCCGGCGAACGACTTCATCGCGATCACGATCAGGGAGGTGCCCACCGCGACCGGCATGGGTAGTCCGCCGAGAAGCGCAAGAGCGGGCACGACCAGAAAGCCGCCGCCGGCGCCCACCAGCCCGGTGACCAGCCCAACCACCAGGCCCTCCGCCAGGATCTTCGGCACTGGAAGCCGGTGACCCGCAGGTGTGTCGAGGTTCCGGCGCCCGCGGAGCATGGCGACAGCGGTGGCGATCATCATGACCGCGAACCCGATCAGCAGGATGGTGCCGGGTATGAAGCGGGCCAGCAGCCCACCGCCGTAGGCGCCGGCCATGCCCGCTGCTCCGAAGGTCAATCCGGTACGCCACTGCACGCGTCCAGCCCGAGCGTGGGAGATCGCGCCGACGGCGCTGGTGACGCCGACGACCAGCAGTGATGTCGCGATGGCTTGCTTGGCGTCCATGCCGGCCACGTAGGCCAGTAATGGGACGGTCAGGATGGATCCGCCGCCTCCCAACAGTCCGAGTGCGACGCCGACCAGTACGGCAAGAGCGATTGTGAGTGTGACCATGATCTGCTGCTCACCTACCGGCCCGGCCGGCGTGAACCGACGAGCTGTGCCACAACATCTTCAACGTCACAGGCCGCCCCGCGGTTGTACGGCAGCTTGGCCAGCGCCATGCCCATGGCGCAGGTATTGGTCAGTGCCGCGAAGGTCAGCCCGCCGCCGAGCGCCGCGGCCACCCACTTGAGTCCGGGAACCGCGGTACTGGCCACCACGCTGGACAACACAATCGAACCGGCGACCAGACGGACCTGACGCTCGAGGTCCCATCGTTGGAGGCTGCGTTTCACGGCGAAACCGCCGGCCTCCCAGGCGACCATCCCGCCGTCGAGGATGTGCACGTTGGGCAACCCGGCATCACGAAGGGTCTCTTCGGCTTGCGCCGCGCGCTGCCCGGAGCGGCAGACCAGCACCACGTCCTCGTCGAGGTGCTCGATGATCTCCTTGCGGTGTTCCCGGAGTAGGTCCAGTGGCACGTTGTACGAGCCGGCGATGTGAGCGGCCTCGAACTCTCCGGCAGTGCGGACGTCGAGGACGCGGGGTGGCGTGGCTGATTCGAGCAGGTCGTTGAGATTCTGCGAAGCGATGATGACGGGTGCGCCCATGGGAGTCCTTTCGTGGCGGGGTGAAGCCTGCTCTTGATACCTCTGGGGGTATGCGACACCGTCATGGTAGACATACCCCAGGGGGTACATGCAAGCGGGAATCGAATACCCCCTAGGGTACTTGACATACCCATAGGGGTATCTGCAGACTGAGGGTCAGCAGACCGACCCGCCCCGGATGAAAGGACAGAACCACCGTGGAGTTCACTCAGTACTACTTGGACTGCCTGTCGCACGCGTCGTATTTGATTGCTGACGAAAACACAAGGCGCGCAGTTGTTGTTGATCCTCAACGTGACGTGGCCGAGTACCTGGCGGACGCCGCTGAGCGCGGTTACACCATCGAACTCGTGATCGAAACCCACTTCCATGCCGACTTCTTGTCCGGCCACCTCGAACTCGCCAAGGCCACCGGAGCCAAGATCGTGTACTCCTCGGTTGCGGAAACCGAATTCGAGTCGATGGGCGTCGCCGATGGCGAGCGCTACTCGCTGGGTGAGGTGACACTGGAGTTCTTGCATACGCCAGGGCATACGCCGGAGTCGCTGAGCATCGTCGTTTACGAACACCCCGGCGACACGGTTCCCTACGGAGTCCTGACCGGAGACGCATTGTTCATCGGTGACGTGGGCCGGCCGGACCTGCTTGCTTCCATCGGTTTCACCCGTGAGGAACTGGCTGACAAGCTCTACGACTCTTTGCACAACAAGCTCATGACACTGCCCGACGCCACCCGGGTGTACCCGGCGCACGGTGCCGGCTCGGCGTGCGGCAAGAATCTGTCCACCGACCTGTGGTCGAACATCGGGGAGCAGAAGCAGACCAATTACGCGCTCCGCGCTCCGGACAAGGCCACGTTCATGGCCCTGGTCACCGAAGGCCAACCGCCGGCGCCCAGCTACTTCGTCTACGACGCGATCCTCAACCGCAAAGAGCGAAAACTGTTGGACGAGGGCAAGATGCCCACCGCCATGAGCTATGACCAAGTGCGCGAAGCCGTCGCAGCGGGAGCTGTTCTGATCGACGGCCGTGGCCCGGAGGATTTCGCACTGGGACATCTTCGCGGCGCGATCAACATCGGATTGGAAGGGCGCTACGCGGAGTTCGCCGGATCGGTGGTGCCACACGACGTCGACATCGTGTTGTTCACCGAACCAGGACAAGAACTGGAAGGCAAAACCCGCCTGGCCCGCATCGGCTTCGACCGGGTGATCGGCTACCTGGACCGGCCGTTCGAAGCGATGTTCGACCACCAAGAGGATGTCCGGGTGGCATCCCGGCTGACGGCGAAGGCATTCGACCAGCGCGCGGCCGCGCTGCCCGATCTGCAGGTGGTTGACGTTCGTAATCCCGGTGAGGTTGCCGCCGGAACCATTCCCGGCGCAGTGTCCATCCCGGTGGGGCAACTGCCCGGCCGTTACGCCGAGTTGGACCCGGCCAAGCCGACTGTCGTGTACTGCGCCGGTGGCTACCGGTCATCGGTTGCCGCGAGCGTGCTGCGCAAGAACGGATTCGCCGATGTCAGTGACATTCTGGGCGGGTTCGGCGCCTGGGACGACGTCCACCGGGCCATCTGAGCGGTAAGGGCCTTTGTCACGCCAGCGCAGGTACGGCAACGAGTCTATTGAGCGGTGCTCTCGGTCCAGGAGTTGAGGAATTTCAGAGCCTGATGGGTGGGACTGTGTGGGGGCGCGGTCAGGGTCATGAGGCGTTGGTCGTGGTCGGTGTCGCTGAGGAAGGTGTTCCACTCCAGGGTCAGTTTGCCGGCGATGGGGTGGCGCAGGACGGTGGTTCCGCTGCTGGAGTCGACGACTTCGTGGGCGGGCCACCAGGTGCGGAAGACCGTGTCCCGGGTGCGGAGTTCGTCGACCAGTGCGAGTAGGCGTGCGTCGTCGGGGGTGCGGGCGGCGGATCTGCGCAGGCTGGCTACACAATCCCGGGCGACGGTGTCCCAGTCGGCGTAGAGCGCACGGACGTCGGGGTGGGTGAACACCAGGTGCACGTAGTTGCGCTGCTCGGGCGGTATGCGGCTGAAGTCGACGTAGATGGCGGCGGCCAGCGGGTTCCACGCGAGGATGTCGAATCGATGGTCGAAGACGAAGGCGGGAATCTCGGTCATCGCGTCCAGTAGCCGCTGAAGTTGGGGCCGCACCCGGTGCTGTTCTGACGTCTGTCGGCGAGGGACCGGTTTGCCGGCAAGTTCGTAGAGGTAGGCGCGTTGTTCAGCGTCGAGGCGCAACACGTCGCTCAGGGTCTTCAGGACCGCGAGTGAGGGAGCGATGCGACCTTGTTCGAGTCGGGCGTAGTAGTCGTGGCTGATGGCGGCGAGGTGGGCGACCTCTTCGCGCCGCAGCCCGGGAACTCGCCGCCGGGCCCCGAGCAGGGACAGCCCCACCTCGGTGGGGTCCAGTCCGTCGCGCCGAGCCCGCAGGAAGTCCCCGAGGGAACCGCCGGGGTCCGGGCGACTGGTCATCGATCCATTGTTCCAGCAGGTCGACGATCGGAGGGAGGGACTGATTCATCCCAGGTTGCGCTGAACCGGGGACGAAAGTGACCGTTCCGCGCCGCAGGTCGGTGCGGCACCGTGGACGTCATGACCACATCGGATGCGACCCACCAGACCACCACGACCGCCGACCCCAGTGCCGTGGTGCGGCAATTCCTCGAGCGCTGGAGCGGCTCGAAGGCCACCGTGTTGGCGTCCTTCGAGGAGTTCTTCACCCCGGAGACGGTGTGGGAGAACGTCGGAATGGTGACGACCGTGGGCATCGACGAGGCCCGAGGCCTGGCGGAGAGCTTCCCGCCGGGCTTCGAGACGATGACCGTGGACTTCAAGTTCATCGAGTCGCGGGGCCGCTTCGTGTTCACCGAGCGCGTCGATGACTTCTACAGTGCCACCGGTGAATTGATCGTGTCCACGCGCGTTGCGGGCGTCGCCGAGGTCGTCGACGGGCGCATCGTGGAAATGCGCGAATACTTCATCCTCACCGAGGGTCCCGCGGCGCCGAGCCCTGCGGCGACCTGAGACGAGACGGAGGTCGTCAGCGTGAGAGGTTCCGAGCCTCGACCGACGTCGACGGCAATCTATCAAGCAGAACGCCGGTAGCACCGATGGACACTGCCAAAATCGTTCTGGGCGACAGTGAGGCCCTGCGGGGTTGCTTACTCGCTCGGTGGAGCAGGCTCGGCTCAAGAAGCTTGATCGTGCACACTGACGGCTGCGCGGGAGCTGTCCAATGCCGTTCATCCGCACCGTGTTTGGTGACGATTAGCTGATGCGGCGACTCCTACGTTTTGCCTTTTCTGCGGGAATGTCGTGCGGCGGGACTGCAGCCGGTCATGCTCGAGACGGTACGGCCAGCGGTGTGAATCGCCTTCTGGGCGAGGTCGTCGGCAAGGTACGCGATGCTGGCGTCCAATTCGTAGACGGCTTCCTTGCGTGCTTCGGCGATCATCTCTCCCACGTCCTCAGACTGCGGCAGATATCCGTTCTGGCGGCCGAACCGGTCGATCACGACGTCGATGGCGTCGTCGAACTGCGTGACCAACCGTTGAGCATCAAAATCGGCCCATTCCTCGACATACTCTTCGCGCTCCTCTGGAGTCCAGAATTGCGGGAAGGGTAGATGTGTTCGGTAGAGGTCGCGGATCGCGGCATCGAGCTGGCCGGAGAAGCTGATCTCGGGCCAATCGCTGACCGCGGCCGTGGCCAAGTTCTCCAGGTCGTCGTTCAGGCTCATGACAGCTGCTCCCTCCATGCTGTCCTGATACTGCCTGCAGGCACCGACAAGTCGAATCTGCGACAGCAGCGTGCCGTTATGCGGAGAAGTCGCCGCGGTGCTCGTCAGTGAGGAAGGTCGCTGGGCGCTCAGGGCCGGGCACTGCTGAAGGGCCGGGCCGTAGCAGCGAGGGTCGCGAGGCATGGTGGGCGCATCGCGGACTTTGGTCGCGTGCCGCCGTGCGTCGACGAGATTCCGTTGTCTGATGGGCCTCCGACTCTCGCAAGTGGCGGTCGCTACCTCGCAAGTTGACCATCGCTGTGCGTTCATCAAGGTCGGGACGTATGGCGCCGACTTCGATGCCGTTGACGATGATGCAGCGGCGAAATGTGATCAGTGTGAGGTCGGCATCGGTCTGCAGCGCGCGTTTGAGATTTGTTCAGGGACGACTACTGGGGAAGCGGTAGTCGCTCGAAACCAGGAGACAGAGGCACGCGGCGCCGGCGTCTTGGTCGCGCAGACAGTCCTGTGGCATGCGACGGCGCCCATGACGCTCGACCGCGCCGGCACTCGGCAAGGCCATCAGTAACACTGCGCGCTATCCGGGACGTCAGGAGAAGGCTCGACCGGCCTGAATTATGCTCTGAGCTGCATCGCCCCCATAGCCCAATTGGCAGAGGCAGCGGACTTAAAATCCTCTGAACTGGGCGTTTGTTGTGTTGGCTGTTGGTGATAGCTGTTAGCTGGGCCGTTTCTAGCTGCGGATTTCGTGTTGGTGGTGTTGGCCGGCGCCAAGGCTGAATGAAAGCACTGCGGTATCTACTGCGGTATCGCTTGGTCGGTTGCTAGTGGGGACCGTGAGCGACCCATGGCTGGTCGCAGGCTCGTATTGGGCGACATCTTCCTCCCCGACCTGCGGCACCTGGGGTCTTGGCGATGTTGGATTGTTGGCGGCCCCAGGTTCATGCGCGTCAGAGTGTCGATGACGCTTGTTGCTGTTGGTCAGTGGTACACCTACTTCGGACCAGCTGCGGACCGGCGCCCAGGATGGATCCGCCGGTAGATGCAGCCGGGACCAGGGGAGTATTCGAGGAATGACCCAGTACGGGTATCGCGTGTTCGCGGTCGAACTGCATGATGGAGGCAAACGCGAGCCTCAACCTTTCGGTGAGGCGAAGCGGCCCGTTGTCGATGACGACGGCAAGCCCACAGGGGCCGTTCATCAATTCGACTACCGCGACGTGGTGATCTCGGACGTCCTCAAGCACGCGATGACTGTGTTCCCGTTCGGCAAGACCACCGAGGAAGAGGCGGACGAAACAGGCCCAGCTCAGGCCAAAGGGATGGCAGTCCGATTCCTCGGCGCGGTGAACGCAGGCGATACGATACGCATCGCGTTCGAGCACGGGGTCATGAACTCTGACGGCACCCTGATCGTCGATGGCGAGGATGTGTCGATGAAGGACAGGCCGACGCTGCATCCCTACCGGGCTACTCTGCTGGCTGAGACTCGAGGCACCATCGCACTTCTCGCGGTCGAAGTTCGCGGGCGTTCGTGCCCGTCTGACGGAATCATCAGGGGTTTGAAAGAATGCAGCGACGTACCCTGGCGCTTGCAGGTCCTGGGCAACTTGGCTGGCGAGTACGCAATGATGGCGTTTATCCAGGCCGCGACCGTCAAGCGCGTCGTTTTCGACCGCTGGACCTTCGATGATGATGGCCAACGAAACCGCAACGATGTGTCAATGTCGGTCGCACCCGACGGCGTTGATGTCAAATCGCGGGTCGCCGAATGGGCCGAAAACTTCTTCGAAGGGTTCCCCGGCGTTGGTCGTGCCGCGCGTATCGAGGTACCAGATCGCGACGCTGAAGGGAAGAGGCTCTCTAGGAAGCAGATGACGGCGGCCCGCAAGCAGGCGCGTGCTGAGCAGAAGGCAGCGGAGGCGCAAGCCAAGGCCGAACGGCGAAGTACCGCAGCGACGCGGACGCAAGAGGCGACGGACTCTCTGCGCCAGGACATTTTCGTCAATCGCGACGAAAGAGTCGAGGTCGATTTCAACGATGTCGCGGTCGAGCTTGATGATGGAACTCACCAGCGCAAGATCACGCCGACGACCGATTTCAGCCGATTCACTTATGTCGTGGGTAACAGTTACGTTGGTGACGACAAGTTCTACGATCAAGCTGAGGGGACTCTTCGGGAACTGCTCCCATCGATCAGGAACCTGCCGCTAGATCCATAAGAGGCGTCGATGGGAAGGGAGGCCGCGGTGCGTAGTCCAATACCGGACCGTTTCAGTCTATGGCCGGCACTCCGCGACTATCTGCAGCTTGTTCGGAAGTTCAAGACCAACAAGCGCGACTGGTGGGCGTTGACAGTTTTGTTCGGGCTGCCTCTTCTGGTGGTCATCGCAACCATCAGACTAAAGTTTGTTTTTCCGGCGCCTGTCGCCATGCTTCCGGCTGTCGCACTGCTGGCTGGTGTTTTGCTGGCTGCCGCCGGGCAGGTCGTTACTCTTCGCGCACGGATCGCTGATAGCTTGACCCTCTCGTTGGATGACCGAGTACGTGCTCACGTGCGCGAAACGATGAGCGGCGTGGTACTCGCTGCTGCGGCCGCGTTCATCGACGCTCTATTGCTCGGCGCGCTTGCCGCGTCCACCCAGCAAGTTGGATACGAATTGCGCTGGTGGCACGTCGCGCTGTCCGCAGCGACGCTTGGGGTGACGGCGTATCTCTCGCTGATGTTCATAGCCACCGCGAGGCGTCTGTATGCGACGTATCTCGAGGTGTTCGAGAAGGGCGCACCCGTTCGTCCGCCTTCCAAGGCCGAAAAGCAGCCAGTTAGCTCGCCGAACGGAAGCTAGCGGCATCCAACCTCCTGGCTGCAAAGCTGGGAAGGGCGCAGGGCAACGCTGCGGGCGTTGCCAGATGTCAATGCCGGGATCGTAACCGCAGTGGCCGGGAGAGCGTGGACGTCGCTGCGGCATCCGTATGCAGTTCCCTCTACCTCCAAAAATCGGTCGGTGCCGCCAACCTTGAAATCTGATCGTTGATTTTCAAGGTTCAGGGATTAAGCTTGAAATTACAGTTACGGAATTCAAGGTAGGCGAGTCAGGGCGGAAACGGGTGGATGTCGAGGCGCTTCGCGACAGCCCGATCGGACAGTTGGTGCCGATACGGGGCCATGATCCGCGCCTGGGTGAAGAGTACGAATATGTCGCTTACGTGCCGGACCCACTTCCACCGAACCTCGAACTAGAAGCCGAGACCTACGCAGCCGTCATCGACGCCGCTGCCGCGATGGCGCGCGCCGATCAGGCGTCTTCATTGCTGCCGAATCCGGGCCTGCTCGCCCGACCAGCAACTCGACGGGAAGCGGTGAGTACCTCCGCGTTGGAGGGTACTTATGCGTTCTTGGCGGACGTCTTCGAAGCGGACTTTCTCGAAGCCGAGGAGCTCACCAGTTCGGTCAGTGAGGTCAGGAACTACGTCACCGCAGCTGAGCGGGCATACGACTTGGTGGCTGAAGGTCGTCCGATCTCAGTGCGGATGCTCGAGGACCTCCAGCGCGAACTCCTGCGCGGAACTGCCAGCGATGGCTCACACGCCGGCAGCATACGCACCACCCAGGTCTTCATCGGGCTGGGTAATCGACGTGTGATGTCCGCCCGCTTCGTACCGCCACCGGCCGACCACCGGCTGCTCGACGGCCTCCGCCAGTGGCAGGACTGGATTCGGGACACCTCTGCGATACCGACAATCATCCGAGTCGCGGTCTCGCACTATCAGTTCGAGACGCTCCACCCGTTTCACGACGGAAACGGCCGACTGGGGCGTCTCGTGATGGCGCTGCAATTGATGAGTGCCGGGGAACTGCGCTTTCCGGTCCTGAACATCTCGCCGTGGCTGGAGCAACACCGCACGGAGTATCAGGACGGTTTGCTGCGCGTCTCGCAGACGGGTAGATGGGACGACTGGGTGTGCTTCATATCCGCGGCCATCCACGCCGAGGCCCTGGAGGTCATCGAACGAGTGGACAAGCTTCTCGCGCTCCGTGAGGAGTTTCAGACGATTCTGCGAGGTGCCAAAGGGGTTTCGCTCCGAATTGCTGACGACCTGATCGGCTACCCCATGATCACGGCATCGGCTGCGGCTGGCCTGCATGGCGTGTCCTACCAGGCTGCGAACACGGCCATCACCAAGCTCGTGGACAAAGGGATACTCCGGCAGAGGACATCGGGTAGATACGACCGTATCTTTCAGTGTGATCGTGTCCTGGCTGCTCTGGAGTATTGATCGGCCTGTCGAGCTACCGCTGTAGAGGTGCGGCGGTGGCGCGATCGGGTCCAACGCTTCGGTGCTGACTCGGTAGGACGCCCATTTGCCACGTAGATCCCGGTCGACGAGGCCACTGTCGACCAGCAGTTTCATATGATGTGACACCGTTGGGTCGGCTCGGTCCGAGCGACTCGGTGCCATGGCTCTATCCCGCATTCTTGTCGATGTCGCGTTGATTCTCTGGCTGACTGGCAACCACTCCTCGAACACCGCCGTCACTCATGCGGCCGGGGTGGCTCGTCTTCGTCTTTGCCGCCGTAGTCGTGAAATTACACGTCGCAGCATTATCGGAAGAACCGGCGCCACCGCTCTGCCTCTTGGACGACCACTCATCGTCTGACGCAAGGCCCGTCAAACTGGACGCGTGAGCTATCAAGACAACCCGGTCGAATACGAGCGCCGCTTGAGAGAAAAGCTGCAACCGGACGTCATCCGCAGCACCTTGGCGTTCGCCGGCCTGTACCAAGTCACTCACGAGATGATCCAGCACGCGGTGCTGGACAAAGTGCGAGAGTTCTACTGTCTCGGACTGGGATCAGGCGTGACGATGACGACTCAAGAACAGCAGCGATATGAGCAGCAGGTGCTGTCGCTGGCGCCGAAGAAAAAGTTCCGGGCGTCACTGCTGTGGCTTGTTCAGGGCGGCGCCATCACACAAGATCAGGCCGATCGGCTGGACCTCATCTACGCGCACCGCCACTCGCTCACCCACGAGCTCATCAAATACCTCATAGACCCAGATCTCGACCCGGACGTCGACTTGTTTGTCGACGCAATCGCGACACTGAAGGCCCTCCATCGCTTCTGGATCGACGTACAACTCAGCACGGGAGGTTTTTTCCTCGCCGACGGGTCGCACGTCGACGATGTCGATGTCGATGTTGATGTCGTCATGCCCGCATCGTTGATGATCTTGCAGCAGTGCTTAGACGCATACCTCGATGGGGTTTCCTCAGCAGATTCAACCGAAACCACAACCCAAGATCACACCAGCGGATAACCCTCGCGATCCTCGCGTGTCTCTTCATCCCTGGTCGTCGCGCCTTGATCTGGTCAGCAGCTGCGACGAACACTCCTTTGGCGGCTACGGCGAGGGTTCGAACCCTCGAACTGACGAACGAGGTCAGCCGGAGCGTTATCAAAGTGGCCTGTTGCGGAGCACATTTCACGGCTCTTATGCCTTTTCGTCCGTCGAAAAGTGACGATGGATGCTGGCGGAGGGGGTCGTATCAAGAAGGGATGAATACCTCGATCGTCCGCGGAGGTTTCAGTCCTCAAGTGCGTTGGCGCCGACCAGTTGACCCACGTCGACGATCCGGGCCGACGAGACAGCGAAGTGCCAGGCATCGTGGCACGCATTGACGTGAGCGGACAAACTCAGCTGGAGGCAATCTCGATGTCGGATGGATGCGCTGGATTTTCCTCGGCAGCAGGCAGGCCCTGTCCACGGCGGCGGCGGTTCGGGAAGCCCTTCCACATCTCGGAGAACTCGCTTTGATAGCGCCTCGTGAAGCGAAGTACCTCGTTAGGGTCACCAAAGCTTGCGGCGCGTAAAAGATACTGCGGTTCAGTGAGTTCGGGGAGTCCCATCCAGTCTAGGGTGGTCGGTCTAGCGAAGAAATGCTCGTTGCTCCGTGGACCTATGAACTCGTGAGAGCTCTGACCCCATTGATCCGTACTGACCCTCGAAGGAATGAACAGCATCCGGCAGAAGCCAAGGTTCTCCATCTTAGTAACGGCTTGGCGTGTCGCCTCCAGCGCACGTTCGATACGCGAGATATCGGGCGCGGTCCGGCGGTAGTGCAGGTGCTCGTTCCGCACGCGGTTCACTTCTGCCGCTTCCATGATCTCAGTAATTTCCTTGAGGCCATGGATAATTCGATCTTGGCTTGGTGAGGACAGATTCAGGAAGGGCAACGTCGAACGGAGAAGATAGGCCTTCAGGTCGGTCTTGCCGTCGTACCGGGGAAACGCGTTCTCTGGGCGCTGATATGTCTCCGGGGTAGCGCGGCATCGTTCGAGATATGCTGCGAGTGAACGGAAGCCGTCCATGAGTGCTCGAAGTTCGACGTGTTCGCCGGTGTAGTCCATTGGTTTCGGCAAGTCACTGCGCGGCGGCAAGGCTGCCTGTAAGGCACTTAGACCCTGCCTCCGGTCATCGTGATCGTCATAGGCGAATGGGGTTTCATTGCCGGTGTGGTCGATCAGAAGGCCCCACGCTGTAAAGGCAAGCGCATCTAGGAGAAGCCCCTCAAGGTCAGTGAAGTAGGGCGTAGCCGCCTCCCGGAACCGCTCCGACCGGCCGATGTCGGAGGATTGCGTGAGTGCCCACAGTCGTTCATGGTGCCGCCAAAAGTCGGCGTGCGGATCCTCGCTAGTACCAACCGGAAAACCCAGTTTCCACAGTAGGGTGTTGATTAGATCCTGATCGGACAGATCGTGACCGTGCTCGATCCCCACCTCGAAGCAAGCGGTGATCATGTTCGTTTTCCGGGCCAGAACGAGGCGTTCCAGCGCATCTGCTGGCGTCCTAGTGTGAAAGAAGTGTTCTAGTCTTTCGTCTAGGTCGTCGATGTCAATGCCGCGAAGCTGCCAGTCCAGCTCTTCTACATCGGTTTCTGGCTCACGGACATAGAGGCGCTTGAGCAAGCGGCGTTCCCGTAGCAAGGCAAGGCCCAGGTCCTCGGATAGGAACCGAACTCCGTAGTGTCCGAGCTCAGCACGCAGTCGGAATGCGCCTGATCGGCTGTTCCGATTGATGACTGGTTTGCGGATGTCGCCTAGCTCCACCGTCACGCAGCCGGTGCGCACTAATTTGTCAAGAGAACTCGACAACGTATCTTCGCGTGCCATGAGAGTGATCTGCAGGAGCTCGGCGCGGTTCATAGCTTCAACAGCTGGACCAGATTTCTTGATGTCGAGGAAACCGGAGATCGACCCCCGAACTTCGCCTTTCGTGTTGTCCAGCAGATCTATGACTACGCTTTGCAGCTCGGTTGTCGATAAGGTGTCGCCGATCAAGGGGAGGAGTACGCCCGCGCGGCGATCGCCGTAAAAGGAGTCGGACACCCCACTTATTTCCGATGCGAAAGCCCACCATTCGCTAGCTTCTTGCTTCGTGGCCTCTAAGAGATTATCAAGCTTGTCACGATCTTGATGAATGGTTGCGTTGCGTCCGGTCTGCAGTAAAACGGGATGGAGTTGTTGGCAAGTTGTCCGCGAGCAGTGGTAAGCGGGAATTCGGCGGCTGGCCGCGATCGTTCGACTACTGCTACTGCGGTGTAGGCCGTAAGGGCCGACAGTGAAGGCGCCGTACTGAAAAACTCCTTGTGGGAGCTGATCGAGAAGGCGGAGAGTTTCCTCGTTGTTGAGATACTCTCTCTCATCCTCGAAAAGGCTTGCGTACGCGTCATAGAGATCGCGCCCCCAAACGAAGGGGAAGCGAATCAGGTTTTTGGTTAAACTCGCGTCTATGGCCTGAACAAGACTTTCAATATCGATATTATCAATATCGACAAATAGCTCGGCATGTCCAATCGTGAGGGCGCACATTAACCGCGCATCTTTAGTTTTAACTTTATCTTTCGATGTTAGCTTAAGTACAAGACTTGTGCCGACGTCAGTCAACTTGATGGCGGTATTTAGCTCATCGGAGACGGTGTAACTGTCAGCGATCGTGCAGTCCGCAAGCAGCTCCATCAAGTCGCAGAAGTCGACGAACTTCTTTCGCCACGCTGGACTGGAATAGGTGACCTTCAGCTGTTCTACTGTTTGTCCGTTCATGGCACCTTTCTTGGTGTCGGGGAGTCCAGGTCTTAGCCCCGCGCTGAAGACTAGTGGCCCGGCAGTTTGCCTGCGGCGTTCCGCGTAATTTGGGCGACTCCGCGGTCACTGCCTAAATGGCAGCGGGCTACTACCCCAAGGACTTCACGGCAATGCGTCGCGTTCGGCGATGTAATCGGTTCAGTCTCGCACAACGCTGGCGTTCTCCTAGCTTGAAGCTCGACAGTGTGCCGGCCGGGGTGTATTGACGCGTCGCCGACCCGACAGTCGAGATATGACGAATAAGCGATCCTCGCGGCACGGGTCCGGGTATACAGCGCTCCGTCGAGCGAGGCAGTTCTGGAGGTCTTGGGCAGGATGGCCGCACATTGGAAGCGCGGTCGCTCAGAACGAATACACGCTTTCGATACTGACGAAAATACCGCGGCCGCTGGCCGCATTCGTGAAGCGTGTTCCGTCCGCACTCGCCTCAATGTTCCAACCGTTGAAATGATTCACTGTCCCATAAGCGAGCATGACATCTTGATTCGAGTCCGTGCCGCCGATGTTTCCTTCAGTCCAAACGAATGCGCCGTTAGAACTCACGGTTGCGAGATTCCAGCGCGCCGTTCCGGCATTGCTGGCAGGCGCCTGCGGAAAGCCCTCAGCTGAGTTGCGTTCGCACACAACGGATTCTTGGGCGATCGCACATCGAACTTGCCTTGACTGGGTGGTCACGTACTGCGTTTGCGACTGGTCGACGGGAACCGGCGCCACCTGCTGATCGCGCTGCCAAAGCTCAACGGCCGGCTCGTGGAAGCTTTGTTCCGCCGTGATGATGGTTAGTCCATCGCCACGCACTTGATACTGCGTTCCGTCCGCGGTGTTTACGGCATCGAAGCCCCCAGGGACTTCGGTGACCGCGGTCAGGGTGATCGAGGCTCCGTCGTTGAGACGACTTCCACGGTAGTAATAATTCGGGCCCTGAAGGCAAACGACAACGGCGGAGTACGGTGTCGTCTGCGCGAGCTGAAGCTCATCTGCTGGTTCACAGCGGGCACCTGGGTGGTCGCGAAAGCCGTTCAGGTCCATGCCTGTCAATGGCGGCGGAATTTCACGAGCCGCGGTTGGTTCGACGGTCTGGGGTGCGGGCTGCCGAATTGTAGATTCAGGCGTCTCGCGAGCGGTGGTACTCCAGCCGCACTTTTGCCCCCGAACTGGAAAGATATTTGGCATTGAATCAGCCCGTCCTGCCACCATCTGGACGATCTGAATATCTGCTTTGAATTCGCCCTCGCCGAGGATCGTCGGTTGGTCGCTGAGGTCGAGACGTAAAGTGAGAATGCGGCCCTCGGTCGCGACGGAGGTCAAGACGTCGGGATTCGCGGAGTCGAACTCAGACACATCCGCGTACCAGCCTTGTCCGATGCTTGGCTGGGGACTCGAGATCGCCACTACACCGTGCGCGTGGTGGGGCTGTATCAGGTAATCGGTCAAGATGCTGCCAGGGGCATCCGTCGCCCCAAACTCGTTCCGAGCCACGCCCGGTTCCGGCGGGATCCGAAAGTTGAACTCGACGTCTAGCTGGATCTGGTTCGCGCCAACATGGGACAGCGTGATCTTGCGGACAAGTGCCGATCCGGGCGGATCAGCAGCTCGATCTGCTGGGTCTAATACGCATGCCATCGTGTGTGGAAGCGCGTTCCATCGCACCGAATCTTGGTCGGCTCCGATCCCGCATCCAGCTGTCGCCAGGCTTACTGCGAGGGTCCCAAAAGTAACTCGAAGCCTCTTCACCCTGACAACCCCCGGTACTCACCTAAATCCTCGAAATAACCGCGGGGCAAGGCCCGTGGCGGACGCACCGACGAGCGTAACAACGAGGACCTGGAAGCAGCGCTTATCGCGCTTGAATGAGACCGAAGATGGGTCTCTGCCGAACAACCTCCCCGGCGTGTACCGGACGTTGTTGGGGAATGTCATAGCCTCCCGGGGAGCGATCGTAATTGCCGGAATGTCGTCGTTACCTTGGGCGCAGACAATGGCCAAGTCAGAATTTTGTCCGTCGATAACCGGCGGATCAGCGCCCATAGTGCAAGAGGTGTGTGAATCTCGCGCAATATCAGGGCTTTTGGAGATGCGGTGGTCCGGGAGCTGGTTTGAACGATGTAGTTGTCGCCGCGAGGCCGGCTGCGGATCGGCAGATTGTGTCCGTCACATCAGCAGTGAACCCGCACTGCTGATGTGAGGATCCTGATTGTTGCCATTGCCATTGCCATTGCCATTGCCATTGCCATTGCCATTGCCGTTGTGGTGGTGAGTCTCGGTGGCGCGCCGGTGGCGAGTGTGCCTAGCCGGTCACAGAGCGCCACTCTGAGGCGGCGGCCCTACATCGAAAGCTTCTATCGGCAGCTGGAGGCGCCGGGATTCGGCGATTTCGACGACGTTGATGGCAACAATCTTGTTTCAACACAGTTGCGCGGAACGCGTGCGGGATGTTCGAGTCGACCTCGCGATACGCCGCCGAAGCCGTTATCAGGAACTGCGGGTACTCGCCTGATGTATCGGAGACAATCATGCCGGCCGCGTTAGATAACGGGAGGTGCTGATCGTGGAGAGCGAGAGGTCGGTTGCTCGGCTGACCGACGAGCATCTGCGGCGGTTGGCGGAGATCGCCACGGCGGACCGCGTAGGCATGTTCAGGCGCAACCCACGCCTATCGGTGTACGGCGAGCGACTCCTAACTCACCGCCCTATGCCAAGGTGCAGCGCTCCACTATTTAGATGGCGTCAACGGGGTTAAAGATCTCGACGTCTACTCCTTCTATGCCGAGGATGCCGGCGTCGGTTATCCGTATCGCCGCCGCGGCGTCCAAGACTTCGGAGATTCAGAGCTCGGCAAGCATCCCGACGATCACGGGTTCGAAGGACGAAGGGTAGACCTGCTCGGCCGCACACTCAAAGTCGATCCCTCTGCCGATCCCGTCACCTCGATACGCCAATACCTCCGTGCAGGCACCACCGCGACGGCCAAGGAACTCGCCCTGAAGGCGGTAGTGGTGATCGATCCGGGGCCGTGGTTCGGCCAGGTCGCTTGGCCCGTCTCGTAACGTCAGAGGCGAGTATGAGATCCGACCTCTGCCGAGCACTGAGTCTCAACAAGTCCACCCCTCGCGCTGGTTTACTATCCGGCGGTGGGCATTGTGAGGAACTCATCGACTCGGGTCCTGGCGCCCTACGAGAACACCTACCCAGCTGTCCTGAACGCGTTCCACATAATTGGGATAGACGTGCCTGTCGTCGGCAACCCAATCGTGGGCGACACGAAGCGCTCCTTACGAAAGAATCGGTGGGCTGCTGCGGTGAGGGCCGCGATTCGCCCGGAGGCGCCCACAACAGTCGTCGACTGGTCCATTGCCATGCTCGGTGACAAGCATGGCGAGGTGCTGGCGGAGATCCTCGAAGCCCTTACAGAGCCGATCGACGATCTTGGCGTCGCGGACGCGCTCGACCGGTTGGGCAGGATGGGCCGGTTCTTCGGCCGCCGAGAGGCGCTCGCCCTGACCGATTACGTGCGCCTCGATGAACGCGTCATCGAACTAGCGCAAGGGGTCTACGACAAGCATCAAGGGATGCTGGTACTCACCACAAGGCGCTTGTTCTTCTTTGACAACACCCTTCTGAGCGCCAAGGTCGCAGAGTTTACTTTCAGTGCGATTGGATCGCTGGGGTTCTCGAAAAAGCTGGGTGGCGAGTCGATCGACATCGCGATCTCCGAGCGCTCCGCCACAATTAGTCAGGTTGCGCACGGACGTGCCGAAACTCATCGCAGCGTTCCGCCGGGTGAGTTCCGGGCCAGCGGCGGCGCCAGTGCAGCGAATAGAAGTTTCCGCGCCGGATTTGACCGACCAGATTCGCAAACTAAGCGAGCTGCGGGACGCCGGAATCATCACCGACGGGGAGTTCAACTCGAAGAAGGCGGACCCCCTTTCCCGAATGTGATGCGTTGTAACACTTCAAGGTCATGCCGATCACGTGAGATAGGTCGGCAGTACAGATCGACGTACCGGAGTCCTTAGCGTCAAACCGCCGCTCCAGCCCCGTGCCTGCCTCTAGAGCCAGGAGTGTCGCCCCCGGAGCTTCCGCCAGGCGGATGTACTGCGAATACGGCTGTAGTGGTGGACCTAATAAGTGTCTGCTTCCTACGCTGGCGGGCATGGGCGCGAACGAGAAGCTGCGGGCGCGATACCGGGTTGTCGAACTGCAGCGAAAGAAGAACGAGGCGCGGGCTCGGCGTGATCGCGCGAACGCGGCTGGTGCCGAGGAGATTCGGGCAATTCTGCACCGCGTTGGTGCGGTCGACACTTGGGAGCGCAAGCGTTTCGAGCACGCCGCCGAGAGCATCCGCGCTGATGCGGTGACGAGGCGGTCTGGTCACTTCCGTGGATTGCAGACCGTCATCGAGCAGATGCGGGCTCGTGGCCAAACCTTGGCGCAGATTGCTGAGCTCACCGGCGTGGATGGTCGCGAGCTTCAGGCCGTGCTGCGACGGGCTCGGTCCGGCGATGCGGGAAGACAAGGTTCATCAGCTTCGTCGGAAGCGAGTAGACGACCCGACGTCGACGTCGATCCGCGGTCAGAGGATGCGATCGAGGGATCATCCAGTGATGGCGCTTACGACCCGACGCGCTGCATTCGCTGCGATGCCGCGATGCTCGATGAGGATGCAGCACCTCGACGCGGCCGTCGCCGGCTGTATTGCTCGGATACCTGCCGTCGGGATGCATCAGCGGCACGCAATGCCGCACAGCGATACGGGGCGCCGATTCGCGTGATTGAAGTACCGAGAGTCGCTGCTTCGCAGAATCAATCGGCGGAAACGCCCGAGCCGCACCAGTCCGTCGCGCCGATGGATGCTGTCAACAGCGTCCTGGACGACGGCGAGGCTTTACGCGGGCTGCTTACTCGTGTGGCAGAGCAGGCTCGGCTCAAGAAGCTTGACCGCGCAACACTGACGGCCGCGCGTGATCTGTCCAATGCCGTTCATCGGCACCGTGATTGGTGATGATCACCTGATTCGTCGACGCCCGCGTCCTCGCTTTCTTCGCGAACGTCGTGCGGCGGGACTGCACCCGGTCATGCTCGAGACGGTACGGCCGGCGGTGTGGATTGCCTTCTGGGCGAGGTCTTCAGCAAGGTAGGCGACGCAGCACTCCAAATCGTAGACGGCTGCCTTGCGTGCTTTGTCGATCATCTCTGCTGCGTCCTCCTGGTGAGGCATATATCCGTTCTGCCGACAGAACCTGTCGATCACGACGTCGATGACGTCGTCGAACTGGGTGGCCAACTGTTGGACATCGGTATCGGCCCATTCCTCGATGTACTCTTCCCGCTCTTGTGGGGTCCAGAATTGTGGAAACGACAGATGTGTTCGGTAGAGGTCGCGGATTGCCGCAACGAGTTGGCCGGAGTGGCGGATCTCGGGCCAATCGCTGATCGCGGCGGTGGCCAGGTTCTCCAGATCGTCGTCCAAGCTCATCGCAGCTGCTCCCTCCAGGCTTGTCCTGATACTGCCTGCAGGCACCGACAGGTCGTCGAATCTGAGACCCTTGGGTCCTGTTACGCGGAGAGGTCGTCGCGGCCTTCGTCAATGTGCGAGGGCGAGGGGTGCTCAGGGCCCGGCCGTAGCAGCGAGGGTCGCGAGGATTGCGAGGCTTGATGGGCAGCTACATCTTTGGGCGGCGGGTAGATGGTCCACAGCAGGACGTTTCGGTGGTTACGTGCCCCGTCGTCCTCGATCGCCCATCCCAGCTTGCGCAACGCGGGTGCGTGCCTGCGGAGCAGACTGGTGACGTCGCGGCCGTTCCTCGGCCATCCCTTCGGCCGTCGCCAGTCACCGCCCGCCGGGGTGATCAGCACGAGTAGGTCGCCACCGGACTGCCCTCGCAACGGTTCGCGGGTGTGGTGGCGCAGGCGTTCGATGAATGGGTCAGCGGACAGGCTGTCTTCCGACAGCTGATCCGAACGTGACATGTAGCGGCGCAAGCCATCAGAGGGCAGAACCTCGTCGACGCACGCCAGCACGCGACCGAAGTCCGCCATGCGTGGTGCGTCGTCGACCTCTATGGTGTCCAGGCGGTGATGCACGGTCGCAGCCAGGCTGAGCAGTCCACTCATAATGCTCGGAGGAGCCTGGTGCCACTGTTTTCGCAGGCTGGCCTCCGGCTGTCGCATGTGGCGGTCGATGCGTCGCAGATCGATCATCGCCATGCGTTCGGCGAGGTCGGGGCGTACCGCGCCGACGTCGATGCCGTTGATGATGATGCAGCGGCGAAACTTGACCACGGCAAGATCGCCGTCGGTGTAGAGCGCACGTTTGACGTTGCCGTCCCCGGTGGCGGCGCGGCACAGCGAGTCCGACAGCCAAGGTGAGATCGCCGACAGATTGTCCAGAGCGACAACCCAGGAGCCAGACGCGGCACTCACCCAGGAGTCGGCGTCGCGTGGCGCCTGGCGCAGCGGAACGGGGGAGGGGTCGATGAGGTCGACCAGCATGCGCGTCGTCGTGGTCTTGGCACTGCCCTGCTCGGCGAACAGTGCCAACACCGGGTGCGGCACATCGCATTGGACCAGTGCCGCCGTGAGCGCCGCGAGGAGTACAGGACGGTCTGCGGTGGCGACGTTGATGAAATCCCACAACCGGTAGAGGTCTCCGGTCTGGGGTGGTAGTGGCATCGCAGCGGTCAGCTTGGTGCGCAGGAATCGCACTGGGGCGGTGTCGATCACCGACCAGGTGCCTGCACGAATGCGAATGACCTTCCCGTCGGTTCGTCCGGTGTCGATATAGCTGGATCCTTGATGCTCTGCGACACGAAGATGCAGCTTTTCGGGTGACTGATTGGCGGCCAAACCTTCGAGGACCAGGGTGGCGTCGGTGAGGGCCTGGCCGCCGGCGACCGTGCCGGTCTCGGCGAAGTAGCGGGAGGCGAGTTCGGCTCGCAGGCCGGCTTTTCCCGCACGTAGCAGAATCGCCAAATGTGGGCGGGCACGATCAGCGCCGAAAGGCTCACCGTCCTCGGAGACGCCGAGCAGATACCGCTCCTGAGCCATGGCTACCAAGCGCGCGGCGACGGACTTCTTGTCGCTTTCGTCGTTGGCGCTCATGGGGTTTCCTGCCTGTGGCACTTCTGCAGGCGGGCATTACGGGCTATTCTCATGGGGAACTTCCGGTTGAGCGATCGGCTGGTTCGAACGAAAGGCCTCGGCTAGACCCCGAGGTCTTTCTCATGCGTGGGCATCACGCGGTGTCGCCGCCTCCGCGCCGGGTTGCGCTCTCCCGCTCGGAGATCCACCGCAGAACCTCATCGCGTCGGTATACGACCCGGCGGCCCAAAGTGAAGCTCGCCGGCCCGATATCCGAATGACGCCAGTATCTCAGCGTCCCAACGGGGACACCCGTTATGTCCGAGACTTCCTTGGCTCCTAGCAATTCCATCAGATTCCTCCTGAATCCCAGTTGTCTTGGCTGAGCCAACAGTGACCGGGAGGACTCGACGTGTCCACCACCGCAGCCATATTCACTGAAAAGTCGTTCGGATCATGTTGGTGCGACCGCAGACAAAATACCGACCGGGGCGTGCAAAGCGGATCACCACCACGGATTATTGCGGTATGGTCGATTTGTGATCACCCGGAACGAACGGGCGGGTATCGATGACCGCTGGCACAAGCGGGTCAAGGAATCCGACGGCACCATGCGTACGGAGCGGTCTGCGGTATACGGCAAGGTCTCGCGCTGGCGTGTCAGATGGGTCGACAGCACGGGCGCTGAACGCACCAAGAGTTTCCAGCGCAAGCCGGATGCGCAGGCATACCTCAACGGCCTGACCGCCGACCTTCAACGCGGTGAGTATGTCGATCCTAGGAAGAGTGCGGAGACGTTCGGGTCGGTGGCCGAGCAGTGGTTCGCCACCAAACAGCACCGAAAGCCGAAGACGGTTGCCGGCTACCGTTCGTTGCTCGACACTGTCGTCTTGCCGAAGTGGGAAGGTGTTCCGCTGAAAAGGCTTGACTACGAGTCCTATTCGACGTGGCTGGGGTCGCTGACGGTCGATGGTGGGCAACGCGGAGCCGGTTTATCGGCAAGTCGAATCACCCAAGCGCATCAGCTGGTAGGTGCTGTCCTCAAGTACGCCCAACGGACAGGCAAGGTGGCGAAGAACGTCGCGTTGGAGATCAAGCGGGACGAGGATCTTCCCGAGCAAGCCGAGCGTGAGCGGCGCTACCTGAGTCATGCCGAGTTGTTGATGCTGGCCAAGGCTGCAGATCGGTTCGAGACGTTGACGTTGGTCCTGGGGTACTGCGGGCTGAGATTCGGCGAAGCCGTTGCGTTGAGACGCCGGCATGTGGGGGATCGGGTGCTGACGGTGCGCTCGTCCGCAACGGCGGTCACCGGCAAGGGCATCGTGGAGTCGACGACCAAGACGAAGCGGGATCGCCACGTGCCAGTGCCTGAACCTGTCTGGAAGAAACTCAAGGCTGAGCTGCCCGCCGACCCGAATGCGCTGGTGTTTCCCAGTCGGAAGGGCGGGTTTCTGCCGCTCGGTGAGTACCGCTGGGCATTCGACAATGCGTGTGAAGACGTCGGCATCGAAGGGCTGGTACCTCACGGCCTGAGACATACCACGGCGTCACTGGCGATCAGTGCAGGCGCTAACGTCAAGGTCGTGCAGAGACTCCTGGGGCATGCAACGGCGGCCATGACGCTCGATCGCTACGGGCACCTGCTCAACGACGATTTGAGCGGTGTGGCTGATGCGCTGGGCAAGGCCATCGACAGCACTGCGGTATCACTGCGGTATTCAGGGCGTCGGAGGAAGGCTGAAACCGCCTGAAGTATGCTCTGAGCTGCAAGGCCCCCATAGCCCAATTGGCAGAGGCAGCGGACTTAAAATCCGCACAGTGTCGGTTCGAGTCCGACTGGGGGCACTGGATAACCGCCAATAGCAGGGCATTTTGGCTGATAGGCTGCCGTGCGCCGTGTGGGCGAGATGGTCCGTGACAGTGGCGCGGCAGCATCACGACACGTATGTGCTGGTCGCCGGTGGAGGTTTGCGGCGGATCAAGCAACCTGCTGTTCGGATCGCCTCGTTATGGGGGGCAGAAGCACAGTTCAGTTCAGGCTATCTCGAAGGGTGGTAAGTCGTAGCGGATCAGGATGTTCACGTGATCGGCTTCGTGTGGTGGGTCAACGAAGATCTGGATGCGCACCGGCCCAGTACGTTCGATCGACACCGAACCACCGCCATCTTCAGGATCATCGGCCAAGGGTTGGTAGATGCCCAGCTTTGGGGGATCGCTGAAGATCAGGTTGCGATCGAACACCAACGTGCCCAAATCGCTTTGATCGCTGCCGCTGAACACCCGCACTCGGACATCCTGATCGCGGGCGAGCGACTCTTCCACTGACATGGTGAACACATCCACCGTGTGGTCAGAGTACGACACGCCGTACTCGCGACCTGGCCCTTGCGTACCCTCCCGTCCACCGATGTCTGAGACTTCAATCTGGCCGTAGTCGGGAAAGACCTCGATATCGAGAAGTAGCTCGTTGGTCATTGACCATTGCTCTCTTCGTCGGGGGCCACCTGGGCGGCAGCGGCTTTGGATGTCATCGGCCGATCTTCTTCTTGCGTTTCTTTCTTGGCCTGGGTCTCGCGTTTCTTCTTTTTCTCGATCTTCTTTTTCGGCTGGTCCTTTTTACCGGACTTCCTGCCGCTGTCGTTGCTGCTGGTGTTACGGCTACCGGAGGAGTCGTTGGAGCTTGAGTTCAGGCCGCCGCTGTTACGGCGCTGTTGACTGCTGGTGGATTGGGCCTCAGGTTGGTTCCACGTCCGCCGACGCTATCTGCCCAGATAGGAGGCGAGGTGGTCCGTGGCACGGCGCGGTAGCGTGACGACGCGTATGTGCTGGTCGCCGGTGGAGGGTCGTGGCGGATTAAGCAACCTGCTGTTCGGATCGCCTCGTTATGGGCAGAAGCACAGGTCAGTTCAGTCCATCTCGAAGGGCGGTAGGTCGTAGCGGATCAGGATGTTCACGTGATCGGCTTCGTGTGGTGGGTCAACGAAGATCTGGATGCGCACCGGCCCAGTACGTTCGATCGACACCGAACCACCGCCATCTTCAGGATCATCGGCCAAGGGTTGGTAGATGCCCAGCTTTGGGGGATCGCTGAAGATCAGGTTGCGATCGAACACCAACGTGCCCAAACCATTTTGGTCGCTGCCACGGAACACCCGCACTCGGACATCCTGATCTCGCTCGAGCGACTCTTCGACTGACATCGTGAACACACCCACAGAGTGATCCGAGAGTAGAACTCCGTACTCTTGGCCACCTTCCTCAGGCGACTCTCGTCCGCCTACATCGGTGACTTCAACCAATCCGTAGTCCGGGAAGACCTCGACGTCGAGAAGCAGCTCATTGGTGGTCACAGTGCTGCGCCCCCTCGTAGGTGTTTTTGCCGTCGGCAAGGGATTTGGGTGTCACCGGCCGTCTTTCTTCTTGTGTTTCTTTTGGGCTTGGGTTTGGCGTTTCTTCTTCTTTTCCGTCTTATTTTTCTGTTGGTCCTTCTTGCCGGACTTGCTGCCGCTGTCGTTGTTACTACCCTGACGGGCAACGGAGTTCTCGTTGGAGCCTGAGTTCAGCCCGCCGCTACTGCCCGGCTGACTGTCCGATTCCTTGGGGTCACTCCAGGTGTCCCGGGCTCGCCTTAGTGCGGTCTCGGCAGCGGTGTTGCGGTCAGCAGCGGTCTGCGGTTCGCTGCTGGAGTCGACGACGGCCACGCGGACAGGTTTGTCGTCGGGGCAGTTCGGTTAGAGACCCAGGGTGATCGCATCTGAGAAGTTCGGTTCAGTGTTGGTGGCTGCGGCAGCGGTCGGTGTGCTCGTGGTGGCGGGGTGTTCGTCGGACACGAGTGAGCCCGCGGGCTCGTCAACCTCGTCGGCTCCGTCGTCATCGGAGACCACGTCGTCACCGGAGAGCACGTCGAGCTCCGCGGGTCCGTCGTCAGGTTCGTCGACCGAGGTCTCGGCCGGCCCGGGTCCCGACGCCGATCTGGCGACGACGACGTTCCCGGTTGCCCTCGACCGGGCCCTGGCGGTGGCCGACGAGACCGTTCCCGGTGGGACGATTACCAAGATCGAGCTGGAGTTCGAGCGCTCCACCAACGGGTGGGTGTGGAAAATCGACTCTCAACAGAACACCGAGCAGCGTGAGCTCAAGATCGACGCCCAGTCCGCACAGGTGATCTCCAACGATCGTGATCGGGAATCGGACAATCCGGTGGCCGTGGATCCGCGGACGTTGACGCCCATGGACGCTGCGGGGCGGGCGACCGCGCTGGTGCCGGGCTCGGTGGCCAAGTGGTCGCTGGAGTACGACGACGGCGTGCAGCGCTACTCCTTCGATATCCGGACACCGGGCGGCGGCACCGAGGACGTCGACGTGGACGTCGAAACAGGCACGGCCACCAGGGGTTAACGCGACAGATCAGCAGCGTGGATGTTGCTACTGAACACGACGTAAACGGGAAACCTCGTGCTGATCAACGTGTTTGGTCGGCAGCACCTGGTCGCCTGAGGTCCGGTTGGGAACCCAGGCGTTGGGAATGGGGCTCAGCGACGCGACGGCTTTCGCCGTTTCCACGAAGTCACGTGTGACAGGGGAGTCGACGTCAGTGCGCCAGGCGATCGTCAGGATCGTCGGCGGGATGTCGGTAACCGGAATGAAAGCCAGCCCCGGGCGGTCGTAAAAACGTTGAGTGGAGGCCTGCGAGAAGGCCATTCCGCGCTCGGCGAGGATGGCCTCGAAACATTCGTCGACGGTGGACACCTCGGCGCCGAGCTGAACGGGCGTCCCGTGTCGACTGTCGGCGGCGAGCCAGAAGGTGCGCCACGCGTCGGGCGATCTGCGCGCCACGAAAGGTTGGCCCAGTACCTGCTCGACGCTGATTTCGGGGAGGCCGGCCAACGGTGACGTCGCCGAAACGACAAGGACGCGTGGCTCGACGAACAGCGTCTCGATGCCCAGCCAATCCTGCACAAGCACGGGTGGGCGTAGAAATGCGACGTCCACTGAACCGTCGGCCAGTCCCACATAGGGATCGGTGAAGTCGTGGGAACGCATGTCGACTTCGATGTCGGGATGGAGGTCGTGAAACGCGTTGAGAATCCTCGGCGTGAGCTCTGCTGCGGCGTTGGCTTGGAAGCCGACCACCAGGGGCCGGCGCGATCCGTGCCGCCCCGCATCTTGGATCTGCCAGGCCAACCGTTCGGCTTCACCGAGCAGCCGCTTGCTGCCGTCGAGCAGTAGCTCTCCGACTGGTGTGAGCTCGACATGGCGGCTGGTGCGGACGAACAGCGGGGCGTTGAGGGAGTGCTCGAGCTTGCGGATCTGGATGCTCAGAGACGGCTGCGCGATGTGCAGCCGGGCGGCAGCACGGCCGAAGTGCAGCTCCTCCGCGACCGCGACGAAGTACGTCAGAAGTCGCAGGTCCATGGAGGGAAGCACAGCTCAACGGTAGTTCAGCACGCTGGCGACCACCATTAGTTCTTACCTATCGATCGGTTGTCGATAGGTATTGGACGCCACTTCCGGTGGCGAGTGTGATGGGGAACATGCAGGGCGATTCGCTCGAAAACGATGCGTTCCACCTCGGGCACGCCCGCATGACGAGCAGAAATCCTGTCTCGGTTTCACCCTCCCGCGAAGGAACCATCATGACTGTCACAACCTCGGCAAGCACTGCCGCCGAGTGGGCCGACGCGTTCACCCAGGCGAGCAACACCGACCCGGAGATTCAGGCGCACGGGAAGTACTTCACGTGTTCCTACCTACTCGACATGACCGACCGGACCTTCGTCGTCGAGGTCAGCCGTGGCCAGGTTGTCAACGTCGCCATCGATCCCGGCCCCCTCGACGTGGCCTATCACTTCGCGCTCCGCGCGAGTGCGGACACCTGGCAGAACTTCGGCGTCCCGGTGCCGGCGCCGATGTATCACGGCATTTGGTCGGCGAGCTTCCAACGCGACCTGAAACTCGAGGGCGACATCCTGGTGCTGATGCAGAACTTGCGGTGCTTCACCCGCCAATTCGAACTGCTTCGCACCGTCGGCGTTCCCGTCTGATCCAGCGCCTTTGACAACTTCGGCGACACCCACCACCAGCACAAGGACACCACAATGAGCAAGATTTCCCCCGTCACCGGGCACTACGTCGACGTCGACGTCGACGGGCTTCTGTACAAAGTCTTCTACCTCGAGAACGGAAGCGGACAACCGCTGGTCTGCCAGCACACCGCGGGGTGCCACAACCACCAGTGGCGCGGCCTTCTCGAAGACGACGAGATCACCAAGGACTACCGCGTGATCGCCTACGACCTACCGCGGCACGGCAAGTCGGACCCGCCGGAGAACACTCAGTGGTGGACCCAGGAATACCAACTCTCCGCCGATCACTACGCGAACTTCATCGTGGCGCTCGTCGATGCCCTGGAACTGGAGAACCCGATCTTCATGGGCTCCTCCTTCGGCGGCAATATCGCACTGCAACTGGCGCTGCGTCACCCCGAACGGTTCGCCGGCGTCATCCCGGTCGAAGGGGCTGACTACTCGCCAGGCTTCTACCTCGATTGGTGGCAGCACCCCCACGCCAATGCAGCCCAAGTCTGTGCCAGCGGCGTCTGGGACCTGATGGCCCCGCAGTCGCCCGAGGCTGATCGCTGGAAGACCTGGTTCTACTACAGCCAAGGCTCCGAAGCGTTCAAGGGCGACCTGTACTTCTACTCGGTAGACCACGATCTGCGCGACAAGCTTGGCGAGATCGACGGAGACCGCTGCCCGGTCGTCATGCTCACCGGCGACTACGACTACCTCACCACCCCGGAGGACAGCGCACGGACCGCGGGGCAGATCAAGGGCGGAGAGTTCATCGAGATGAAGGACATTGGGCACTTCCCGATGAGCGAGAACCACGCGGTGTTCCGCACCTACCTACTGCAGGCACTGGAAATTCTGCAGAAGAAGGCCGGTTCCGCCCTTACGGTATGAGCGCTTGGCCGCATCCCGCCGACCGCCACCTGCCCGCACGGAACACCGTGCGGGCAAGTGTCGCTCGGCGGACTTGACGGACAGCCGTCGCCTCAAGAACTGTCTCGTCTGATGGTTGCGGAAAGGAACGGGGTGCGATGACCGCTGCTGACTGGACACTGGTCCCCGGCAAAGGGCTGGGCAGGTTGGAGCTCGGTATGTCGCCGTCGCAGGTGGACGCACTCGCCGACGTCTACGGCCCGCTGGAGTCGCGAATGGGTGACGGGGTTACCGACGACCTCCTGCGCGAAACTCTGCAACTGTTCGGCGATGGATTGAGCGACCAGGAGAAGCAGGATCTCATCGCCGCGTACGCCGAGCACGGGCCTTCCTCGCAGAGCGTGACGGAAACGCGCAAGGATTCGGGCTTGATTCTGACCTACCTGGCGGATCGCCTGGCCGAGATCATGGTGTCGCCCAAGTGCCTTGTGATGCTGGACGGTGTTGACCTGCTGTCGCTGGGCCCAGCCGAGGCGCTGGCGCTGCTGGAGCGTCTGAACGGCGCCCCCGGGCGCTATGCCGACACAGAAGCCGCCTTCGATGCTCTCGCGCTGTCGGTGGACGGGTTCTGCGTCACCGACCGGGTTGCCGGTGTGCGCATCGTGGACGCGACGGACGAGCGGTTTGAGGCGCGGACGGTTGTGGCCCGTTCGACACCGTATCTGCCGGAGCATGAGAGAGGCCGGTTCCGGAGCTACTCGGTTCTCGAATAGCTCCGTCGCACGAGCTCGGACCAGCACCCGGTTACCCTCGCGGGCATGGCATCACCACGCGTCGCGGTCATCGGAGCGGGTCTGTCCGGCGTGGCCTGCGCGCAGGCGTTGCACGAGCGGGGTGTGGCGGTCGAGCTCTTCGAGCGTGGCCGCGCACCGGGTGGTCGCATGGCGTCACCGACCCTGCATGGCCGTCGTGTCGACATGGGTGCGGCGTACTTCACCGTCAAGGATCCGGACTTCTCCGCCGTCGTCGAGGGGTGGGTGGCCCGGGGACTCGCGCACCGGTGGACGGACACCTTCGACGTGATCTCCCCGGACGGCCGCGACGTCACCGCGGGGCCGGTGCGCTTCGCGACACCGGATGGGCTGCGCTCGCTGGTGCGCGATCTGGTTCCCGACGATGTCCGCCTGGAGTCGACGGTCGAAGCCCTGGACCGTCTCACCCACGACGCCATGGTGCTGGCCATGCCGGACCCACAGGCCGCCCGGCTGGCGCCGCAGGCCGCCGAGTGGGTGGAGTACGAGCCGGTGATCGCCGTCGCCGCCGGCTGGCCCGAGCGGCACTGGACGCTGACCCACGCCGCGTTCGTCAACGACGACCCGGACGTGTCCTTCGTCGCCGACGACGGGTCCCGGCGCGGTGATGGCGCACCGGTCCTCGTCGCGCACACCACCGCGACACGTGCGCGTGCGCACCTGGACTGTCCGGACGACGCAGTGGCGCCGGTGCTGGCCACACTTGGCCGACTGTGCGGCACCGTCGGAGAACCGTCCTGGGCGCACGCGCACCGCTGGACATTCGCCAAACCCGCGGGCACGCATGGCGACGCCGAATTCGGCCTGCTGAACAGCGGACGTCCGCTCGGCCTCTGCGGCGACGCCTGGTGCCCGTCCGGTGCTCCGCGCGTCGAGTCGGCCTGGCTGTCAGGGCGGCGGCTCGGAACTACGCTCGCGGCCACCCTGACCTAGCAAGGGCCGCAGCGGTTCACCGACCGACCATCGCTCCCGTCAGCCCGGCTGCTCCGCCGCCCGAACCGGCCGGGTCACGGCGCAGAATCAACGCCACGATGCCCAGCACCACCAGCGTCAGGACCAGCATCAGCGTCGACATCGCTGCGATCTCCGGCCGCAGTGCTGATTTGAGTGATGCGAAGATGTACACCGGCCAAGGCGTGGAGCCGGCCACTGACACAAACGACGACACCACGGTGTTGTCGAGGCTGAGAGTGAACGCCAGCAGCGCGCCCGAGATCACGGCGGGGCTGATCAACGGCAAGGTGATGTCGGTGAACCGCCGCAACGGTGTGGCGTAGAGGTCGGCGGCCGCCTCTTCGAGCGCCTCGTTCATACCCGCCATCCGGGCCCGCACGATGAAGGTGACGACCGCGCTGGCGAACAGTGAGTTGGCGATGATCAGACGGACCTGGCCGGTGTTGAAAAACGCCAAGCCCCAATCGGTTCCGAGGGTGACGAACCAGGGGAGCAGCGAGATGGCGCTGACGATCTCGGGAGTCACCATCACCAGCCCCAGAAGGACGAGCAGCCCAGGCGCCCACCACCCCGGTCGCCGGGTCAAGGCGATGCCGGCGAAGGTGCCGAGAACAGTGGACACCACCGCGGTGCCGGTGGCAGTGATCAGTGACACCGTGATCGCATTGGTGATCGCAGGATTGGCCAGGGCGTCGAAGTACGGCTGAATACTGAACCCCTCGAAGGCCTGCAGTGTGCGTCCGGAGTTGAACGAGAACACCACGATGACGACGATCGGGAAGAACAGGAAAGCCAGGCCCAGCAGCCCCCACACCGTGAGCGCGGCGTCGCCGAGGCCGATCCTGCGCCGGCGCAGTGAACCCATGACGCTCATGAGGGCTCCTTTGTGGTCAGCGCCAGGGATGTCACCGCCGAGGTGATGCGGCCCACCACCTTCAGCGCGGCACCCACCACCGCGCTGGTGCCGAAGATCGCCATCATCAACAACACCGCCATCGCGGAACCGAGCGCCCAGTTCTGAGCACTCTGGAACTGTGCGGCCACCATCTGCCCGACCATGCTGCCGCTGGCACCGCCCAGCACGGTGGGCGTGATGTAGTCGCCCATCAACGGCACGAACACCAGCAGCATCCCGGCGGTCACACCGGGCACTGCCAATGGAAACGTGATGTGCCAGAACGTACTCCACGCCGTTCCACCGAGATCGCGACTGGCTTCCAGCAGCTTGGGATCCATCCGCTCCAGGGCCACGTACAGAGGCAGGATCATCAGCGGCAGGTAGTTGTACACCACGCCCAGCTGCACCGCCGCCGAGGTGTACAGCACGTGCATCGGCCCGTCTGTCAGGTGTATCGCCTGCAGAATCTCCGATATGAAACCGGTTGGGCTCAAGGAGATCTGCCACCCGATGGTGCGCACCAGGAAGTTTGTCCAGTAGGGGATGAGGACCAGGGCCAGCACCACACCGCGCCACTTCGCCGTCAGCTTCTGAGCCATCCAATAGGCCATCGGAAAGGCGATCAGCAAGCACAGCACGGTCCCGAGGGCCGCGATCTTCAACGTGCGGACGAAGATTGCGAAGAACGCCGGCGAGGCGGCCTCGCCGTAGCGGTCGAAGGACAGGATGTCGTTGGCGTGCGTGGTGTAGATGCCCGGCTTGTAGCCAAAGCTGTACCAGACCACCAGGCCGAATGGCAGGATGAAGAACAGCAGGATCCAGGCGCCCAGCGGCAGGGCGCCGAGGCCGCCCGGCAGCCGCAGCCGACGCCGCGGCGCGGCCACCGGACCGTCCACCACGGTCACTGGCCCGCCGCTGCCTTGAGCTCGTCGTAAATGGCGATGATGGTGCCGTCCATCGACGTCATCTGGCTGTAGACCAGTTTGGACATGACCTCATCGCTGATGAACACCAAATCAGGGCGTTCGATACCGGCTTCGGTGGCGGCCTGCTCCACTCCGTCGATACCGGTGTTGTAGCCGATGTAGGTGAGCTCTTTCAAGGACACAGCAGGGTCGAGAACGTAGTTGATGAACTGATAGGCAGCCTCCTCATTGGGTGCTCCCTTGACGATCGCCCAGTTGTCCTGCCACAGGTTGGCCCCTTCGGAGGGCCAGACCCACTTGTACCGCTCGGGTTCGGGATTGCCGAGAATCCCCAGCCGGGCGTCACCGTTCCAGCAGTGGATCAGTGCGCGTGCCGAGGTGGAGATCGAGCTGTTGGTCGAGGACTCGAAGGCCTGGACATGTGGTGCGATCTTGTCGAGGATGAACGTCCGGTAGGCCTCGATGTTCGCTGGATCGGTGGTGTTCGGATCGATCCCGTTGGCGTAGAAGTACGTGAACGCCACCTCGCCTTGATCCTCGAGAAGCGACAGGCTGCCGGAGGCTTCCTTCTGCGCCGCGTCCAGGAAATCGGCCCACGAGGTGAGTTCACGCGTGATGACGGTGGTGTCGTAGACGTAACCCGTTGAGCCCCAGTCTTTGCACACGCTGTACTTGTTGCCCGGATCGAACGGAGTGTCGACCACGCTGGCGTTGAGGTTCTTCATGTTGGGAAGCTTGGCGTGGTCGAGTTCGGTGAGCAGGTCAGCGGTGGCCATCTGTTGGATCGCCGAGTGGGTGGGCACGCAGATGTCGTAACCCGACGTGCCTTTGGCCGCACTGAGTTTGGCGATCATCTCCGGATTGGAGCCGTAGGAGTCCAAAGTGATCGACGGGCCGTTGGCGGCGGTGAATTCCTTGAGTACCTCGGGGTCGTCGTACTCACCCCAGGTGTAGATGTTCAGGGTGCCCGCGGAGGAGTTGCCGCCGCCGGAAGACGAGGAGCACGAGGCCAGGAAGGCGCCTGCGCCCAGTGCGGCGGTGCCTCCCAGAAATGCGCGGCGGCTGATCGAGTTCTTCAGCGCGGCGGGAACGAGAGCACGTACCGGTTGTTGCTTCGTCATGAGCTGTCTTTCCGTTGGCAGGGGTCAGGAGGTGAAGATTCGGACCGCATCGGCAGACCAGGAGCAGGTCACCGTCGATCCGAGTTCGGTGGGCGGGTTGGCGGCGCGGGGTAGGCGGGCCAGGATCTGGTTGTCACCGGCGGTCTGGACCACCAGCTGCAGACTGTGGCCGAGTTCGGACACCCCCAGCAGTGTCCCGGAGACGGAGTTCACCGGGGTGTCGGCACCAGTGGCCTCGGGCGCCTGCGCGAGGCTGACGCCGATCGACTCCGGCCTGATGGCCGCGGTGACCTCGGCGCCGGCCGAGGCCGGCTGCTCGCCCTTGACCGGCCGCGAGGAGTACAGGGACAAGCCCGCGGTGCGGACGCTGACGCCGGCACTGTCGAAGGACGAGATGGTGGCGGGGAACGAGTTCTGGCGGCCGATGAAGCCCGCGACGAAGGCTGATTCGGGGGCGTCGTACACCTGGGAGGCGGTGCCGATCTGTTCGATTCGACCGTCCTTCATCACGGCAACCCGATCGCTCATCGACAGCGCTTCCTCCTGGTCGTGCGTGACGAAGACGAAGGTGGTGCCGAGTTCGCGTTGCAGCAGCTTCAGCTCCACCTGCATCTCCTCTCGCAGCTTGCGGTCGAGGGCACTCATCGGTTCGTCGAGGAGCAGTACTGCCGGGCGGTTCACCAGTGCCCGCGCCAGGGCGATGCGTTGCTGTTGACCGCCGGAGAGCTGGGCGGGCTTACGGCTGGCGTATGCCGTCATCCGCACCATGTCGAGTGCTCGGCTCACCCGTTGGGCCATATCGCTTTTCGATACACCGGAGCGGCGCAACCCGTATGCGACGTTGTCGGCGACCTTCATGTGCGGGAACAGGGCGTAAGCCTGGAAGACGGTGTTGACCGGGCGCTTGTGCGGGGGCAGGTTCTCGACGTTACGGCCGGAGATCTGGATGGACCCGTCGTCGGGGAACTCGAACCCGCCGATCATCCGCAGCGTTGTGGTCTTGCCGCACCCGCTGGGGCCGAGCAGGCTCAGGAACTCACCGGGGTGTACCTGCAGGCTCAGATTGTCCACCGCGATCGCACCGGCGTATGTCTTGGTGAGGGAACGCAATTCGACCGAGGCCGGCGCCGAGGTGGGAAGCGCGGTGTCTTCGGCGGTCACATCGGTGGCGCTCATGCCGGCACCAAGGCCGGGTCGGCCTGGTAGACGATCTCGCCGCCGATGATCGTGTAGGCGACCGTGGCCGCGCCGATCTCGGCGACCGGTGCGGCGAAGATATCCCGGTCGAGAATGACGATATCGCCCGCCTTGCCGATCTCGATGCTGCCCGAGCGGTCCTCGTCGTGGTTGAGGTAGGCGGTGCCGAGGGTGTGGGCGATCAAGGCGTCCGCCAGGGACAGGGCCTGTTCACCAAGGAAGGGCAAGGCGGATGCTCCGCTGGCGCCGAAGGGGGCGCGGTTGACGGTGGTGTGGATGATCTCCAGAGGGTTGGCGGTGCTAACCGGCCAGTCGCTGCCCGACGCCAGCTGTGCGCCGGCGCGGTGCAGCGAGCCGAAGGGGTACTGCCAGGCGGCCCGCCGGCGGCCCAGGAACGGGATGGTCAGGACGTCCATCTGGTCCTCGTGGCGGGCCCAGAGCGGCTGCATGTTGGCCACCACGTCGAGTTCGGCGAAGCGCGCGATGTCGTCGGGGTGTACCACCTGGATATGAGCCAGGGTGTGGCGAAGATCTTGGTTGCCGTTGGCCTTTCGGGCAGCCTCGATGGCATCGAGGGACTCGCGGACCGCCCGGTCGCCGAGTGCGTGGTAGTGCAACTGGAAACCCAGGGCGTCCAGTTGCACCGAGATGTCCTTGAGGCTGGTGGGGTCCACGAAGCTCTTGCCCATGTTCTCTCCTGGGCATCCGCAGGCATCCAGGTACGGCTCGAGCATGCCGGCGGTGAAGTTCTCGGCCACGCCGTCCTGCATGATCTTGACCGTGGTGGCGGCGAACCCGCCGGCCAGCGCACGCGTGCGCTTGTCCACCAACTCCGGGATCTGCTCGAGCCCGCGGTTGCGGTCCCACCACAGCGCCCCGACGACGTGCGCCTTCAGCTCGCCCGAGGCGGTGGCCCGCAGGTAGGAGTCGAGCGGATCCGGGACGTCGTTGGTGGCGCCGACGATGGCGTCCTGCCAGGCGGTGACGCCCCAGGAGAACAGTCTCTGCTGGGCGATCCGCAGAGCCTCGTCCAGATCATCCTGGGTGGGCTGCGGAATGTGCTGGGCGACAAGGCCCATTGCCCCCTCCTGCAGCGTGCCCATGGCGTGACCGTCGGCGTCTCGCTCGATTCGACCGTCGAACGGGTCCGGTGTCGAATCGTCGATTCCGGCGATCTCGAGTGCCTTGGTGTTCGCCCAACCTCCGTGGCCGTCGCGGTTGGGGAAGTACGCTGGTCGATCGGGAACCACGGCGTCCAAGGCTGCTGCCGTCGGGAGTCCGCCAGGGAAGGAGTCCATCGACCAGCCGCCCCCGGTGACCCATTCCAGGTCGGGATTGTCCGCCGCGTACTCCGCGATGCGGGTGAGATATCCGTCGGCGGTGGTGTAGGGCGTCAGGTCGCAGGCGATCATGTCGAGGCCGGCGTGGTACGGATGGATGTGGCAGTCCTGGAATCCGGGCGACACCAGGCCGCCGGCAGCGTCGATCTCGACGGCGTCGGTGGCGGTGAGCGCCTCGGGGCCGATCGCGGCGATGATGCCGTCGGTGATGAGCACGGGTTCCTCGACGATGCCGGCGGGTGTGAAGAGGTGGCCTCCGGTGATCAGCAGGTGGTGAGGTGTGGCCATGGTCAGTCCTTCATCTGGTGTGCGGGTGCGGTACTGAGTGGGTTCGGATCGAGGGGCGGGGTGAAATGCGAGGTGATCCACATCGCCTGTGCTGCAACGGTTCCGACATTCACGGCTCGGTGCGGAACGGAGGACAGGTACTCGACGCTGTCGCGGGGTCCCAACGTCATGGTGTCGGGCCCGATCGAGAACTCGATGTGGCCGGTGAGCACGTAGAAGAGCTCGTGGGCGTTGTCGTGGGCGTAGGGCTCGGGACCGGTTGACCCGCCTACCTCGAACGTGCCTTCGTACACCTCCAGCTGATGGATGGGGGGCCGGGACAACAGGAGCTTCTGCAATCCACCGTCACTGGAGAACACCGGACGTTCGTGAGCACGCAAAACTGGCCGTGCAGAGGGTGTTTCGTCAGCCAGCAGCTCAGCCACCGACACCCCCACTGCAGCGGAGATGCGCTTGAGTGCACCGACGGAGACACCGCACTTGCCGTTCTCCAGCTGGCTGATGAAGCCCGCGCTGACACCGCCGCGAGCGGCGGCGTCGCGCGTGGACATTCTGGCGCGTTCCCGGGCTGCCCGGAGTCGTTCGCCGAGGACGGCGCGTGCAGCGTTGTCCACGTCGGTGACAGCAATAGCGGATTCAGAAGACATGTTCTCTGTTCGCTCACGGGTGCTTAACAAATTGCTTAGTGGCGAAACGTAGACCCGCTGAACCATGTGTGCAAGACGTGGCGCACAGAAGGGGCAACTCTTAACACGGGCGTGATACCGCGCAGGTTGATATCGCCGAGGAAGCCGCCGCCTACACCCACCTGCCGGACTGGGTTATCCAAAGGTGGATTGCACACGGTGGCGGCGGGGTACACAGCTGCGCAGGCACTGGGTAGGAGGGGCAGCGGTGAAATCAACTGTCGAACGTGGTACAGCTCGCTGTCCTCGCTGCGGTCATTCGGCTGAATATGCCTTCGCGACAGGTGGATCCGGTTCCCTGTGGTACGAGGTGCTGTGCAGCGATTGTGGCCATACACACAGCGAGCTCACGGGCACTCTCGACGCTGTTGCGTGAATTCGCCGGGCGACGTTCGCCAAGTGTGTTGGAGTCCCGGAACGCGGTGCGCCGTGGGATGACTCAGCGCACCCTCTCGAAGACGATGGTGATCTTCGTCCCGTCCGGGCGGGTGAAATTCTCCGTCATCCGGTCGCCGTCGACAATGATGCGCAAATCATCGGTGGTTCTGACGTCGCCCACCCAGTTCGGGAAGGTGGAACCCTCGACGTAGTTACCGCTGAACTGACCGTCGGCGTCCACGGTGTAGGTGCCGAACAAGCCGATGCTCCCGGCCATGGCTGCCCGGTTCTCCGCATCGGTGCCCTCACCGCGGGCCCCGGATGCGAAACGTGGGACGGATGAGTCCGTCAGCACCTCGACGAACCGCATGTCCGCAGTGAAGCTGAGCATGCCGTTGGGCCGGTCGCCGTATGCCGGGGCAGTCACCCCATCGCGTTCGGTCTCCGCCGAGACCATCCGCCAGGTTCCCAGCACCTGGTTGGGTCCGGCCGCAGCCTCTGCAGAGAAGCCGATCGCGGTCAGGGTGATCATGACGGCGGCGATGAGGGCACGCAGGAGCATGACCTCGAGTGTGCCGCTGCTTCACCGGCTTGTGCCTGGGACAAACAGTCCCTTGCTAATTCCGGCCTCGGGCGCAACCCGTCGCCTGGATCAGGAGTTGGCGGCAATCTCGATGTCGGAGAACAGAACTCGTACACCGCCGGTGGACAACCGGGCCATGGCCTCGAAGAACGCTCCCGCCTCAGGGGTCGTCACGGCGGCGCTCGCGGCGTCGTAGTCGGCGTAGTACAGGTCGATCATGCGGTAGGCGGGGGTGGGACTGCCATCTTCTTTGGGCCAGACCCGCGAGGTCTCGATGCGTAGATAACCCGGAATGGCGCGAGCGGCGTCGAGTTGCTCTGCCTGATAGGCGGCGTCGAAGGCCGCGGGATCGGTGGGGTTGTCGTAGATGACGGTGATCTTCGTTTCGGCCACGCTCGGATCCTCCCAGGTCCTGTACGACTTTGCGTGTCGAACAGCGTGTCACGCGGCGGCGACCATTGCCTCCGAAACGGGCAGCTGATCCGGGGACACCGACACCCGAAGACCCTTGAATCCAATTTCTTCGTGAAAACGCGTGTGGATGGATACGGTTCTGGGAACAAGGCGCGCGGGTCGGACAAGGGAGTTGGGATGCGGGCAGGCGTTGGTTCGGTGGCGGTAACGGGCGTGGCGATTGTCAGCGTGGGGGTCATCGCCGCTACGCCGATCGAGCCGCCACTGCCCGACAAGGTCGAGCCCGCGGTCCAGCTGGCGGCCGACTCCGACTGGTCGGTGATCTTCAACAACGCAGGTCAGAACGCCGGGAGCTTGGTCAACTCGGCCTTCAACCCGGCGTTCCCGATTCTTCAACAGAGCATCGCGAACCAGATCCGCTACCTCGGCGAACTGCCTGACATCGCCGGTATCGCCGAACAGATCGCCATCAATGTTGCCCGCGGCTTCACCGCCCCTGGCTCACCGTCCACCGACACCCTCGATGGCCAGCACACCTTCCTGTACAACGCGCTGCCTTTCATCACCTCGATCCCCGGGGTCGATCTGTTCTTCCAGATCTCGCCGACCGGGCAGATGCTGCTCGACTTCTCCGCCTCACCGCTCAGTGGTGTGCTGCTGGGGCTGGCGGGACCGATCGCCGGTCCCCTCGCGGTGATGGGTATGAACTTCCAGTCGATCATCGAGGACCTCACGGCCGCGAACCCGGATGCGGCGCGGGCGCTGAGCACCTTCGTCAACACCCCGGCACAGATGGTCGACGCGTTCCTCAACGGCGATGTGCACGTCGACATCACAGCACTGGCTGAGGCGTTCGGGCCCGCCATCGGTGTGTCGTTCCCGGAAGGCACCAAGGTGGGTATCACCTTCGGCGGCCTCTTCAGTCCGGGCGGCTCGATCTTCAACGCCCTCGACATGGATTACGAACGGGACATCCTCGGGCTGCCCCTCATCCGGTTCAATCTCGCCACCGGTAACGGGCCCGGGTTCATCGGATCGCTGATCGAGATGAACAAGATCATCGCCAAGGCCATCGGTTGGGATGGCAGCGGCAACCCGTTGGATACCTCCGACCAGCAGCGCAACCGCAGCACTCTGGCCGCAGTCGACGAGATTCCGGACTCCGGTGCACAGCTGGTGAGTCTCGACGCTCCTGCCGCCACGGCTGAGGCCGAGGTCACCCCGGTGGTCGAGGCCGACGTCGTTCTCGACGAGGACGCCGGCGAAGCGGACGACGTGAAACCCGCCAAGAATCAGTGGAATCCGGGCCAGGACCTGGTGGACGGCCTGCGCTCCGCGGTGGACGACTTCGGCAAGATCATGACCAACGGGTTCGCCAAGTCGGCGAAGAAGGTCTCTGCCGACAAGGACGAGACCGACTCGGACGCCGGGGACTCCAAGACCGACGACGCGGCGGACGAGAAGGAGTCGGCCAAGAAGGACGCGGCCGAGAAGAAGGTCGACAGGAAAGACGCCGCCGAGAAGAAATCTGACACCTCGGGCAAGGCAGACAAATCCGACTCCTCCTCCAGCGACAAAAGCGACGCCGCCGCCTGAGCCGCACGAATAGGGCTTGACGCCTCGGCGCGTCAGGCCGGCATCATGCCGCTGGCTGCGAGAAGATACCAATGTGGCTGATGTGACAAATGTGACTACGGTGAAGTCGGACCCCGACAAGATCGAGGAGCAGACGGAGCCTGAGGCGACCTCCGAGGTGACGGCCGAGGCTGCTCCCGCGCAAGAACCGCAGCCTGCGTCGGCCAGCCCGGCGCCGCAGCAGCGGGTCTGGAAGATGCCCACACCTCCGGCCCACCGCGTCGACCAGTTCGGCCGCGCCGCCGTCAAGGTGTTGACCGCGCTCGGAACGGCCATTGCCGCCGTCGCCCGCTTTGTCGGGCATGGCATTGCGCGGCTGTGGCATGCGGTCGAGGCAATTCCAGCGTCGCTGCAGCTGTTCTGCGCCGCGGTGCTGGCCCTGCTGTTCGGCCTCGCCGGCGCCATCGCCCTGGACAACGCGCTGGGTTTGATGTGCACCGTGGTGGTGATTCCGGTAAGTGCACTGGCGCTCGGCGCGCTGGGGCAGCGTTGGTACGGCGGGAACCGGATCGAATCGGCGGGCCGTCCCGCCGAACCCGCGCACTCGGATCTGCAGCGGTCGGTCGAGTACGTCGACAAGAAACTCGCGGTGGCTCTCAACTCGTTCGGCACCGAACGTCACCAGCAGGCGGTCATCGCCCTGTTCCAGGCCAAAACCGCCGTGGAACTCACGCTGGGGACCGAACAGGACGGTGCCGGAGCCATCGACATCCCGGTGCCCGCCGATGATCTGCGACCGCGTATCCGGGTCGGTTCGGCGTCGAAATCGCTGTTGCGGGAGAGTAATTCGATGGCGGCCTCGTGAGTGGGCCGACGCTGACGGGCCACGTCGCTCTCATCGAGGACGACTACACCCTGGTGATCAACCGTGGGGCCGAAGCGGGGGTGAGGCCCGGAATGGTGTTCGCGGTGTGCGCCGACTCCGGCCAGGTGATCACCGATCCCGAATCCGGCGCCGAGTTGGGCTTCCTGCGCCGCGAGGAACTGCAGGTCCGAGTGTTCGACGTCCAACCGTTGTTCGCCAGGGCACACACGTTCGTCCGGACCGACGACTTCCACGGCCTGCTGCATTTCCCGTTCACCGAGCATGTCGTGACCGTGAACGTCGGTGACAGCGTGACCCTGGTTCGCGGTGGACCCGCAGCGCTTCAGACCGGCAGCGGTTAGGCGGCAGCCTCGCTGTCCGACGCCGGCTCAGCTGCCGGAGACTCGGCTTTCTCCTCGTTGGCGGCGCTGTCGCTCGGCTGCTCGGCAGTCTGCGAGTCGGTCTCCGTCGCCGGCTCTTCGGCGGTGTCCAAGTCCTCGGTGACGGGTTCTTCCGCGTCCTCGGCAGGTGCGTCCTGCTCCAATTCCTCTGCTTCGGTGTCGGATTCAGTGGATTCAACAGCCTGGCGCCCGGACTCTGGATCGGGCTCGGTAAGGGACACGGCCGCAGGGTCCTCGGTCGCCACCTCGGTATCGGCCGCCACCTCGGTATCAACGGTGACCGTCACGGCCGACTCGGCCATCGTCGACTCCACCGCGGGACTGTCGACGTCGGCGAAGGTGGGCGGCACGGGCGGATCAGTGGCCAGCGCGGTGCTGATACCCAGCTGGGCTGACTCGATGCCGTCGATGATCGACCTGGCTCCGTCGCCCAGCGAGACCACGAAGTTCCGCGTCCCGTCCACGGCCGCATCGACGATGTTGGTGAGATTCAAGGTCAATACCGCGGCCACGAAGTCCTGGGTGCCCTGGATCAGTGCGGTGGTGACTCCTCCGCCCGCGGTGAGAAAGCCGTTGACCACGTCGATGAACGCTTGCGGCAGCGCCTCGGTCAATGCCACATCCACCAGCAGGGCCTTCTGATAACGCCAGATCCAGGAGTCCAACAGCGGCTGGCCGACGGCCACGACGGAATCGCGGACCGCCTCGGTGAACGTGTCGAATGCCCCACGAAGTCGAGGGCGACCAGTTGCTCGATGATCTCCACGGTGACTCCGGGAATGGCGATCAGCGACTCAGCCAGGCCGATGCCCGCTTGGGCGAAGCCACCCAGGTACACCACCCAGTTCTCGGCCCAGTTGACCACCATCTGTCGCACGATGGGCAGTGACAGGATGTACGGCCAGTCGACCGCCGCCAACTCGACAGGGGGTGCCGAAACCGCTATCGGCGTCGTCACGCGCAACTCCGGTACCGGGTTGGAGGGCGTGATGGGTGCGAACGCCACTGCGCCCGCGCCGACAAACGCCACGCCTGTGGCGAGCCACGACCGTGCTGCGACATCCATGATCAATCCCCTGGGCTGGAAGTGATGTTGCCTGACCACCGGGAACTGTAGTGGCAGGCTCGGCTGGCCGAGAGGTAACCGCACTGACAGACTGAACACCCGACCTCCGAAGGAGATGACCCCGCCGTGCGCAGCAGAAGCGAGCCACCCCGTCCCGGTACATGACTCATCCCGACGTCGGAAAATCAGCACTGCTCTATCTGACAGCGGTGTTCTCGGGCGCACTCATCGGGTTCCTCGGCGGCGCCTTCCGCTGGTGCCTGCAGACTGCGGACCGACTGCGCGGTGAACTGGTCGAATGGTCGCAGGCCGCGCCGGGCCCCGGGTGGCTGGTCCCCATCGCGGTCGCGGCCATCGGTGCCGCATTGGCCGCGCTGATCGTCCGATGGGTGCCGCTGGCCTCCGGTAGCGGCATCCCGCACGTCGAGGCCGTCTACCGCGGCGACGCGAGCGCCCCCAACTTCCTGGTGCTGCCGGCCAGGTTCATCGGCGGTGTGCTGTCGATCGGCTCGGGGCTGGTGTTGGGCCGCGAGGGCCCCACCGTGCACATGGGTGCGGTGATCGGCGCCGAGTCAGCACGGCGGGTCCGCCTGTCCGACAAGGATGTTCGGCTGATGCAGACGGCAGTCGGTGGGGCAGGACTGGCCGTCGCATTCAATGCCCCGATTGCTGGGACGTTGTTCGCTCTGGAAGAGGTCACCAAGTCCTTCCGGTTGGAACCAGTGCTGGCAACGTTGTTCGCCGCAGCCTCGGCGGTGACCTGCACCCGCTGGATGCTGGGCAACAATCCTGATTTCGCCGTGGGCGCGGTGCCCACCCCGGATCTCGCGTGGCTGCCACTGTTCGTGGTGTTCGGGTTACTCACCGGGCTGCTGGGTGCGGCCTACAACCGAAATGTGTTGTGGTTTGTCGATCACATCGGTGGTGTGCGGCGTATTCCAGTGGTGGCCAAGGCGGCGGCCATCGGTGCCGTGATCGGGCTGACCATGTTCATCTCCCCGCTGGCGGTCGGCGGCGGGGACCAGCTGACCCAGACGATCCTCAGCGGCCAGCAGCTGGCCGTTCCGGTGATCATCGGCTACCTGTTGGTGCGTTTTGTCGCGGGGCCGCTGTCGTATGCCGCTGCTGTTCCCGGCGGCTTGTTCGCACCCTTGCTGGCCTTGGGTGCGCTGTGGGGGCTGCTGTTCGTCAGTGGGTTCAACGCAGTGTGGGGCACCGACGTCGGAGCACTGGCCCTCCCGATGGCGTTGGTGGGGATGGCCGCCTTCTTCGGCGCGACTGTGCGGGCTCCACTGACCGGAATCGTGATCGTCATCGAGATGACAGCCACCACGTCGGTGGCCGTGCCGATGCTGGCGGCCACCGCCGCTGCGGTGCTGGTGTCGTACCTGACTGCGACCCCGCCCATCTACGACAGCCTCGGCGAGCGGATGGCTCCGGAGCCGCGATAGCCGCCTGTCACAGGCGGTACATCTCCCGTGCCATCGCCGCCGCTTCGAAACAGTCCGGGCGGCGACGGGGTTGGACGCGCCTGCGCGAGCGCCACTCGGTCCACAACACGGCGACCCAGCGCAAAACGCGTGCTTGCGGAGCCGATGGGGCGATCAGGACCGTGCCGGTGGGAGCGGTGACGGTGCCCAGTGCGCGGTAGCCGCGGGGCATCGTGGCGGTGTTCTCGTTCATGCGATTCAGCGTCGTCGGCGACGTGACGGCGGGCTTGGAGCCTTCGTGGAGATTGCAGAGAGACTCGGTGGAGGTGGGGCCGTCACAAAGTTGTCACTGTCGCTGAAAACTGTTCTACCTGGACATTCGGCACGTTGGATGGCAGTGCCCCCGTTGAACCACGGCAGAGTGGGTATGCGCCATCGACGTTCAAGCCAGGCGACGTCTTCCGCAGAGAGGAAAGGAGCCGATCCCTCGATGGATCCGGCCGATCGAATTGCACCTGAAGAGGTGGCTCTGCGTCCGCGACAGGTTCACTTCAACCTGGACGACGCCCCGCTGCACTGGATCCCGGGTGATCCGTACGGCTCTCACACTGTCACCGCTCTGAACCTGTTCCTGCCGTCCGCGGAGCGCTGGTTCAGCGCGCTGCTGTCCGACGCGCTCGAATACGTGCGGGCAGATCATCTTCGTGAGGAGATCGTCGGTTTCATCGGGCAGGAGGCCGTGCACGCGCAGACCCATGACCGCGTCCTCGTCGACTATCTGCTGCGCCACGGCATCGACCCTGCCCGATTCCTGGCCCAACTCGAGTGGGTGGCCGGACAGTACGACCAGCAGATGGCCAAGGTTCCGAATCGGCACCGGCGCAAGGCGCTGGCGTCAGGCACGCACGCGTTGTGTGCTGCCGAGCACTTCACCGGCGTCCTCGGACACTGGGCGCTGAACAACTCCTGGGATGCGATGGGAGTGGATCCCACGCTCGCGGATCTGTATCGGTGGCATGGCGCGGAGGAGGTGGAGCACCGCCATGTGTCCTACAACGTCGCCAAGTACTTCCACATGGACTTCGTGGCACAAGCGGTGTCCGGACTGATCGTCACCTTCGCGTTGGTGGGAATTGTGCTGCGCGGCACCAAGTTTCTGGTGCATGCCGACCCTGACCTGCCCAATCTCGGCTACCCCCGGCTGCTGTGGAAACTGCGGGCATCCGGAAAGCGCGGCGCCATCCCTACCGGCGGCATGATCGCCAGGGCGGCCGGGCGACTGTTCAAACCCGGTTACAACCCGACGGACGAGGGCGACACCGCGCAGGCGGTCGCGTACCTGGCGACCTCCCCGGCGGCGCGCGCTGTCCATGGTTGAGCCCAAGCGATTCCTGCACCGACTGCTCAAGCCCTACGCCGGCGAACCACCGCCGGGCCTGTACCGAACCCGTCGGCCGGACGCGCTGATCCGGATCGCCGGAGTGGCGGTACCGCACTTCATCTCGGTGGTCACCCGTCTTGGCGGCGACGCGGACCTTCCCGATCTTCCGACGACCGTCAGTAGACGTCGGGTGCGGGTGTCCGGTCGTCGTCAGGTGGCCCGCGACCAGGACGTCGTGCAACTCACGCTCGTCTCGCTGGATGGGTCTGCGCTGAGCCAGTGGCATCCGGGTGCCCACATCGACGTGCACCTGCCGTCTGGACGCGCACGGCAGTACTCGCTGTGCGGAGATCCGCAGCGCGCGCAGGAGTATCGCATCGCGGTCCGGTTGATCGGTAGCGCCGGAGGATCCGCCGAGGCGCACGCGCTGGCCGTCGGCGACGTGGTCGAAGTCAGCGAACCCCGCAACGCGTTCCTGCTGTCACTTCCCGGAACTGCCTCCCGCGCAGAGAGTTTGCGCTTCATTGCGGGCGGAATCGGGATCACGGCCATTCTGCCGATGGTGCGTCTGGCCGATCGGTTGGGCCTGTCCTGGTCGTTGTACTACACCGGCCGCAACCGGGACAGTCTGCCGTTCCTGGACGAACTGCTCGGGTTCGGTGACAACGTGTGCGTCCGCACCGACGACCAGTCCGGCCTGCCCACCGCGGACGACCTCCTGGTTGACATCGACAGTCGCACCGCCGTCTACGTCTGTGGCCCACCTGCGATGACCGACCTGGTGCAGCGCGCCATTCCCGTCGACTCGGGAATCGAGGTGCACGTCGAGAGGTTCTCACCGCTTCCGGTGGTCGACGGTGTGCCCTTCCGCATGGTGCTCGGAGACGGCCATGTGGTGCCGGTGGCCTCAGATCAGAGCGCACTGGCAGCGCTGCGGGAGATCAGGCCGGACGTCGGCTATTCATGCCAGCAGGGCTTCTGCGGCAGTTGCGTACAACGGGTGTTGGAGGGCGACGTGGATCACCGCGACACCCTGCTCACCGACCAGCAGCGGCAGGACGGTCAGATGCTGGTCTGTGTGTCCCGCGCGAAAAGCAATGGTGCCCAGCTAATTCTGGATATCTGAGAGATCCTCACGAACGCCGAATCTTGGGGTAAGTGATGGGGTTACACGTGTCGCGCAACTCTACGACCGGCGACGTGAACTCAGTCCGTTCCCATAGCGGTCTCTGATTGCTTCCTTAGCAATCGACAGCACAGTGGAGGCATGTCCCATTTGACCGAGGTCCGCAGCCACCGGGCAGCGTCGACCGGAAACCCCCGGCGCACGGCCACTGCGTTTCGATTGTCCCTTGCCGGCGCCGTCGTCGTCGCACTGCTGGGCGTGGCCGCTGCCACCGGACAGTGGTCCATGTCCACCGTGTCGGCTCTCCTCGGATTCGCCACCGCTGTGATGATCATCGCCACCGTCTTCGTGGGGTGGGAACGTCAGGTCGATGCCGCCGAATCGGACGGTCTGGTCAAGCATTACGACCAGCACGTCCACGACTGAGGGCATTCCTACCCGAAGCCACCGCCGCCGCGTGACAACAGCGGCGTGCCGACCCGGTGGTTCTGCTGGTGGCCCGGACGACGTACCGCGCTACTGGGGCAACGCGGATCGTGCCGCCTGTTCGGCGTCAATGCCGTAGCAAAGTGCCGACATTTCGGTATCGGTTACCGGCGGCTAGGCCGGGCAGTACACCTGAGTTGCGGCGCTCACGAATGACTCACTTTGCTCGACAGTCCAGTTGGCGGGACCGCTGATCTCGATGGCGATCTGCTCGGGTGCTTGGCCCGCTGCTGCGTAGTCGCAGATGGCGTGGGCCAAGACGATGGCGTTCTCTGCCGACGAGTAGGGGATGGCCTCCCCGTCGATCCTGCTGATGAACATGTCGTCGTTGGCATCGGCCAACGCCGGTGTGGCCGTTCCCAAGGCCAGGCCGACTGCGGACACGCCTGCGGCGAGAATGATTCTGCCGTACATGTCAGCCCCTCTCATTTGTTTGCTGACAGCGATACGCTATGCCATCGTTGAACAATCGCACATCACTTTCGTCAAAGTTTGCGCAACCGTCACTGCATTGTCGTCAGCAAAACCCAATGAGTTTCACGGTTGTGATTCAGCCTAGTCGTAATCGCACCGCCGCCAGCTCCACGGCCACCACCAGCGCACCCGTTGCTCCCGAGGCGTCGCCAACCGGGCGTCCCAGCAGGCTCTCGATGCGGTGTAGACGTTGGTACATCGTCTGGCGGTGAATGTTGAGTTCCCGGGCTGCGGCCACCCGTGAACCGGTGCGGAACAGGGTCGCCAGGGTCGTGATCAACTCTGCGGACCGTTCGGTGGTCAGCAGCGGTCCCAGCACCGCACGCACGAAGCGGTCCACGGCACTGGCGTCCAGTTGGGACAGCAGATGGTCGATGGCCACGTCCCGGGCCAGGCCCACGAATTCGGTCTCGGTGGCCAGATGGGCAGCCGTCGCAGCAGTGGACATAGCCTCCGCCAGGGCGGGAAGTTCCCGCGTGGGTTCGGCAACGCCGATGCGCAAGGCGCGCGGCAGGGGCGACGAATACAGCTGGGCCACCACCTCGTCAGCCAGTGACCCGGCCTGACGGCGAGCATCGAAACGCACGATCGACCGGTACCTGCCATCCCGGATCTCCGAGAGCACCGGCCGGTCATCTCGATGCAACACCGCCGCGAGTTCGGCGACCTGCAGCGGGCCGTCGACCGACAGCGCCACCACCCCGATGTACCAGCCACCCGGAGCAAACCCCAGCTCACCGGTGGCACGCCGCAACGCTGCCTCGGTGTCGGCCCGCAGCGCGGGCGGCCGGGAAGTGTCCTCGGCCAATGTCAGCAACCGGAACACTTCGCGCAGGTGCTGATCGGAACGTGTCAGTGGACGCCAACGCAGCAGCGCCAGTGCCAGCGACTCCGGTGCCCGCCGGCACACCGCGGTCACCATCTGCAGATCCACACCCGCACGCGGCAGCACCTCCAGCGTCGCAATGGTCACGCCCGCGGACTCGATGGTTGCCACGTGTGCGTACGCGCGCGGGCGTGCGCCATCCACCTCGGCGGAGGCCAGCACCGCGCCCGAGGCGGAGCGCACCGCGATGGAACAGCCGCTGAGGTCGCGCAGTGCCGACACCATGTCGTCGAGATCGCCCTGTGCGGCCAACACCCCGGCCAGAAGGTGCGTCACCTCGTCGTTGAAGTGCAGCGCTCGCACCGACTCATTCACCAGACGGCTGTTGATGGCCCTGGTGACCTCGACGAACCGCACCACCTCGGTGAGCTCGATGAGGGGAAACCCACGCACAGTGGCCCGCTCCGCCAGCGCGACCGGAATGGTGCCCACCCGCGGTCTTTCCACCGCCAGCCCGGCGGCGCCGGCATCGGCCAGCGAGTCGACGTAGGCGTGCAGCTGCTCGGCCGTGGAGTCGCGCAAGATGACGCCCGCAACCAGAAGCAACTCGCCACCGGTGAGCAGCTCGGCGATGTCGAGCACCTCACTGGTGTGCACCCAGCGGATCTCGGTGTCCAGGCGGTCCCATCCGGCCAGCACCTGGGGGCGGGCGGCAAACAGAGCGGGGTCGTCGAGCACATCACGCAGGCTCAGCGACGATTGAGGGGTCGGTGCGGGAATCACGGCCACCTACTCGACTAAAGGTATATAAAACATCGAAATCTATAGACGAAATGTCTATCACCGAATCGTGGATGGTGCTCTGAGGATGTAATCAACGCACCGACGCGGCCTACTCCTTTTCACGGACAGGAACCCACATGTCAGCTGTCTCCACGGGGGAATCCACACCCGAGGCTCTCGAATCCGAGCTCGCGGTCATCCCCGAATCCGGCCGGACCACCGATGTCCGCGGCCAGTTCTGGATCTGGGCGGGCGCCAACATCGCCCCCATCAACTGGGTGCTGGGTGCGCTCGGCGTGTCCATGGGCCTTGGCCTGTTCGAGACCATCGCCGTTCTGGCCGTCGGCAACGCCGTCGGCATGTCGCTGTTCGGCATCTTCGTGGTGATCGGTCAGCGCACCGGCGTCACCGGAATGGTGCTCTCACGCGCGGTGTTCGGCCGCCGCGGCGCCTACGTCCCGGCCGCCGTGCAGTCGATCGTCTGCATGGGCTGGTGCGCGGTCAATACCTGGATCGTGCTCGATCTGGTGATGGCGCTGTTGGGGCGTATCGGCTTGGTGGACCCGGAGAACAGCTCGGCGGCACCGAGAATCGCAGTGGCCGCCGTCATCATGGTGATCCAGGTGGTGATCGCGTGGTTCGGCTACCGCGTGATCTCGGCATTCGAACGGTGGACGGTGCCGCCGACAGTGCTGGTGCTGGTGGCGATGACGTTGGTGGCGTGGTTCGGCCTCGACGTCCAGTGGGGCTACACCGGTGACCCGGCACTGACCTCCGCAGAACACATCGCCGCGCTCACCGCTGTCATGACGGCCATCGGAATCGGTTGGGGCATCACCTGGTTGGGCTACGCCGGTGACTACTCACGGTTCGTTTCCACCTCGGTGCCGGCCCGCAAACTGTTCCTGGCCAGTGCGCTGGGGCAGTTCATCCCGGTGGTGTGGCTGGGTGCCCTTGGCGCCACGCTGGCCACCTTGAGCTCGTCCACCGATCCCGGCGAGATCATCGTCGACGCCTACGGTGTGCTGGCCATCCCGGTGTTGCTGTTGGTGGTCCACGGTCCGCTGGCCACCAACATCCTCAACATCTACACGTGCACGGTGTCCACCCAGGCCCTCGACATCCGTATCGACCGCCGCATCCTCAACATCGTGATCGGTGTGGTCGCCATGGGCGTGGTGGTGGTGTTCGTGCTCAACGGTGACTTCGCAGCTACCATCGACGCCTGGCTGGTCGGCATCGTCGGATGGGTATCACCGTGGGCCGCAGTGGTTCTGGTGCACTGGTTCGTGATCGCCCGCCAGCAGGTGGACGCGCAGGCGCTGGTTGCCCCGGCCGATGCCGGGCTGGTGCCGGCTGTGCGACCCGCCGCACTGATCGCCCTGGGCATCGGCATCGTGTGCACGTGGCTGTTCATGTACGGCCTGCTGCCAATGCTCCAGGGGCCGGTAGCCATGGCGATGGGTGGCATCGATTTGTCCTGGCTGGCCGGCGGAACCGCGGCCGCACTGAGCTACCTGGCACTGGACAAGGTGATTCGATGAACTACCTGATCAACCACGCGACCGTCCTGACGATGGACGGAGCTACCGGCGCCACTCCGGTGACCCGGTCCATCCGGATCGTCGACGGCGAGATCACCGCCGTTGCGGCAACACTCGATACCGAACCGGGTGACACCGTGATCGACGGCAGGGACCGGCTGGTGGTACCGGGTTACGTCAACGCGCACACTCATTCCTGGGAGGCGCTGTTCCGGGCCCGGATGGACAATCTTCCCCTGGAACACTGGATGCTGTTGAGCTACCCGGTGCTGGGGCTGGCGCCGTTGTCACCGGATCTGATCCGGCTGCGGTCACAGTTGGTGGCCATCGAGTCGCTGCGCAACGGTGTCACCACTTTGGTGGACGACGTGCTCGAGATCCCGGGGCAGAACGAGGATCAACTGGCAGCGGTGTTCGAGGCATACGGCGACAGCGGTATCCGGGCCAACATCTCCGGGCACGTCATGGACCGGCCGTTCGTTGACCACTTCCCATTCCTGGGTGACGTGCTGGACTCCGACCTGCGCCGGCAACTCGATGCGCTGGCCGTGGTAGGCCAGGACGAGTACCTGGCCTACGCCAGGTCGTCGGCCCAGAGGTACTCCGATTACGCCGGTGGGCGACTGCGCTTCATGGTGGGACCCTCTGCACCACAACGGTGTTCGCCGGAACTGCTGACCGGGATCGACGCCCTGGCCGCGGAGTTCGACCTCGAGTTCCACATCCACGTCCTCGAGACCCGCACCCAGGCGGTGACTGCGGGCGAGTTCTACGGCAAGACCATGGTCGAATACCTGCATGCCCTCGGCGTGCTCAACGAGCGTGTCACCATGGCGCACGGCATCTGGATGACAGACTCCGACATCGACGTGCTGGCCGACACCGGGGCCTCGGTGTCTCACAACCCCATCTCCAATCTCAAACTCGGTTCCGGGATCGCGCCGTGGCGCAAGTACCTCGATGCCGGGGTGAACCTGGGAATCGGCACCGACGGGATGTCCAGCAGTGACACCGCCAGGATGTCCGAGGCGGTCAAGGCGGCTGCCCTGCTGCACAAGGTCACCGGCCCGGACTACCGTCAATGGCCGACGGCGGCCGAGGTGCTGACCGCGGGCACCCTGGGCGGCGCACGGTCGGCCAGGCTGGGAGACGCCGTGGGCAGCATCGAAGTGGGCAAACGCGCCGACCTGGTGTTCTACGACATGACCTCGCTGGCGTTCACGCCGCGCAACAACCCGGAACTGCACCTGGTGTACTCGGAGAACGGGTCCTCCATCAACACCGTGATGGTGGACGGTCGAATCGTGATGCAGGACAACACCTTGACCATGATCGACGAGCGGGCTGTGCTCGATGAACTGCAAGCCCGTGGGCCCGAACTGCGAAGCTGGCAGGCAGAGTTGGAGACGCTGAACCGGGCGCTGCTGCCTGCCTTCGACCGGCAGTACGCACAGGTGATGGACCGGCGCACCACCATGGATCGCTACAGCGGCCGCGGGGAGTGCTGGCTCAACTGAAGCCGGGGAACCGTCAACGCAGGTGTCGTTGCAACCGACGTGCCGCGGCCGCGGACGGCGGCACGCTGGTGGGACGCAGGGCTGTCGACAGGCTGGCGTGCACGGCGTCGGTGTCCAGATGCATGCCGATGGCCACCAGGCAGTTGGCGGGGGTGCGCGAGGACGCACGGGCGACGTACACGGCCGACCCGACGACGTTGACGTCGAGCTTGCGGGCGGCCGAGCGCTGCCGCACCGCCACCGTGCCCTTCAACCGGTAGACCCCCGGTGGCGGGTTTTCCAGAAGCTCCACCAGCGCCAGCGGGTCGACGTCACCGGCTGTGGTCACCGTCACCGAGTCGGCGTGGACATGGTGGTGGGCCACCTCCTCGGTCTCGGCTTCGAACAGCGCGTCACGGAAAGACAACTGGCCGAATTCGTCCTGAGCCGAAGCCACGTCGTAGAGCAGCGACGGATCGATCCGGCCGCCGATGGCGCCCACCACCTGGGCGCGTGGATTACGTTGGTGAACGCGGTTTTCCACCTGGCGGATCACCTTGTCCCGCTCGGATTCGGCGATCTGGTCCAGCTTGTTGACCACCACCAGGGTGGCCGCCCCGTAACGCGCGGGCGGGATGCCGCCGTCGTCCACGCGGTCGAAGTGGGTCACCGCGTCCACCACGTCGACCACCCCACCGTCGCGCACCCCGGCCACGCCGCTGAAACCGACCATCCGCGCGATGGACACCGGGTCGGCCAGGCCGCTGGCCTCGATGATGATGGCATCCAGGCGTAGCTTCGGGTCGGCCAGGCGGGCCAGCGCCGCGTCCAGTTCGCCGTCATCGGGCAGACAACAGATGCAGCCTCCCGCGATGGATGCGGGCTCGTCGACCTGACCGCTGACCAGGCCGGCATCGATGTTGATGTCACCGAAGTCGTTGATCACCACGCCGATCCGCGCATGTGGGGTCCGTAGCACGTGGTTGAGCAGACTGGTTTTGCCTGCTCCCAGGTAACCCGTGACGGCGATGACGGGGATTGGTTGCACGACCGCGCACCTTACCGTCGTGCACCGACCCGCGACAGGTTGAGCCACTGTGCGACGATGCGAAAATGAGCCAGCGTCGCTTCCACTTCCTCCGACTCGACGAGGACCGCTACCAGCCCACCGAGTACGCGCAGAGCCATTGGGGCCCCGACCACCTCAATGGCCCCGCCGTGGTCGGACTGGCGGCGCACGCCCTGGAGACGCTGTACGGCCTCGACGAGTTCCTCCCGGCGCGGCTGACAGTCGACCTGTTCAAAGCCGCCCGCGGGGTGCCCACCACCGCGAAAGCCGAGCTGATCCGTGACGGCCGCCGGGTGCGCAACTCAGAGTGCGAACTGGTGCAAGACGGCGTCACCGTGGCCCGTGCGGTGCTGGTGCAGTACCGCCGCGCCGAGGCGCCCCGGGGTGCCGAGTGGGTGCGGCCCTTCGGGCCCAGCATGCCGGCGCAGCTCGACGAGACCCGCGGCATCAACATCGGCAGCGCCGGGAAGGGGTGGACGACGGCCATCGCCGACCACCAGAATGCGGAGCGCAAACGCAGCTTCAGCCGCACCATCGATGTGGTGGACTCCCACGAAAGCACACCGTTCGTGCGGGCGGCGATGGTCGCCGAGGGCACCAGCCTGGTGACCAACCTGGGTACCGCAGGCGTGGGGTACATCAACGGCGACCTGACGGTGGCGTTGTCGCGGTTGCCGGTCGACGAATGGATCGGGCTGGAGGCGGATTCGCACTGGGCCGCCGAGGGCATCTCGGTAGGCGCGGCCACGTTGTTCGACCGCGACGGAGCCTTCGGCACCGGACTGGTGACTGCCGTGAGCAATCCGGCCGCGCAGATCGACTTCGGCAACGATCCCTTCCCGTCGCGCACCCGCTGAGGTGCGGGTTTTCCCGGGCGCAACATCGTCTGGGTAACTTCGGCTGGACCGACGATCCGGGAGGTCCGATGAACGAATTCGCCCGTAGCGCAGCCGTTACGCTGATCAACGGAATCGGCAGACGAGATTTTGTCCGAGCTGTCGCGGCCGTGGGAGCCGGTGCGTCCGTGGTGACGGCGTGTGGTTCCGGCGGCAGCAGCCCCGCGCCGTCGCGCCCGTCCACCGGGGCAGCTGAGGGGTTCACCGTTCTGCAGCCCGGTCAGGGTGATGTCAGCGGAGATCACTACCTGCAGTCGCTGCCGGACGAGGTGCTGTGGGGCTATGTCCCCAATGTGCATGCCACACCGGTGATCACGATGGGTTCGGGAGAGACTGTCACCATCGACGCCGTGTCCCACGAGGGCATCCTGGAAGACCAGGGTCGCAACCCGCTGGAGTACTTCGGTGCTCAGGGTGTCGCCGAATCCGATGTGCTGCAGGACGCCATCGATATCGCCGCCGACTACACCCGCACTCCACGCGATTTCGACAAGGACGGCCCCCACGTGGTCACCGGCCCGGTGTTCGTCGAGGGAGCGATGCCGGGTGATGTCCTGAAAATCGAGACGCTACAAGCTGTTCCGCGGGTGCCCTACGGTGTGGTGTCCAGCAGGCACGGCAAGGGGGCGTTGGCCCGCAGTGCCGACGGAGGTGCTGCTGCCGGAATCAGCCCCGACGAGGTGATGCCGCCGATCAGCACCGATGGCAGACCCAACCCGGATCCCACTCAGTACGGCAATGTGTCGACGTTCACCGCCGTCGACGACGGCCAGGGTGTGATGGCCTACGGCAACACCACGGTGCGGTTCCCACTGCAACCGTTCATGGGGATGATGGGTGTGGCGTTCTCTGAGGACCCCGATCCCATTGCGGCCAGCGCGAATTCGATACCACCCACCGTGGGTGGCGGAAACATCGACATCAAGTTGCTGGGCGAAGGGTCGACGTTCTATCTGCCGGTGTTCGCCGAAGGCGCGCTGTTCTACGTCGGCGACCCGCACATGGCGATGGGCGACGGCGAGGTGGCTCTGACGGCCATGGAAGGGTCTTTGCGTGGCACCTACCGGTTGTCGGTGTGCAAACCGGGGTCCGGGGAGGCGCCCTCGGTGGCCTACCAGTACCCCTTCGCCGAGACTGCCGACGCCTGGGTGCCCATCGGGTTGTCCGACCCCGACGGCTCGATCAACGGGCAGGGCAGTGACCTCGACATCGCGATGCGCCGTGCCGTGGTCAACGCGCTGGATTTCCTGGAGACCGACCAGGGCATGGACCGCGCCACCGCCTACGCCTACCTTTCGGCGGCCGCGGACTTCTCGGTGTCGCAGGTGGTGGATCGCACCGTCGGCGTGCACGGACAGATATACAAGTCGCACTTCGCCGCCTGAAATCGGGCCGCCGGAGCGGCATCCGTCGGTAGGGTGGGCGCACGTGGCCGTGACAACACGCTGGACGGGTGACCCGATCTGGCTGGCTGAGGTGTTGCGGGCCGAAGGTGTGGACCTGGTGGAATACCCCGGTTGGCGGAGCCGGGGCCACGGCGATTTCAAGGACATCCGTGGAGTGATGGTGCACCACACCGGCTCCGACACCGCCACGGCCGCATCCATCGCCGAGGGCAGGCCCGACCTCGACGGCCCGCTGTCGCAGTTGCACATCGCCCGCGACGGCACCGTCACGGTGGTGGCCGCCGGAGTGGCTTGGCACGCCGGGGTGGGGATGTACCCGTGGCTGCCGACCAATATGGGCAACTGGCACACCATCGGTATCGAATGCGCCAACAGCGGCACGTCCCCGTCGGCGCCGCACCGACGCAACTGGCCCGACGCCCAGTACGTCGCGCTGGTGCGGAGTTGCGCGGCCCTCAACCGCAAACTGGGACAGAGTTCGGCGCGCACCATCGGGCACAAGGAGTACGCGGGCCGCGCACAGGGCAAATGGGATCCCGGGGCCATCGACATGGACACGCTGCGCACCGATATCGCTGATCGCATCGGCACCCGTGACGACCCGGCCTCTACGCCCCGACCACCGGTGCCGGTGGGGGAGTACGCCGACATTCTGCTGTTCCGTGGCTCCACGGGCCCGCAGGTCGCCGAGTTGCAGCGCAGGCTCAAACATGCCTACGCGCAGTACGCGGGTGAGCTGGAGATCGACGGGGTATTCGGGCCGCACACCGAGGCTGTCGTCCGCGAATTCCAGCGTCGTACAAAGGGTCTCAAGGTCGATGGGGTGGTGGGCCCGGCGACGGCGGCAGCACTGCGGCTGCGGTTCAGCCGTCTCTAGCCGGGTCTGCTCGGCGCCTCCGGCTCTGCCTCCCGTTTCGCCGACCCCAGCGGTCGCCGTCGTTGCCCGGTCAACCGCCGCGTTGGACCGAGTTCCCGCCGCCGGATTCGGTGATCTCAGGGTCCCCGTCGCGGTAGGTGACGATGTTGTCGAAGCCTGACACCGTGATGGCCCCGGAACCGGCGATCCGTACTTCGTTGCGCACGCCCGACACCCTGACCTCGGCGCACAGCCCGGTCAGCTCGACAGCATTGTCGACGCCGCTGACGTTGACGTCGCCACCTGCACACTCGATGGTCCGGTTGTTGTCCACACCGGACACCGTGATGCTCTCACCGGGGCCGACGGGGGCCTGCGGCACGGCAGGCGTCCCCACCCCCGGGACGTCGGGGATGACGATCGGCGGGATCTCGATGTCGATGGCGGGCACCGTCGATTGCGGGGATTCGAACGACTCCACGAACGACGACACGTTGTTGAACTGGTTCATGAACCAGATGGCACCGCCGGCGGCGACCGCGCCCACGATGAGGACCACGCCCACCCCCACCATGGTGGCCACCTTGAACCCCGAACCCGAGCCGGGTGGCGGCGGCGGGGGGTACGCAGGCCCGTAGCCGGCGGGTGGCGGCATGGGTGGCAGCGGCCCGGACATGGGCGGTGGCGGCGGGTACGGATCAGTGGAGTAGGGCTGCGTCGAGTAGCCCCGGTAGGCGCTCGTCGGCGGCGGGTACGCGTCCGGACCCGGTGCCTCGGTGCCCAGCTCCGACGCACGCGCCCGGTCGCTGAGCGGGCGTTCCAGGTCCCGAATCCGGGCCTCCGGGTCGTCCTGTGGATCCATGCGCCGATGGTCCCACACAGCGGCCCGGCCGGACCGAGTTCAGCGCGTGCAGTTCAGCGAGACGGTGATGGTCTTTCGCTCGACATCGAAGACATTGTTGTCATCGTCGTCGAAGTCGACGAAAGACCGCTGCACCCGTGGGTTACGCACCGAGGTCACCTCGCAGTCGTCGAGCGTAGCGCTGCCCACCCGGTCGAGCTTGACATCGAATCCCTGGGCCCTGAGCAGACCGATGGTGGTGGATGCCGAATCCGCGGCCAGGGCCCCGGGAGCCGACAACAGTCCGGCGGCGGCAGCGGCTGCGGCCAGGCCTGCGACAGTGAGGATGTGCTTGTTCATGGTGAAATCCTTTGTGGTGGAGCCGGTGTCGGCTGGTTGTTGGTGACACCAATGCTGTCGAACCAGAAAGGACCGCACTTGGAGGCAGTGTGGAGATTGCCTGGAGATCGGAGGTAGGGAATCAATCGCGCGCGGAGGCGATGTCACCCAATGCCGTGTTCGTCGGCCGTGGGAGCAGACGCCTCGGTCGGGGAGCCCTGCGCGGGCTCGTCGGTGTGGCCGTTGTCGTCATCGCCTGAATCCGTTGGCGCCGTCGCTTCGGCCTCGGCGTCAGCCGCCGGGGTGTCCTCGTCGAGCAGGTCGTCGTTGTCTTTCGCATCGGCCTTGGCTCGGTCGTTGCGTGTGCGATGGTGCGGGTTGTCGAGTTCGTCGTCTGCACCGTCGTTCCGGTGGCGGTCGACGGCCGACGATGCTTCTGCTTGCTCCGCCGGCGCATCTGGCTCCAAAGGCTCTGGTGGCGTAGAGATTGTCGCGCGGGCATTTTTGATCCCGGTGTCGAATGCGCCGGCCAGGTCAGTGGTCAGCTGGACCGGATCGATGCGTGGAAACAGGCCGAACCCGGAAGGACGGCCGTACTCGGTGTCGCGGTCATAGCCCAGTTCCACGAGTACCCGCAGTGTCGGTTCTATCAGTGCGACAAGTGGTTCGGTGATCGCGGTGGCACCGTGGTCGATGCCGAGTTGACGCAGGGGCTGTACCAGGGGCAGTTGCCTGGTGGGAATGGTGATGTAGGTGGTGTCGCCATAGACCTGCTGGTTGTTGGGGTCCTGCATGGCCGCCAGCAACTCGGCCTCGGTGTACCCGTTGTGCCCCAGGAGATAGTCGCCGTGGATGTCGATGCCGATGACGGAGTTCAACAGGGCGAAGAGGTTCAGGGGGTACTTGGGGAAGTCGGCGGCGATGTCGTACTGAAAGGCGATGTCCGTGGTGGGGATGCCCGCTTCGGTGGGTGTGCCGCCGCTGCCGGTGAACTCCAGCACCGGAATGGTCAGTCCGGCGAATCGTGCCAGCAGACCTCCGTTGGGGCGGTTGGGGTTTCCGATCATCACGATCTGGACATCGGTCGGCATATCAGTGGGGTGGGTGGCGAGTCTGCGCTTGACGAAGGTCACCACCGTCGCGCTCTGCGAGCTGCCGAACAGCACCACCCGCTCCTCGGGATCCGCGGCATGCGCGTTGCGCAAGGCGGTCTCGAGGCTGAGGACGCCGTCGGACACCGACCGGTCGTAAGTCAGCGCGTCCGTGCCGCCCCACTGCGGAAACGGCCAGAACTGCGCCGGGTACACCACGCCGTCGACGTCGCAGTCGCCGACGGCACAGGAGGTGAATGGGGCGAGGAATTCCGTGTGGACATGCGGCAGATAGTCGCCGAGTTGTTCGGGATCGGGTTGGTCGGTGCCGCCCATGACCAAGGCCGTCACGGCGGCCGCGCCGGGCGCAACCAGCGCGGGTGCCAGCGCTACGGCGGCCACACTCACCACCGCCGTGGCGATTCCTCGTCTCACCATCACGTCCCTCCCGGTCGACGTCGCAACATCGTGCCAGGAGAGGCCGGGAAGAGGCCCGGTTTCCGCATGGTTGATGGCTGAGATCGTTTGCCAGTAGCCGACTCTGCCCTACGGATTCAGTCACTGCTCACCGTCGGGAGCGCCAGTGCGGGGCGGGTGGACACCGAACTGCAGGGCTCGATCGCGCCGGCAGCGCTTTGACCAGGGGGTGGGCATCGCGGCGGGCCGCCGGAGCGGCTCCGGTTGACGGTGCGGATTCCGTAGCGCGCACTTGTTCCGTAGTGTGCAAGCTCAGCGAACAAATGTTGCACTGTCAAGATCATTGTGCCGCCGCACGAGCCGTGTTAGCGCCATGTTTCGCGGGCTGGTTGTGCGCCAGCGGAGGCGCGCCGAAAAGCGGGGGTGTGATTTGGACCTCATTTTGTTCGCCGGGCTAAGAATTTGATAATTAAGGAAACTCCAAGAATTCAAATTCGTCGATTAGCGGAGTTTCTCTCATGGGCAGTTGGAGAACTTATGTCGGTTAGCTGACAGCAAACAACACGATTGTATAACGAAGCTGACTGAGCAGGTGCTGAAGCTAACCGTCCGTGTCGGTCGATGGTTTTGACCGGAATTGGAATTGCACTCTTTTTCGCCGCTACACTCGACCGGGGTCAGCGCTACATGGCGCTGAGAATGGGCGGGAACGCGTCTGTACCGCGACCGTCAGCAAGGGAGGATCGACACCATGGCAAACAAAGTGGCGAATGTGGACGATGTGACTGATGCGATCAAGGGTGTCGCGGTGATCGACCGTTCGCAGGGCCCTGGCCACGGTCTGTCAGGTATTGCAGCTGTCTCAACCAACCTGCTGCGCAGCCATCTGCACCGTGTGCCCGCGGTGGCATCCGAAGTTGCCGAGCCTCTCGCCGGTGCGGCCCCGTTGCCCGGCGTCGACGCGCCGTCGGCCTTCGCTGCGATGGGCATGTCCGCGGTGGGATCGGGAACTGTCACCGCGATGGCTGTCGATCCGTTCGACGGCAGGCTCTACGTCGCCGATTTCTCCGACGACGCCGTGGTGGTCCTGGACGGCTACACGCTGCGGACCTCTGCCGTCATCACCGATGTCCCCGAGCCGTACGCGCTGACCGTCGCACGGGGACGCGCGTACGTCAGCGCACTCGACTGCGGCAACGACGTGGTGGCCGTTCTGGACGGCGATTCCGTGGTGGACAGTCATCCCCTCAGCGACACTGTGCAGGACGTGGTGACCGACCGCGAAGGCCGCTCGGTGTACGTCGCCCGCAGCAGTGACACCGGTGTCGACGTCGTCGTCATCGACACCGAGACCCGCAGCCTCCGCACGGTCGAGTTGTTCAGCCGGGCAGGCGAAGTGGCCAACACCTTGCGTCTGAGCGGCGACGGACGCTTCCTCGTTCTCGCCACCACCGACCAGCTCGGCGGGCGGCTGGTGATCATCAGCACCGCAGAACTGCGGGTGATCGACACCTTGACCGTGGTCGAGCCGGTGCGCAGCCTGGCGGTCAGCCACGACGGTGCCACCTTGTGGGTGGCCACCGACGATGAGGCCGCGGGCGGACTGGTCGATGCGCTGGACGTGCGCTCACACCGGCTGTTGGGCACGGTCGCCGTCGACAGCGCAGTTCGTCAGCTGATGCTCAGCGCCCTCGGTGACCGGGTGTACGCCGTCACCGAAGACGCCATCAAGGTGGTGTGCACCCACACCCACAAGGTGGTCGACGTCATCACCACCGACTTCGCGCCATCCTGCATCACCGAGAGCGGCGACGGCAGCCGCCTCTACGTGGCCGGTTTCGACGGCCGGGTGGCGCTGTATTCAGTGGAGTCCACCACGCCCTCGGTGCTGGCCCGGATGGCCACGCCCGAGGCGCTGGCCGGGCCCGCTGTCCGGGAGTTGCAGCGGGCCTGACCGGACCGCAGGCAGGTCACGTGCAGTTCAGCGAGACCGAGATGGTCTGGCTGGTGATCACCCGAACGGCGCCGGGTTCGTCATCGCCCACCACGCCGACGTATTCACTGTTGGTCTGAGGATTGCGCACATTGGTCACGATGCAATCCGACAGTGGTCCGGCGCCTACGCGGTCGATGTTGACGGTGTAGCCCTGCGCCTCGAGGTTGGCGATGGTCTCCGCGGCCGTCATGTCGGCGACCGCCAGGCCGGCCGGCGCCGCCAGCAGGGCCGTGGTTGCCGCCCCCAGTGCCGCGATTGCTCTTGCGGTCCGCATAACCGTCTCCTCTTGCTGCACCCCGGCCCTCACTACTGAAGGTACATCGCCGCGGCGCAGGAAAACGCTACCGCTCTGCGCGCTGGTAGGCCGTGACGACGGCGGCCCCGCCGAGCCCGATGTTGTGCTGTAACGCCGCCGTCACTCCGGAGACCTGCCGTTTGTCGGCGGTACCGCGCAGCTGCCAGGTCAGCTCCGCGCACTGCGCCAAGCCTGTGGCCCCCAGCGGGTGGCCTTTGGAGATCAACCCGCCCGACGGATTGACCACCCAGCGCCCGCCGTAGGTGGTGTCGCCGTTGTCGATCAACGCAGGGGCCTCGCCCGGGCCGCACAGCCCCAACGCCTCATACAGCAGCAGTTCGTTGGCCGAGAAGCAGTCATGCAGCTCGATCACCTGGAAATCTTCGGCGCCCAGTCCCGATTGATCGTAAACCCGTTGAGCTGCTTGCATATTCATGTCATAGCCGATGATGTTGGCCGCGCTGCCGTCGAAGGTGCTGGCGAAGTCGGTGGTCATGGCCTGCCCCACGATCTCCACCGCCTGCCCAGCCAGATCATGCGTGGCGACAAAATTCTCGCTGGCGAGGACGGCTGCCCCGGATCCGTCCGAGGTGGGGGAGCACTGCAGTTTGGTCAGCGGATCAGAGATCATTCGGGCGCCCAGGATGTCGTCGAGGGTGTACTCGTCCTGGAACTGGGCATAGGGGTTGTTCACCGAGTGCTTGTGGTTCTTGTAGCCGATCTTCGCGAAGTGCTCGGCGGTGGTGCCGTACTTCTTCATGTGCTCGCGGCCGGCTGCGCCGAACATCCACGGCGCCACCGGAAATGCCATTTCATCGATCTCGTTCAAGGCCACGATGTGGCGCATCAAGGGATTTTCGCGCTCGCCCTGATCATCGCGGGCGCCGCCCAACGAGCCCGGCTGCATCTTCTCGAAGCCGAGCGCCAGGGTGCATTCCGCCAACCCGCCGCGGATCGTTTGCGCAGCCAGGTACAGCGCGGTGGACCCGGTGGAGCAGTTGTTGTTCACGTTGACGACGGGGATGCCGGTCATGCCCAGCTCGTAGAGTGCGCGCTGCCCGGACGTCGAGTCACCGGCGCAGTAGCCGACGTATCCCTGCTCGATCTCGGTGTAGGCGACACCGGCGTCCTCGAGGGCCATGGTGCCTGACTCCTTGGCCATCTGCGGGTAGTCCCAGCCCTGGCGGCGACCGGGCTTCTCGAACTTCGTCATACCGACGCCGATGACGAACACTTTGTTGGGCATGGCCAGAAACATACAGATCGCGGGCGGTTTGGTGTAGACCTAATTAGAACGTGTTCTAGGAGGTTCGCGATGGTGTTGAAGGTCGTGCAATGGGCCACCGGCGGCGTCGGCGTCGCCGCCATCAAGGGCATTCTGGAGCACCCCGACCTCGAACTCGTCGGCTGCTGGGTGCACTCGCAGGCAAAAGTGGGCAAGGATGTCGGTGAACTCATCGGCGTCGGGCGGGTGGGCGTCATGGCCACCAACCGCATCGACGACATCCTGGCACTGGACGCCGACGCGGTGATCTACGCGCCGCTGCTGCCCAATCCCGACGAGGTGGCCACGCTGCTGAGGTCCGGCAAGAACGTGGTGACGCCGGTGGGCTGGGTGTACCCGAGTGCACGGCAGGGGGCGGACCTGCGCGCGGCGGGTGAAGAAGGCAACGCCACCCTGCACGGCACCGGTATTGCCCCCGGCGGTATCAGCGAGAAGTTTCCGCTGCTTCTCTCGGTGATGTCCACCGGGGTGACTTATGTTCGGGCCGAGGAGTTTTCCGACCTGCGAACCTATCTGGCTCCTGACGTGGTACGGCATGTGATGGGCTTCGGAGATACTCCGGAGAAGGCCCTGTCCGGGCCCATGCAGAAACTGCTCGACGGCGGGTTCATCCAGTCGGTGCGGATGATCGTCGACGAGATGGGTTTCGACGCTGATCCGAAAGTGCGTGCCACTCAAGAGATAGCGGTAGCCACAGCCCCAATCGATTCGCCCATCGGGGTCATCGAGCCCGGTCAGGTGGCGGGCCGCAAGTTTCACTGGGAGGCGCTCGTCGGCGACCAGTCAGTCGTTCGGGTAACCGTGAATTGGCTGATGGGTGAGCAGAACCTGGATCCCGCATGGGATTTCGGCGCGGAAGGACAGCGCTACGAGATGGAGATCCAGGGCAACCCCGACTTCACCGTGGTCATCAAGGGATTCCAGTCGGAATACGGCGCGGACGAGGATGGCGTCGAGTCCGGCGTGGTGGCCACAGCCGCACACTGTGTGAACTCCGTGCCCGGGGTGTGCGCCGCCAAGCCTGGCATCGCCACGTATCTAGACCTGCCGTTGTTCTCGGCGAAGGCCGCTGCGCACCTGGCGCGAGGGTGACACCTGATTCGGCGGGTGTTTCGCTGAGTACGATCAGCTACTGGGGGTCTGCCAGTCGGCGTCCGGGTGGGCGTCGACATACTGCGCCTCCAGACGGCGCACCCGCCTGCGTTCCCGGCTCAGCCAGCTGAATCCGGCGATCATCAGCACCGCAGCAACCAGCGCCATGACCACGCCGACCGTGGTCTGCGCGACGGCAAACGCGAACAGCGCACCGAACACCGCCGCGGCACCTACGCCGATCGCGATCAACGCGGGAAACGCCTTGGTGTTCTTCATGTTCTGACCTGCGTGCTTCCGTGTCGTCCGCAGATGGTCTACGGGGTCGCTGGCCTTGTCACCCATAGGGCAGGCGTACCCGGCGGCCACTGGTTCAAACGGTGCGGGCAGACTCTGAAACCGTGACGAATGGACTGGTACTGGCGGGCGGAGGACTGGCCGGCATCGCCTGGGAGACCGGAGTGTTGCTCGGGATCGCCGACGAGGCCCCTGACGTCGCTGCCGCGGTGCTGGACTGCGACGTCTTGGTGGGCACTTCGGCGGGCTCGGCGGTGGCCGCACAGATCAGCAGCGGGGTCTCGCTGCAGGACCTGTTCGAGCGGCAACTGACAGGCGCGGTCCACGAGATCGATCCCGGTGTCAGCATCGACGACATCACGGCGCTGTTGATGTCGGCATTGTCGGACCCTGCGGCCACTGTGCAGCAGCGGATGCAACGCATCGGTGCCCTGGCTGCCACTGCGGAAACGGTGCCTCAGGACCTCCGCCGCACGGTGATCTCCGATCGGCTCCCGTCGCACGACTGGCCCCAGCGGACACTGCGGGTGACGGGCATCGACATCGAGACCGGCGAGCTGGCGGTGTTCGACCGCAGCGCCGGTGTCTCACTGGTGGACGCGGTCGCCGCCAGTTGTGCGGTGCCCGGAGCATGGCCGCCGGTGACGATCGCGGGCAGGCGCTACATGGACGGTGGGGTGGGCAGTGCGGTGAACCTGGCGGTGGCAGCCGATTGTGACGCCGTGCTGGTCCTGGTGCCATCGCCGCAGAACTCGCCGTCGCCGTTCAGCGCGGGTGTGGCCGCCGAGGTAGCGGCTTTTCCGGCGGAGAGCCTGGCGGTGTTCGCTGACGACGCTGCGGTCGCCGCTTTCGGCAGCAATCCGCTGGACCCTCGGTGCCGCCGCCCGTCGGCGTTGGCGGGTCGGGTGCAGGGGCGGCAGGTGGCGGCCGCTGTGGCACAGTTCCTACGGCGTCTCGGGTGGCGGTAACGCGTCGAACGCCGCTGCCGCGAGTTCCTGGCCGATGTCGATCACCTCGGCCGCGCGGTGGAACTCCAAGCTGCGACACGCATTTCGCGGCACCTCGATCAGCAGGTCGGGTGGATACGCAGCCAGCGTGTGGCGGGCCAACGCAGCCTGGGCGATGTCGATGGTCCGGTTCATCACCTCGAAGCTGCCGAGCTTCGGCGCCGGCGACTCCTTCGAGGCGTCCACCAGTTCGTCGTCGCTGGACGTGGTGAAACGACTGAGCACCGACCGCGCCGACGGGGTGTCGAGCACCGAACGGGCAGCCTTGGTGTCCAGCAGTGCCGACGTGCTGCGCCACATCCGGTTCATCCACTCGGTGCCTGCCCGGGATCCGACGTCGGCGCCGGGCGGGCGAGGATCGTTGCCGGACAGGCTGATCGCCACGGTCAGGTCGGCGTTGACAGCGGCGATGGGCGCCATGGGGAGGGGATCGAGAATGCCGCCGTCAGCGAGCAGACGCCCGTGCAGCACGTGCGGGGAGATGATCCCGGGGATGGCGATGGAGGCCCGGATCGCCGCGTCCACCGGCCCGCGCTGCAGCCACACGGACCGGCCCGCGATCAGGTCCGTCGACACCGCCGTGTACGGGATGGGCAGTTGCTCGATGGTGACGTCGCCCAGGATCTCGCGCACCGAATCGAGGATCTTCTCGGCGCGCAGCACTCCGGCGGCGCTGATCGACGGGTCCAGCAGGCGAAGCACCGCGCGTTGGGTCAACGACAGCGCCCAGTCGGTGTAGTCGTCGAGCTTGCCGGCCGCGTAGACGCCGCCCACCAGCGCACCCATCGAGGACCCCGAAATGCCGACGATCTCGTGTCCGCGTTCGAGCAGTTCGTTGATCACCCCGATGTGGGCGTAACCCCGAGCCCCACCACTGCCAAGGCACAGCGCCATCCGCATGGCTACATTGTGTCGTGGTTGGCCTCGACGGTGACGGGTAACCCTGGTGTCTGTGATCGGAAAAGTGCGTTCTGTGGTGCTCGACTGCAAGAGTCCGCGACTGCTCGCCGCCTTTTACGCCGAAGTCCTCGGAGGTGCTGTCGAGATCTCCGACGAGACCTGGGTGGTGCTCAACACACCCGACGGGCTCCGGCTGGCATTCCAATTGGCCCCCGAACACGAACCGCCTGTGTTTCCCGACCGGCGCGGCACTCAGCAGTTCCACTTGGACATCGAGGTGCGCGATGTCGAGGAAGCGCAGGCGAAAGTGCTGGCGCTCGGGCATCTCGGGTGACCGACGCAGAGGACGAGACCGACTTCCGGGTCTTCCGAGACCCGGCCGGGCACACGTTCTGCCTGGTGTTCAACCTTTGATCACCGGCAGCAGAAGCCGCGGCTGGCGGTTCTGTCCCCAGTGCAGTGTGCACGTGCCGCGAGGGCCGCGGGCGTAGCGGGCGGGAAGTTGGCCGGTCAGCGGGTTGACCGGCCACAGCCAACGGCCCGCGACCACCACTCGCAACTGGTCGCCCGCGCGGAACAGCGTGGACGACGGCCCCAGCGCTATGTCGACCTGCACCACCTCACCCGGCTGCAGCGGCTTCGGGGTCTGATAGCTGGGCACCGGTTCGGACGGGGTGGAGGCTTCGGTGTCAAGGGTCCGCATCGACGCCTTCAGCCAGCCCGTGGTCACTCGGTCGCGGCCGAAGCCGTAGGACCCTTCGAACGGCACATACTTTGACCCGCACCACTTTTCCACTCCGACGAACAGATCCACGTCGTCGGCGCCGACCATCGACACGAACAACCGCAACGCCATGGGCCCGGTCAGTTCGGTGTCGGCGGGCACCGTCCACCCGAACCGGACGCCTCCTCGTCGGGTGTGGAAATCCAGAGATCCCTGCGTCGGCCCTGGTTCGGCGGTCAGCCCCTCGGCTCCCAGGTACAGCGGTGTCCACTGTGTGGAGGGCAGTGGCCAGTCGTCCTCGGCGCGCACCTCGACGATCTCGTCTCGGCTGGCCCGCACCTCCACCCGCACCGGCGGTAGCGGCTTCTCGGCGCCGTCGCGCAGATGCCGGTTCAGGAACGCCAGCTGCGCGGCCCGCGCCTCCTCGGAGTAGAACGTCATCCACTTGCCGCCGCGGTGGGTGTACAGGTGTTTGTGGCAGGAGCTGATGTGCTGGAAGCCGCGGATCGACCCGCGGCTGTGTAAGTTGTTGTCCGACAAGCTGCCACAGATCAGTGCGGGCACGTCGATCGCCGTCAGGTCCGGTGTCAACGACTCCCAGAACCCGTCGCGCACCGGATGCTCGGTGTTGCGTTGCGCGATGTCGAAGGTGGCCCGGTTGCCCTTCAGCCCGCGGGCCCACATCGTGACGAATCCGATCTCCTGGATACCGCCGGGGCGAAGCAGATCGCGGTAGGGGTCGGTCATTCCTTCCCAGGGCACGATGGCTCTCAGGTGGGGTGGCCGCTGGGCGGCTGTATTCCATTGTGAGATGGCGAGATACGAAACCCCGAGCATCCCGACCGCGCCGGTGCTCCAGGGCTGGGCGGCGGCCCACTCCACCAGGTCGTAGCCGTCCTGACCCTCCTGGACCGTCAACAATGCACCGGTGCCCTCGGAGGTGCCCGCCCCGCGCAGATCGCAGTTGACCACCGCGAAACCCTTGGCGGTCCACCACGCCGGATCCGGGGCCTCCCACGTGGTCAGTGAGGAGAACCGGACGTGGCCTGGTTGGCGAAGAATGCGGTACTGAAAGGGAATTCGGCCTTTCGCCGGCAACTTGTCCTTGCCGTACGGGTGGGCGCACAAGAGTACCGGGAACGGACCCTCGCCCGTCGGGCGACAGACGTTCACCCGCAGTACCGTCCCATCGCGGGTGGGGACGGCGACGTTGTTGTCGGTGACGACGCAACCCGTGGGCGGCTCGTAGACCTCGACGGTGGGTCGCACCAGCCGGTGCAGACGATGCAGCGCGTAGCGCACGGCACCCGGGCGGCGCCACGGGCGGTCAGGGGCGGCGGCATCGACGGTGGGCATAGTCTCACGCTACGATGAAACAAGTTTCAACGCAACGGGAAATTCGCGCTATGATGCGAGACATGGCGAAGAAGCCGACCACCCCGGGGCCCAGGGATGAACGAGGAGTACTCGCGGCGCGCATCGTCAGTGCCGCCCGCGACGCCTTCGCCGACACCGGCTGGGCAGGCACCACCATCCGCTCGGTGGCACGGGCGGCCGACGTCGACCCCGCGCTGGTCTATCACTACTTCGGGTCCAAGGAAGGGTTGCTGGACGCGGCCACCACGCCGGAGCCCAGGTTCCTCGAACGGGTGGCGGCCACCTGGACGGTGCCCGAACCGGAACTGGGTCGGGCACTGGTGGAAGCGCTACTGGCCAACTGGGCCGACCCCGAGATCGGGCCCTTCCTGAAGGCAATGCTGCAGACCGCCGCCCACGAGCCGAATACCAGGGAGAAGCTGCGCATGGTGGTCGAGCGCAGCCTGATGGGGGTGTCCCAGCTCGGCGCCGACGAACGTGACCGGCTGGTCCGCAGCGGATTGATCTCGTCGCAGCTCATGGGTTTTGCGTTGATGCGCTACGTCTGGAAGATCGAACCCGTCGCGTCCATGTCCGACACCGAGGTGGCGGCGGCCTTGGCTCCCACCCTGCAGCGCTACATCGACGGTGATCTCCGGTGATTCGCTCAGCGTGATTCCAACTCGGTTCAGCCGCATTCGCCGTTGGCGGCGGCCTCCACTGCCATCACCGCACCGGCCTGTTGCGCCTGCGTCAGTGACGCCCACGTAGTGCCGAACGTACCGGGACCAACGGCGCCGGGCGCCTGTAACTGCGCCAAATAGGGCTCGATCAGCAGCAGTCGATCACCCGGTTGAGCATCCATCCACAACTTCGCTGCACGGCAGGCCTGGCCGTACTGCGATTCTTCTGCATCGGCTGGGACGTCGACCGCAGTGGTGACGCCGCCGGGGGACACACCGGGCGGTGCCGCCGACGTCGGACGTTCCGTCGTGGGCGAGTTCGTCGTTGGCACGGGCGGTGGTGGCGATACCGGCTCGGGCGAGCTGCAGCCGGTGACGACGACGGCGGCCGCGGTAGCCCAGTAGAGGCTGCGCATGACCGCCAATCTATGCAACACTGGCGGCGTGATGAAGCGCATCGGCCACCGGGAGTGTTGTCAGGCTCGTTGAGCCAGACCCTGCCCTGCCCGCTTCACCCTTCGGAGTTTCCTTGTCATGACTGCTGTTCTCCCGTCCTTGCGTGCGTCCGACATCCCGTCCGTCTCCGGTCCCACCCGACTGCGCCTGCCGGATCTGCTGCACGCCACCGACCACACCGCCAACGACGTGCTCGACGGCCGCTACGACCACCTGCTGCCCGCCGGCGGCGTGCCCACCGACCGGCGCTGGTTCACCCGGGTGCACGGTGACGACGAGCTCGATATCTGGCTGATCAGCTGGGTTCGCGGCCACGCCACCGAACTGCACGACCATGGCAGCTCACTCGGCGCGCTCACCCTGCTCTCCGGCGCACTCGACGAATTCCGTTGGGACGGAGACCAACTCCGCCGTCGCAGGCTCGAGGCGGGGGACCAGGCGGCGTTTCCGCTGGGTTGGGTGCACGACGTGGTGTGGGCGCCCACCACCCCGGTGACGGTTACCGGACCCACACTCTCGGTGCACGCCTACTCGCCGCCGCTGAGCGCGATGTCCTATTACCAGGTGACGGACCGCAGCACGCTGCGGCGCCAGCGCACCGAACTCACCGACCACCCGGAGAAGGAATGAGCCGCAGTCGTATCGATGCGCTGCTGGATCAGGCCCGCGCCAAGCTGACCCGGCTAGACGCCGCCGATCTGCCCGCCGCACTGGACCGTGGAGCGGTGCTGGTCGACATCCGCCCCGCGGCCCAACGTGCCGCCGAGGGTGGTGTGCCTGCCGCACTGGTCATCGAGCGCAACGTCCTCGAATGGCGGTGTGATCCCACCTCGGACGCCAAGATCCCGGAAGCCACCGGCGACGATGTCGAATGGGTGATCCTGTGCTCCGAGGGGTACACCTCCAGCCTGGCCGCTGCCGCGCTGCAGGACCTCGGGCTGTACAAATCCACCGACGTCATCGGCGGCTATCACGCCCTGGTGGCTGACGGCAGTCTGGTCTGACGCTCAGAAGTCGCCTCAGCCGTCCTGTACCCCACATCGGTCGCAGCATCTGTTTGCGCTGCTTCTCAGCGGGGCTTGGCCGCCCCTCGCTGCGCTCGGGGTTCCGTCCTGCACCCCGCATCGGTCGCAGCATCTGTTTGCGCTGTTTCTCAGCGGGGCTTGGCCGCCCCTCGCTGCGCTCGGGGTTCCGTCCTGCACCCCACATCGGTCGCAGTGCTACTCATCCGAGTGCATCATCGGCCGCAGCTTGGCGGTCTTCTCCGGTGTCCACCCCGGCGGTTGCAACACCGCGGCCCAGCCGTCAACGACGCTCTGCACGTAGCGATGGCCATGGCCGTCGGGCACGTCGACGGCAACTGCCATGTCGGCGGACACCTGCAGGAACGTCACGACCGGAATCCAATGCACGCTGGGCAGCACATCGTAGCCACGAGGCTCCTTGAGCCAATCCGGCTCGGCGAACAGCAGATCCGGGTTCCACCAGGCGATCGGATCCGAGGCGTGCTGGAGATACACCACGCGCGGCGTGCTCCACGGGGCATCCGGCCGGTTGAGATCCTCAGGGCGCGCGGCGAATCGAACGTTGGCGCCGTCGTCATAGATCGGCAGCCATTCCGGCGAACCCGGGTCACGGGTGCGGGTGAGGTCGGTCCACATGGTGTTGTTGAACGTCGGGCCGGAAAACAGGGCACCGTCGGTGCGCGCGATGATGTTGTTCAAGCTCAGGAACGGCGCCTCACCACCAAAGGATCCCAGGCTCTCACCGAACACCACGAGCTTCGGGCGTTCTGCTTCCGGCATCTCCCGGATCAGTTCGTCGACAGCCTCGAACAACGCCTGACCGGCCTGACGGGCATTCTCCTTGTCCACCAGAAAGGACAGCCAGCTCGGCAGGAAGGAGTACTGCATGGACACGATCGCGGTGTCGCCGTTGTACATGTACTCCAACGCCGACGCCTCGGCTTCGTTGATCCAGCCGGTGCCGGTGGTGGTGGCCACCGCCACCACCGCACGGTCGAGCCCGCCGGTGCGCTGGAGTTCTCGGGCCGCCAATTCGGCGGTTTCGTGGATGCCGTCGGCGGAGTTCAACCCCGCGTAGGCGCGGATAGGTTCGGTGGCCGGGGCGCCGTTGAATTCGGTGAGCTGCTCCACCGTCGGTCCGCCACTGACGAACATCCGACCCTGGTGGCCCAGGGAGGACCAGCTGTCCAGCGACTCGGGGCCGCCGGACCTCAACGTGGAGGTAGGCGCCGGGTTGTCCGGGCTCTCCTCGTTGTTGACGGCTTCGAAGGTGTTGTTCAACGTGCTCATCGCGAACCGGACCACGATGCCGTTGAGCAGTGCGATGGTCAGCGACACCAGCAACAGCACCACCACCGTAGCCGAAACCCGCGGTGGGGCAATGCGATTGAGACCCCTCTCGAGGAAACGCACCAGGCGTCTGATCAGCTGACCCATCTCGACGAACAAGAACAACACCACGATCGAGATCACCGCGGTCAACGGATGGTCCAGCCGGTCCAGCCGCGCCACCCCGAACATGTCGCGGACGTCGTCCTGCCAGTGGTGGAACCAGACGATCATCACCACCTGGCCGATGACACCCACCACCAGCAGCGCCAGCCACGCCCACCGAGGCGCTGCGGGACTGGTCTCCTTGGAGCGCATGAACCGCACGAGCCAGACGGCGAACACGCCCAGCCCATAGCCGATGGCACCGCACGCACCGCTGACAATGCCCTGGAACAGCGGACCGCGGGGCAGCAGGGACGGCGTCAGTGACGCCAGATCATCACCAGGCCGCCGGCAGTGCCGAAGAACGTGTAGTGCCTCAGCCACCAAGACTTTTTGCTGACTTCGTGGCCCTGGTGTTCTTCAGGCTTTTCGTCAGCCGCTACGGTCGCTGTCACGCATGGATATTAGCGGTGTGTGAAGTTCGCGGCGCGCTTCTCTGCGAACGCGTTCATGCCTTCGGTCTGATCCTCGGTGGCGAATGCCGAATGGAACAGCCGCCGTTCGAAGAGGATGCCTTCGGCCAGGGTGACCTCGAAGGAGCGGTTGACCGCTTCTTTGGCCAGCTGCGCCGCGGGCAGCGACATCTGGGAGATGGTGGTGGCCACCGCCTTGGCCTCGGTCAGTAGATCGGCTGCGGGCACCACGCGGGACACCAGCCCGGCGCGGTCGGCTTCTTCGGCTCCGATGGTCCGCCCGGTCAAGATCAGGTCCATGGCCTTCGCCTTGCCGATGGCCCGGGTCAGCCGCTGGCTGCCGCCCATCCCGGGCAGTACTCCCAGCTTGATCTCCGGCTGGCCGAATTTTGCGGTGTCGGAGGCGATCAGGATGTCGCACATCATCGCCAGTTCGCACCCGCCGCCCAGCGCGTATCCGGAAACCGCGGCGATGGTGGGGGTGCGGACTGCGGCGAACTTCGCCCAGCCGGCGAAGAAGTCCGAGCCGAACATCTCGCCGAAGGACTTGTCGGCCATCTCCTTGATGTCGGCACCTGCTGCGAAGGCCTTCTCGCTGCCCGTGACGATGATGGCGCCGATACCTTCGTCGCTGTCCAGTTCGGCTGCGGCGGTGGTGACTTCGTCCATCACCTGGGTGTTGAGGGCGTTGAGGGCCTTGGGCCGATTCAACGTGATGGTGGCGACGCGCTCGTCACGGTCGACGAGGATGGTCTGATAAGTCATGACTCTCCTAGAAACTCAGGTCGGGATCGGCGGGCAGGAAGTAGGCGGCGATGTCCGCTTCGGTGACGTCGGCGAACGACGCGGGTGACCACTGCGGGTTGCGGTCCTTGTCCACCAGTTGGGCGCGGATGCCTTCGACAAAATCGTGGGACCGCAGCGACGCGCAGGACACGCGGTACTCCTGGACGAGGGCGTCCTCCAGCGTTTCGTGATCAGCGGCCAGACGGATCGCTTCACGGGTGACGGACACGGCGATGGGTGACCGCCCGCCGATGACGTCGGCGGCTTTCCTGGCTTCTTCGGCGCTGTGCCCGCGCAGGGCGGACAGGATGTCCGGCAAGGACAACGGGGCGGCCGCTGTGCCGAAGCATTCGTCGATCCAGTGCCGTTGTGCGGCAAGCGTGCTGGGTGGGGGCTGCACGGCGTGCTTGGCCAACGCGGCCTCGACGCCATCACTTGCGATGGCGGCCTTGAAGGCCGGGAGTGCGTCGTGCGGCACGAAGTGGTCGGCGAATCCCAGCTCGATGGCGTCGGCTCCGGAGAAGGTCGACCCCGTCAACGCGGCGTAGAGACCCACACCGCCGGGAGCCTGCGCCAGGACGTAGGTGCCGCCGACATCGGGGATGAAGCCGATGCCGACCTCGGGCATGGCGAGCTTGGTGGTGTCGGTGACCACGCGGACACTGCCGTGCACGCTCACACCGACTCCGCCGCCCATCACGATGCCGTCCATCACCGCCACGTAGGGCTTGCGATAGCGGCCGATCAGACCGTTGACGGTGTACTCGTCGTAGAAGAACTTGCGGGCCTCGGCGCCGCCGTCGAGCGCGCTGGTGCGTAGCGCCACCACGTCGCCACCGGCGCACAGGCCACGTTCGCCGGCACCGTCGAGCACCACGGTCTCGATCGCCGGGTCGTCCTGCCAGGCCGTCAGGACGCCGGTGAGTGCGTCGATCATGGTCTGGTTCAGCGAGTTGAGGGCCTTGGGCCGGTTCAGCGTCACATAGCCGACGCTGCCTTCGGTCCGGGTGAGGATCTCATCGCTGTTCAGCTTTTCGTCGGTCACGGTTCTACGGCCATCCCATCCGTCGCAGCTGGTTCAGATAGTAGGACATCCTAGTAACCCGACTCACATCACCGCGTCCGGTACCCCGCAGGTAACGTACGCCTGGGGAAAACGCCAAGAAATCGACCCGGTCGGTGGGAACCGATGGCAGGTTTCTGTTCGTTGAGCCAGTGTTCGTGTAAGACTTCCAGGGACCTCACAGGAAAGGAATCGACGGTGCGGGAATCCAGCAATCCGGTATTCCGCTCGCTGCCGAAGCAGCAGGGCGGTTACGCGACTTTTGGCTCCGGTGCTGCCGGCGCCGCGACCGCGCAGGCAGATCAGGCCTATGCGCCCTATCAGGTGCCGCCTCAGACGGGTGTCTCGCGGCCCCTGACCATCGACGACGTTGTGACCAAGACCGGCATCACGCTGGTCGTGCTCTCCGCCGTCGCCGCGGTCTCGTACTTCATGGTCGGTTCCAACCCTGGCCTGGCCATGCCGTTCACCCTCGTGGGCGGCCTCGGCGGCCTGGTGCTGGTGCTGATCGCGACCTTCGGTCGCAAGCAGGACAACCCGGCCATCGTGCTGAGCTACGCAGTGCTCGAGGGCCTGTTCCTCGGCGCCGTGTCGTTCCTGCTGACCTTCAACATCCAGGGTGCCAGCGCCGGTGCGTTGATCTCCCAGGCTGTGCTGGGCACCTTCGGCGTGTTCTTCGGCATGCTGGTCGTCTACAAGACCGGCGCCATCCGCGTCACCCCGAAGTTCACCCGCATGCTGGTCGCCGGCATGATCGGTGTGCTGGTCCTGGCGCTGGGCAACTTCGTCTTCGCGATGTTCACCGACGGTGCGGGCCCGCTGCGTGACGGTGGCCCCATCGCGATCATCTTCTCGCTGGTGTGCATCGGTCTGGCAGCGTTCAGCTTCCTGCTCGACTTCGACGCCGCCGACCAGATGATTCGTGCCGGCGCGCCGGAGAAGGCGGCCTGGGGCGTTGCCCTCGGTCTGACCGTCACCCTGGTGTGGCTGTACATCGAGATCCTGCGTCTGCTCAGCTACTTCCAGAACGACTAGTCCTCACGCAGAAAGGGCGCCCACTGCACGTGGTGGGCGCCCTTTTGTTGTCCTGGTGGCCTACCCGGCCCGCACAACCACCCGGCCTGCGGCCTCCACGGCATTGCGCCGCGCCACGTCGACATCGGCGTCATGGGCCAACGCGACACCCATCCGGCGTTGTGCGAAGCTCTCGGGTTTACCGAACAACCGAATATCCGTGTGCGGCACGCTCAAGGCATTCTCGACCCCCTCGAACACCACGCCGGTGGCGTCGACGCCCCCGTAGATCACCGCGCTGGCGCCGGGTGTCTTCATCGTCGTGTCGACGGGCAAGCCGAGGATGGCGCGGGCATGCAGCTCGAACTCGTTCTGCCACTGCGTGATCATCGTCACCATGCCGGTGTCGTGGGGGCGGGGGCTGACCTCGCTGAACCACACCTGGTCACCCTTGACGAACAGCTCCACGCCGAAGATGCCCTGCCCGCCGAGATTCGCGGTCACCGTGCCCGCGATCTCCTGGGCACGGGCCAGCGCCACCGCGGACATCGGGTGCGGCTGCCAGCTCTCCACGTAGTCGCCGCCGACCTGCTTGTGCCCGATTGGCTCACAGAACTGGGTCTCCACCTGGCCCGACGGACCCAGCGCTCGCACCGTCAACAGCGTTATCTCGTAATCGAAGTCGATGAAGCCCTCGACGATGACCCGGCCGCCGGAGACCCGACCGCCGGACATCGCGTAGTCCCATGCAGCCGGCACGTCATCCGGCCCGTCGATCTTCGACTGGCCCTTTCCGGAGCTGCTCATCACCGGCTTCACCACACACGGGTAGCCGATTCCTCCGTCGATGGCCGCCTGCAGTTCCGCCGGCGAATCGCAGAACTGGTACGGGCTGGTCGGCTGGCCCAGTGTCTCGGCGGCCAGCCGCCGAATGCCCTCACGGTTCATGGTCAGCCGCGCTGCCCGCGCCGTCGGGATCACCTGAACTACCCCCTCGGACTCCAACGCCTCCAGCATCGGCGTGGCGATGGCCTCGATCTCCGGCACCACCAGGTCCGGCTTCTCGGCCTCGATCAGAGCGCGCAACTGGTCCGGATCGGTCATCACGATGGTGTGCGCGTGATGCGCGACCTGATGTCCCGGTGCGTTCGGATAGCGGTCGACGGCGATGGTTTCGACGCCCAGCCGTTGCAGTGCGATCAGCACCTCACGGCCGAGCTCGCCGGAGCCGAGCAGCATCACCCGGGTGGCGTTGGGGGAGAGGGGTGTTCCGATTGTGGTCATCGGGACGGGATTCTAGGCGCCCGCGCGTTGGAGAAACTCAGGAGAGACGCTCCAGCACCATCGCCATACCCTGCCCGCCGCCGACACACATGGTCTCCAAGCCGAACGTCTTGTCGTAGGTGGTGAGGTTGTTGATCAGCGTGGTGGTGATGCGGGCGCCGGTCATGCCGAACGGGTGTCCCAGGGCGATGGCGCCGCCGGAGACGTTCAAACGGTCCTCGTCCATGCCGAGTTCACGCGCCGAGCCCAGCACCTGGACGGCGAAGGCCTCGTTGATCTCGTAGAGATCGATGTCGCTCAACGCCATCCCGGCATTACCCAGCGCCTTCTTGACGGCCTCGATGGGGCCCAGACCCATGATCTCCGGCGACAGGCCGGACACCCCGGTGGACACCACGCGCGCCAGCGGGGTCAGCCCCAGTTCCTTGGCGCGGGTGTCGCTCATGATCACCAGTGCCGCGGCCCCGTCGTTCAGCGGGCAGGCGTTGCCGGCGGTGATGGTGCCGTTGGGGCGGAAGACGGGCTTGAGCTGGCTGATCTTCTCGTAGGTGGTGCCTGCGCGGGGGCCGTCATCGGTGGAGACGACCGTGCCGTCGGGCAGGGTGACGGGGACGATCTCACGCTCGAAGAAACCGCTCTTGATGGCTTCCTCGGCCTTGTTCTGTGACCGCACGCCCCAGTGGTCCTGGTCTTCACGGGTGATGCCGGTGAAGTTGGCGACGTTCTCGGCGGTTTGGCCCATGGCGATGTAGACGTCGGGAACCAGCCCGTCGCTGCGCGGGTCGTGCCATTCCTCGGCGCCGGCGGCCTGCTCGGCGGTGCGCTCCTGGGCCTCGGCGAACATCGGGTTCTTGCTGTTGGGCGCGCCGTCGGCCGCGCCGACACCGAAGCGCGAAACAGCCTCCACACCGGCGGAGATGAACACGTCACCTTCGCCGGCCTTGATGGCGTGGAAGGCCATGCGGGTGGTCTGCAGCGACGACGAGCAGTAGCGATTGACGGTGGTGCCGGGCAGGAAGTCGTAGCCGAGTTCGACGGCCACCGCGCGGCCGATGTTGTAGCCGGCCTCACCGGCCGGCTGGGCGCAGCCCATGATCAGGTCGTCGATGTCGCGCGGGTCCAGCGCAGGTACCTTGTCCAAGACCGCGCGCACCATCTGGGCGGCCAGGTCGTCGGTGCGCATGGTGGCCAGCGACCCCTTCACGGCGCGGCCGATGGGTGAGCGGGCGGTGGCGACGATGACGGCTTCAGGCATTGGGGCCTCCTTGAGCAAGTGCTTGGTTGCTTTCCACGCTAACCTGCGGTGACCACCACCGGCGCGGGCACCCCGGTGGTGCGCCCCGGCCATACCCGGGCGAGCATCCTCAAACGGGTAGCCAGCGACCGATTCTCGGCGCCGCGCGACTCCCAGGGCAGTTCGCCGGTCCACTCGCCCAGCGCATAACAGAGGGCAGGTAACAACTGCTGGGCAGCCAGGTCGTAGCCCGCGGCAGACGGATGGAAGTGGTCTTCGGAGAACAACACCTCCGGTGCCTGCAGGAACTCCGGCGCCAACAGATCGGCCAAGGGAACCGGCAAACCGCCGGAGGCGCGCACCGCGGCGGCCTGGCGGCGGGCCAGGCGCAGGCCCAGCATCCGGGTGATTCCCCGCAGCGGCTGCGGGATGGCAGTGACCACGCCGAAGTCGGGACAGGTTCCCACGACCACCACCGCGCCACTGTCGCGAAGGCGCCGGACGGCGTCTCCCAAGCGCCGCGCCGAGGCGGCGATGCCGTTGACGGCGGTGATGTCGTTGGCGCCGATCATGATCACCGCGGCATCCGGCGGGGGACCGGCTACGAACATCGCATCCACTTGACCGGACAGCCCCTTGGATGTCGCGCCGACAATGGCTTTGGTGCTCAAGCGAATTCGCTGACCGGTCTGCTCGGCCACCCCGCGGGCGAGCCGCACCCCCGGCACCTCGTCGGGCAGTTTGCAGCCGTACCCGGTGGCCGTCGAATCGCCGAACACCATCAGGTGGATGTCGAACGCGACGTCGCGATGCCAGCGCTGCACCGGGCCGCCGCCGCGGACGTAGACCCCGTCGGCGCGGGGCGGGACGTCCCACGACTTCGGGATGACTTCCCTGGCCTTGACGGCCTGTCCGTTGAGAAGGTTGCGGGCGCCCACGTAGCCGGCGGCGCCGGTGGACCCCAGCAATGCGGCAACCGCGAGGGCTGACCGACGCTTGACGCGTGTACCCACGAGGACCGAGTTTAGGTGGCAAAGCAACACAGAAGATGACAGCGACAAGGCCGAAGAGTCACGGTCTGATACCGGAAGCGGTATCAAATCCATCTTTCCCGGCGTTATACAGATCACAGATGTCAAGCTGTACAGCCATGGCACACCGCTACAACGTCGTAGGGGAGGGTTTGAAATGACCGCGGCAAGCAAAGTCTTCAGTGAGCCACGTGTTTCGCTGAGCCAATCCGGCGCGCGCCGGTATCGCAAATTCCCTGTCAGTGACGGTGCGCCGGTCGAGGTCGTCGAGGCCAACACCAGTCTCCGCGCCCGGCTGTTGTCTCTGACCTGCCGGATGACGATCAGGCCCACCCTCGCGGTCGCCAGTTATGTCCCCAACCTGCCGTGGCCGTTCGGCATCGTCGACTTCGCGTCGCGTGCCCTGCTTCCGCAGGCAGGCACAGTGCGGGCCACCATCGGATTGCCCAACGCCGATGCCCAGTTGGTCCGAGCGCCCGGGGTGTTGCCCGCCGACGGCAAGCGCCGCATCGTGCTCTACATGCACGGTGGAGCGTTCCTGACCTGCGGGGTGAACTCGCACAACCGCATCGTCACCACGCTGTCCACCGCGGCGGATGCCCCGGTGCTGGTGGTGAACTACCGGATGATCCCCAAGCACACTGTGGGGCAGGCAATCGACGACTGCCGCGACGCCTACGCGTGGCTGAGGCTGCGCGGGTACGGCCCGGACCAGATCGTGCTGGCCGGCGACTCGGCGGGCGGATACCTGGCGATGGCGCTGGCGCAGCGGCTCCAGGCCGAAGGTGAGAAACCAGCCGCGCTGGTGGCGATCTCGCCGCTGCTGCAGCTGGCCAAGGAGCCCAAGCAGGCTCACCCGAACATCCAGACCGACGCGATGTTCCCGCCCAAGGCGTTCGACGCCCTCGTCGGTCTGGTCGCCCGCGCCGCTGCCAAGCACCTGATCGACGGGGAGCCCGAGCAGATCTACGAGCCGCTGGACCACATCGAACCGGGACTGCCGAGCACCCTGATCCACGTGTCGGGGTCAGAGGTGCTGCTGCACGACGCCCGGCTGGCCGCACGCAGACTGGCGGCGGCGGGCGTACCCACCGAAGTGCGGGTGTGGCGTGGTCAGGTACACGACTTCCAGCTGTTCGCACCGCTGGTCCCGGAGGCTGCGAGATCACTGCGCCAGATCGGGGAGTACATCCGCGAGGCCACCGGATAGCTCTCCTGGTGGGGTAGGCAAAGATGTACATATGCGTATCGCGCGGCACATCAGTGACTTGATCGGCAACACCCCACTGGTCGAACTGACCTCGGTGGTTCCTGAGGGCGCGGGCAGAGTCGTCGCCAAGGTCGAGTACCTGAACCCCGGCGGCAGCTCCAAGGACCGCATCGCGGTCAAGATGATCGACGCCGCCGAGGCCGAGGGGTTGCTCAAGCCCGGCGGCACCATCGTCGAACCCACGTCGGGCAACACCGGCGTAGGACTGGCGCTGGTGGCTCAGCAGCGGGGTTACAAGTGCGTCTTCGTCTGCCCCGACAAGGTGAGCGAGGACAAGCGCAACGTGTTGCGTGCCTACGGCGCCGAGGTGGTGGTGTGCCCCACCGCGGTGGCGCCCGATGACCCGGCGTCGTATTACAGCGTCTCCAACCGGCTGGTACAAGAGATCGACGGCGCGTGGAAACCCGACCAGTACTCCAACCCGCACGGACCCGAAAGTCATTACGAGACAACCGGTCCCGAGATCTGGAATGACACCGACGGCACCATCACCCACTTCGTTGCGGGCGTCGGCACCGGGGGCACCATCACCGGGACGGGCCGATACCTCAAAGAGGTCTCCGGCGGCGCGGTCAAGATCGTCGGCGCCGATCCTGAGGGTTCGGTGTACTCCGGCGGCACGGGTCGCCCGTACCTCGTGGAGGGCGTGGGGGAGGATTTCTGGCCGTCGGCCTACGACCCGTCGATCCCGGACCAGATCATCGCCGTGTCCGACGCCGACTCGTTCGACATGACGCGGCGACTCGCGCGCGAGGAGGCGCTGCTGGTCGGCGGTTCCTGTGGCATGGCGGTGGTGGCCGCCGTGGAGGTGGCCAAGCAGGCCGGGCCCGACTCGCTGGTGGTGGTGCTGTTGCCCGACGGCGGCCGCGGGTACATGTCGAAGATCTTCAACGACTCGTGGATGTCGTCCTACGGTTTCCTGCGCAGTCGTCTCGACGGCTCCACCGAGGAGGTGACGGTGGGGGACCTGCTGCGCGGGAAGTCCGGTGCCTTGCCTGATCTGGTGCACACCCATCCGAGTGAGACCGTGCGTGACGCCATCGAGATCCTGCGCGAGTACGGGGTGTCCCAGATGCCGGTTGTGGGTGCCGAACCGCCGGTGATGGCCGGTGAGGTGGCGGGCAGTGTTTCCGAGCGTGAACTGCTCTCGGCGGTATTCGAGGGACGGGCCAAACTGGCCGACGCAGTTTCTCAGCACATGAGCCCCGCTTTGCCATTGGTGGGCGCCGGTGAACTGGTCAGTGCCGCCGCCAAAGATCTGCGCGAATGGGATGCGGTGATGGTGGTCGAAGACGGTAAACCCGTTGGTGTGCTCACCCGCAGTGACCTGCTCGGATTCCTGTCGGACGGCCAATCCCGGCATTGATCCGGAATTAACTGCCAACAATCGGCAACATCGGTGTGGCAAAGAATGGTCCGGGTCCGACGGGACAGTGTGAATTCATTGCCGTCGGGTCAAATGTCGGTCCGATGAAGTTTGCATTTTGCATCGCTGTGGTGGGCGCTTCTCGGGTACTGTAAGGCCGCTTGAAAGCAGCCCGCGGTCCCCGTGAGTGGAAGGCGCCATGACCGAACAACCGCCAGGTCCTCCGCCCGGCAACTATCCGCCGCCGCAGGGTAGTTTTCCTCCGCCCGGCGGGTTCCCGCCTCCCGCCGGTGCCTTTCCGCCCCCTGGACAGTTCCCGCCTGGTTTTTACCCGCCGCCCGGGTACCTACCGCCCGGATATCCGCACGGCGGCATCGGTGCGCTGCCGACGGCGGCCTACACGCCGTGGATCACCCGGGTGCTGGCATTCCTCATCGACTACATCCCGTACGTCATCATCATCGGGATCGGATGGGGATTCCTGATGGGAACCCAAGAGTGCGTTGACTTCTCGGACACCGACCTCGGTGAGATCCTGGGGGAGTCGTACAACGCCCAGGTGTGCGGGGCGTCCACCATCGGTCAGACGGCGGTCACCCTGGCTGGTCTGCTGGGGCTGACGTACGTGCTGTGGAACTACGGCTATCGGCAGGGCAGCACCGGGTCGAGCATCGGCAAGTCGATCATGAAGTTCAAAGTCGTCAGCGAGAAGACCGGCCAGCCGTTGGGATTCGGCCTCTCCATCGTCCGGCAGCTGGCCCACTTGGTGGACTCGTTGCTCTGTGGCATCGGCTACCTCTTCCCGTTGTGGGACAACAAGCGTCAGACGCTGGCCGACAAGATCATGACCACCGTCTGCCTGCCGATCTGATTCCTCGGCATATCTGTCCGTCCGAACATCGTCTGAGTCAAGGAGCGATCATGACCGAATATCCGCCCCCGCCTCCGCCCGGGAATTACCCGCCCCCGCCGCCGGGTAACTACCCGCCGCCACCACCGCCGGGTGCCGGCTACGGACCGCCGCCCGGGGTCCCTCCGGTTTTGCCGAAGGAGGCCTACACCCCGTGGTTCACCCGCGTGCTGGCGTGGCTGATCGACTGGGTGATCGTGGCGGTCCCCGTCGGCATCGCCCAGGGCATTGCCATCGCCACCGGTGAGAATCAGTGCACCACCGACACCTCCGACGGCTACAGCGCGTACTGCACGTCCGAACCGTCGGCCGTGGGCATCATCATCCTCGCGGTGGTGAGCCTGGCAGCGCTGGCCTTCGTGATCTGGAACTACGGCTACCGTCAGGGCACCACCGGCTCCACCATCGGCAAGTCGGTGATGAAGTTCAAGGTTGTCAGTGAGAAGACCTGGCAGCCCATCGGATTCGGGCTCTCCATCGTGCGGCAGATCGCGCACGTGGTCGACGGCCTGGTGTGCTATCTCGGTTACCTGTGGCCGCTGTGGGACGGTAAGCGGCAGACCTTCGCCGACAAGATCATGACCACTGTCTGCGTGCCCAGCCAGCCCGGTCAGTAAAGAGGTCCCTGCGGGATCCGGCCTTGCTGCGTTGATTACGCTCGGTCAAATGAGCGAGCAGCGCAGCAAGGCCGACGCCCACCGCTGGCAGGGGCTGGCCACCAAGGCCATCCACGCCGGCTACCGCCCCGACCCCGCCACCGGGGCCGTCAACGCACCCATCTACGCCAGTTCGACCTTCGCCCAGGACGGCGTGGGTGGCCTGCGGGGCGGGTTCGAATACGCACGCACAGGCAATCCGACCCGCCAGGCTCTCGAGGCGTCGCTGGCCGCCGTCGAGGACGGCACCTACGGTCGGGCGTTCAGTTCCGGCATGGCGGCCACCGACTGCGCACTGCGCGCCGTGCTGCGCCCGGGTGATCACATCGTCATTCCCGACGACGCCTACGGTGGCACCTTCCGGCTGATCGACAAGGTCTTCGCCCATTGGGGCGTCACGCACACCCCGGTGCCACTGGGTGATCTCGACGCCGTCCGAGCCGCCTGCGCCCCGAACACAAAACTGATCTGGGTGGAGACGCCCACCAACCCGTTGCTGTCCATCGCCGATATCGCCGGGATCGTCGACGTGGCCGCGGGCGTGAAGGCAAAGGTGTTGGTGGACAACACCTTTGCCTCACCTGCTCTGCAGCAACCGCTGAATCTCGGCGCCGACATCGTGTTGCATTCCACCACCAAGTACATCGGCGGGCACTCCGACGTGGTGGGCGGCGCGTTGGTGACCAACTCCGAGGAACTCGACGCAGACTTTGCGTTTCTGCAGAACGGAGCCGGAGCCGTTCCGGGGCCCTTTGACGCTTACCTGACCATGCGTGGGCTCAAGACCCTGGCCCTGCGAATGCAGCGGCACAGCGAAAACGCTTCCGCTGTTGCAGAATTCCTGCACGAGCACCCAGCCGTCAGCACCGTTTTGTACCCGGGTCTGTCCAGCCACCCCGGCCATGACGTGGCAGCCAGGCAGATGACTGGGTTCGGCGGGATGGTGTCGGTACGCATGCGCGGCGGAATCGACGCGGCGCGGGACCTGTGCGCCAGCACCGAGATCTTCATCCTCGCGGAATCACTGGGTGGGGTGGAATCGTTGATCGAGCACCCCGGTGCCATGACACACGCCTCCACTGCAGGATCGCAGCTCGAGGTTCCCGCGGATCTGGTTCGGTTGTCGGTCGGGATCGAGGAGATCGCCGACCTGATCGGAGATCTGGAGCAGGCGCTGAGCCGTTAGGCGTGATACGGCTCGGCGCTGACCAGCGTCACCTTCACCGTGTTGCCGTTGGGCACGGTGTAGGTGCGGGTCTCGCCGACCTTGGCGTCGATGAGGGCGCCGCCCAGCGGTGAGTTGGGCGAGTACACCTCGAGCTTGCCGTCCTGAACGGCCTGCTCACGAGTGCCGATGAGGAACGTCTCGGTGTCCGATTCGTCGCCGTCGTAGTAGACCTTGACCACGGAACCCGGCAGCGCGATACCGGACTGCTTGGGAGCCTCGCCGACCTTGGCGTTGTTCAGCAGCTCCTGCAGCTGCCGGATACGCGCTTCTTCTTGGCCCTGCTGCTCGCGGGCGGCGTGGTAACCGCCGTTCTCACGCAGGTCACCCTCTTCGCGGCGGTCGTTGATCTCGGCGGCGATGACGGGCCGGTTGGCGATCAGCTGGTCCAGTTCGGCCTTGAGCCGGTCATAGGACTCCTGAGTGAGCCAAGTCACCTGGGTATCAGTCATCTCGCGCTCCTGTCATGTGTGTGGTCCGCGATGTCCGCGTTGGGCAGTCTGTGACGGCCGGTGCCGGGAGAGGCTGCCAAGATAGCGGTAGCCGCGTGTATTGCCATCCCACAGCCACGGTGCACGCGCTATAGACGCAATACACGGTCCCAGCAGGAACCGTGTATCAACCGAGCATACCACCGGCGGGCCGGCCGATTTTCATGTTTTGGACGTCTGCAGTTGGGTTTGTTCAGGGCGCGATCAGATAGTCGGGGACGTTGGTGCCGCACCCGTAGACGTCCCCGACCGCGGGCGGTCTGCTGGTCTTCACCAGACCTGTGACCTGCACAGTCGTGTCGGAAGACGGAGGTACCAGCAGCTCACGCCTGCCCGTCTCGCTGCCATCGCGGGAGCGGCCCCTGATGATGCACACGGCGGCTTGGTCGGGGTCTGACCGGGTGACGTTGAAGGTCACCTCCACCGTCTGATCGTCGATCAGTCGGTAGGCCACCATTTCGCCCTTGACGTCGGATTCGTTGATCCGCTGATAGCCGATCACCGCCGCGACTGCGCCGATCGTCACCACCAGCACGGCCAGGACGACCGCCAGCCAGCGGCCGGACCGCCGTGACATGCGCTGACGCCCGTAACGGTCTTCCGGTCGGAGCAGTTGGCCGTCGGCCATCAGTGGATCACCGTGCTTTCGGGTCCCGACCCATGGAATGCGACGATCGGGATGGAAGTATTAAGAAGGAGTGCCGATCGTATCGGCCCCCGGACAAACAGCGAGACGAAGGCGAACGGTGACCCAACTGCGGCTGATGGCGGTGCATGCGCATCCGGACGACGAGTCCTCCAAGGGCGCCGCGACGATGGCCAAGTACGCGGCCGCCGGCCACCGTGTCATGGTGGTTTCGCTGACCGGCGGCGAACGCGGCGACATCCTGAACCCGGCGATGGACCTGCCGGACGTGCATGGACGCATCCATGAGATTCGCCGTGACGAGATGGCGCGGGCAGCCGAGATCCTGGGCGTCGAGCACGAGTGGCTCGGTTTCATCGACTCCGGGCTGCCCGAGGGCGATCCGTTGCCGCCGCTGCCCGAGGACGCGTTTGCCTTGGTGCCGCTGGAACAACCGGTGAGCAAGCTGGTGCGGCTGATCCGTGAGTTCAAGCCGCACGTGATGACCACCTACGACGAGAACGGTGGCTACCCACACCCGGACCACATCCGCTGCCATGAGGTGTCGGTGGCGGCCTACGAGGCGGCGGGCGATTTCTACCTGTATCCCGACGCGGGCCGGCCGTGGGATGTCTCCAAGCTGTACTACAACCACGGCTTCCTGCGGCAACGTATGCAGGTGCTGCAGGACGAGTTCGCCAACCACGGCCAGGAGGGTCCGTTCGCCAAGTGGCTGGAGAACTGGGATCCCGAGGACGATCTGCTGGCCAAGCGGGTCACCACTCGCATCGAGTGCTCCGACTACTTCGAGCAGCGCGACAAGGCGCTGTTGGCACATGCCACGCAGATCGACCCCAACAGCTTCTTCTTCACGACGCCCATGGAATGGCAGAAACGGCTGTGGCCCACCGAGGAGTACGAGCTGGCTCGTTCCCGGGTGCCGGTGACCTTGCCCGAGGATGATCTGTTCGCCGGGATCACGCTGTGAACGAGCTCGTGATCTGGCTGGCCGAGGAGGGGCCTCGCAACACCGGACCCGAGTTCGGCAAGGCCAGCCCGTTCGGCCTGCTGGTGGTGGTGCTGCTGTTGATCGGCACCTTCGCGTTGGTGTGGTCGATGAACCGGCATCTCAAGCGGCTGCCCGAGTCGTTCGATCCTGAGCATCCCGAAGCCGATCAGGCCGTTGACGAGGGCACCGTGGAGGCCGACTCCGCAGCCCCGCCGCGCGAGCCCGGCGGTCAATAGGGTCGATCCCGGCAACTGCTCTGGGCTGTGGCCTGTGAGCCGGGCCCGACGCCGCTCGAAGCGGCCAGGCAGGTGGGCACAGGGCGGTCACTTCGGAGGCGGAACTCGCTGCCGCCCTGGGTGTGTCCGTGTAGCGTGCCGCAGATGAGCCTCGATCCCGCAGCCCTGGTCCAGCGTTATCTCGACACCGTCGTGACGGGATCCGCCGAGGACGTCGCCGCCCTGTACGCCGACGATGCCACGGTGGAGGACCCGGTGGGTGGCGGCGAGGTACACATCGGCAGGAAGGCCATCGCGGGGTTCTACGGGTTGACGGCCAACGCCGACGTGGCCACCGAGTTGCTGCAGTTGCGGGTCGGCGGGCACGAGGCGGCGTTTGTCTTTGCGATCACCGTGACCATGGGAGACACCAAGATTCGCATAGAGCCCATCGAGGTCATGACATTCAACGGGGTCGGCGAGATCACGTCGATGAAGGCGTACTGGGGCCCGTCGGACATGAAGCAGTTGTAGGTCCTCAGAAGACGGCGAACCACATCGCGATGTAGTGGCAGATGGCGGCGACGGCGGTGCACGCGTGGAAGAACTCGTGGTGCCCGAACGTCGTCGGCCACGGGTTGGGCCATTTCAGTGCGTACAGCACACCACCGATGCTGTAGAACGCGCCGCCGACGATCAGCAGCACCACCGCTGCCACCCCGGCGCCGTGCATGATCGGGCCGATGAACCAGGCCGCCACCCAGCCCAGCAGGATGTAGAGGGGCACACCCAGCCAGCGCGGCGCCGACGGCCAGAACATCTTGAGGGCCACTCCGGCCAGCGCTCCGCTCCAGACGATCCAGAGCAGCATCACGCCGTCCTGTTCCGGCAGCGCCAGCACCGCAAACGGTGTGTAGCTACCGGCGATGAAGACGAAGATCATCGAATGATCGGCGCGCTTCATCCACTTACGGGCATCTGCGGAATGCCAGTGCACGCGGTGGTAGGTGGCGCTCACGGCGAACATCGCAACGATGGTCAGGGTGTATACCAGCGTGGCTATCCCGGCTCGGGTGGATTCCACTGCCCAGGACACCGACACCAGCGCGGCACCGCAGAAGACTGCGACGACGGCGGAGTAAAGATGGATCCAACCGCGGGCGCGTGGTTTGCCGAGGATCTCTGCAACACCGTCGGCAATGGCTTCGGGGAAATCCTCGGCGGAGTGCCGCCGCGGATCTTCGGTGCCGATCGATGCCGACATGTCACCTCCATAGCGGCCGAGACGGACCTGGCCTGATCGCCACATTAGTCGGCGGCACTGGCGGATTCCATGGCCCGCTGCTGTGGCGGTGGGCACGGCACTGCGAGCTGGCGGTCTCATGTTCAGGGTCGGCGGATTAAGGCTCGCCGGTGCCGTAGTTTTGGTAGGTGCACAGTTACATCTGCACTTCCGACGAAGCACCTGCACTCCCGACGACAGCGACGAAACCGGTAGCTCCATGGACCTGATCCCTCCGCGCCTCAAAGAGCCGATGTACCGGCTGTACGAGATGCGGCTGCGCCAAGGGCTCACGCGGTCGCGGTCCGAGCTGCCGCGCCACATCGCGGTGCTGTGCGACGGCAACCGCCGGTGGGCCCGCGACGCCGGATACGACGACGTGAGCTACGGCTACCTGATGGGGGCGGCCAAGATCGCGGAGATGCTGCGCTGGTGCCAGGAAGCCGGCATCGAGATGACGACGGTGTATCTGCTGTCCACCGAGAACCTGCAGCGCGACCACGACGAGCTGGCCGCGCTCATCGAGATCATCACCGGCGTCGTCGAAGAGATCTGTGCACCCGCCAACCGGTGGAGTGTCCGCACCGTCGGTGACCTGTCCCTGCTGGGGGAGGAGCCGGCCCGGCGCGTGCGCGATGCGGTGGAGAGCACAGTGGGCGCAGTCGAACCCCATGCGTTCCACGTCAATGTCGCAGTCGGGTACGGCGGACGGCAGGAAATCGTCGATGCCGTCCGTTCCCTCCTGTCCAAGGAGCTGGCCAACGGCACCGCCACCGACAAACTCGTCGACGCTGTGACCGTCGAGGCCATCTCGGAGAATCTGTACACCTCCGGGCAGCCCGACCCCGATCTCGTCATCCGCACCTCCGGCGAGCAGCGGCTGTCGGGGTTCCTGTTGTGGCAGAGCGCGTACTCGGAGATGTGGTTCACCGAGGCGCACTGGCCGGCGTTCCGCCGGGTCGACTTCCTGCGCGCGCTGCGCGACTACACCAAACGGCACCGGCGCTTCGGAGCCTGACCATGCTCACGCTCTCCGCAACGGTGTTCGCGTTGAGCTGGTGGTTGGGCATGTATCTGTTGGCTCGCGATCCGGGTAAACCCGTGCTGGTGCTCGCTGCGCTGGGGCTGTGCAGTTTCGCGGTGGTGGTCGCGTTGGATGCCATCCGGGTGATCGGTGTCGAACAGCTCGGTCGGATCGAGATCTACCTGGTGGCACTACCCGGTGTGGCCTGGTTCGCGGTGCTGCTGGAGTTGGCCCGGCCCGGCGAACGATGGCGGGTCAAAGAGTTCGGCTTGGTGGCTGCCGTGGCGGTGTCGGCGTTGGCGGGTGCTGCGCTGGCCGGCGGTGTGGACGGGCCGCTTCGGGCCGGGCACTGGTTGATGTTCACCGTGATCTCGGTGTCGTCGCTGGCGGCGATGGCCAGGGTGTTCCTTCGGCCGCAGCGCCCGGGGACGGTGACCGGGGTGCTGATCGTCGCGACGTTGTTCTTCGCGCTGGGTAACGCCATCCTGGTGATCCCGCTGGGGCTGCTGCCGAGTTGGCTTGCCTTGGCGTCCACGGGTTTCGACATCCTGTTGCTGGGGGTGGCCGTTGCACTGTGGGATGCCTTCGACGAGGGGCAGGCGTTACGGGCGGGCATGCTGCGCTCGTTCGTCGGCTCGGCGCTGGTGGCGGCGGTGTTCGGTGGGCAGGCGTTGATCGGCCTGGCGGTCATCCGGTCTTCGGCGGCTGGCCCGGAGGCGCAAGTGGTGGTGGCAGTGCTGCTGTTCACCACCTTGGCCGTCGCTCTGACCATCACCGTGCTGGCCGATCCGTTGGCCGGGGTGCTGGACCGGATGGCATTCGGCCCGCAGCTGCGCAAGGACCGGGCAGCGCTGCGACGCACCGAGGCGGCGCTGCCGTTGCGGGCGGCAAACCCGCTGGAGGACCTGGATGACGAGACCTTTGCGCGGCTGACCCGCCGCGCGCTGGGGCACTACGGCGACCTGTCCAAGCTCGTCGCCAGCCCGTTGACCGCGCTGCCTGTCATAGACCAGCGGTTGGCTGCCCGCGGCGCTGCGGATCAGCCGCTGGAGCGCGCCGCCGAACTCAAGGCCGTGCTGGCCGACCGCATCGCCGCGCTCAAGCCCCGCGACGGCGGCGACTTCGGCACCAGCGAGCAGTGGCGGCATTACAACTCGCTGTACTTCCCGTACGTGGCGGGAGTGCGGGCCTATGCCCAGAGCGCCACCGCAGCGGGGCTGGATCCCGTCGCCCGGCAGGCCTGGCAGTGGATGGTGACCGAGGTTCCGCAGCGCTCGCTACACAACTGGCAGAACGCGGCAGCCAAGTTGATTGCGGCCGATCTGCGCGCGCAGGTGAGCATCTGGCAGTAGTTGGCAGTGGCGTGCGTCGACCTGGCAGTGCCTTCTGAGCAGCATCGATGGCGAACCTTCGATGAAGAGGAGCCCTCATGACCGCCGTTGTCACCCCGACCGATTCCCTGCTGCGCCTCGCCCTGCGGCTGGATGCCACGCTCACCGGATTGTGCGGTGTGGCGCTGGCCGCGTTCGCTGAACCCCTGGCAGCTCTGACCGGATTCCCCCCCACCCAGGAGTACGTCGTGGGCGCAGGGCTGGTGCTCTACGGCGTGGTGGTCTATTGCCTGGCCGGGCTGCGATCGGTGCGCAGCGCGGGTCTCGGTGTGGTGGTTGCCAACCTGGTGTGCACGGTCGGCGCGCTGGCGGCGTCGGCCGTCCTACCCGTCACCACCCTCGGTGTGGCCGCGCTGTGGTTCAGCGCCGTGTACACCACGGCGTTCGCCGTCGTCCAGTTCCTGGGGGTGAGGCGTATGGCTTGATCTCTGCGCGACGGAAGAGGTTACGTCGCGTTCTTTCTGGGATTTGGGCGTGATTCCAACCGCTGAGCGACCGGAATCACGCCCAAATCACAACTTGCGCAGGCGCAGGCGGTTGATCGAGTGGTCGGCGTCCTTGCGCAGCACCAGCGTGGCGCGCGGCCGGGTGGGCAGGATGTTCTCGATGAGATTGGGCCGGTTGATCGATTGCCAGATGTCGCGGGCGGCGAACAGCGCCTGCTCGTCGGTCAGTGTGGCGTAGTGATGGAAATGCGACGCCGGATCGGAGAATGCGCCCGCACGCATCGCCAGGAAGCGAGACACGTACCACTGCTCGATGTCCTCGATGCGGGCGTCGACGTAGACGGAGAAGTCGAACAGGTCGCTGACCATCAGCGTCGGCCCGGTCTGCAGGACGTTGAGGCCCTCGAGAATGAGGATGTCGGGGTGCCGGATGACGTGTTTCTCGTCCGGCACGATGTCGTACAGCAGATGTGAATACACCGGCGCGCACACCTGATCGGCGCCGGACTTCACCGTGGTGACAAACCGCATCAAGGCGCGACGGTCATAGCTCTCCGGAAAACCTTTGCGATGCATCAGGTTCCGCCGGGTCAGCTCGTGGTTGGGGTACAGAAATCCGTCAGTGGTCACCAGATCGACGCGCGGATGGTGACCCCACCGGGCCAGCAGTGCCTGCAGCACACGGGCGGTGGTCGACTTGCCGACTGCCACGCTGCCCGCCACGCCGATGATGAAAGGCACCGGCCGGTCCGGGTTCTGCTGCGGCTCCCCGAGGAACTCCGCCGTAGCCGCGAACAACCGCTGCCGAGCGGCAACCTGCAGATGGATCAACCGGGCCAGCGGCAGATAAACCTCTTCGACCTCCAGCAGGTCCAACTGCTCACCGAGGCCACGCAGGCCCACCACTTCTTCCTCGGTGAGCTTCAGCGGAGTGGACATACGCAACGCCCGCCATTGACTCCGGTCGAACTCCACGTAGGGGCTCGGCTCGCTCAGGCGCGCCATGCGTAGTTCATACCGCATTACCGCGAGCGCACGAACGTTAGGTGGCCGCTACCGTGTCGAACATGGACTCCGACACCCTGATCCGTGAGTACCTGCTGCTGGGTCTGCGATTCGACCGCATCGAGGAGGGTTACGTCGACTCCTTCACCGGCGACCAGGCGCTGCGTCAGGCCGTGGCACGTGAGCCGGCCCCCGATCCGGCCGACCTCAGCCGCCAGGCGCGCCATCTTCTCGGCGCACTCGGCGAGACCACGTTGGAACGTCCCCGCGTCGATTATCTGGCCGCCCACCTGCGGGCCCTGGACTGTGCGGGACGGAAGTTCGCCGGGGAGGCAGTGGGTTTCGTCGACGAGGTGCGTGACTATTTCGACGTCTCCATCAGCAAAGGCGACCCCGACCGCTACCGCGAGGCGCACGCCAAGCTCGACGCCGCCCTGGGCGGCAGCGGCTCACTGCTGGAGCGCATGCAGGCCTACCGCGCCAAGGAGGAGATCCCGCCGGAGCGTCTCGGCGAATGCATCGAAGCCTTCTCCAGCGCGCTGCGCGACCGGGTGCGCGCCGAGTTCCCGCTGGATGCCCGCGAGACCATCAACTACGAGATCGTCACGGACAAACCGTGGTCCGGGTTCAACTACTACGAGGGCGACTACCGCTCCACTGTCGCGGTCAACGCCGACCTCAAGCAGCAGATGTCCAATTTGCCGCGGCTGGTGGCACACGAGTCCTACCCCGGACATCACACCGAGCACTGCCGCAAAGAAGCGGGCCTGGTGGAAAAGCAGGGGCAGCTGGAGCAGACGATCTTCCTGGTCAACACCCCGCAGTGCCTGATGGCCGAAGGACTGGCCGACTTGGCGCTGTACGCGGCGGTGGGGCCCGGGTGGGGAGCATGGGCGACGGAGATCTACGCCGACCTGGGGTTGACGTTCGACGGGGAGCGGGCCGAGGCCATCTCCGAGGCGTCGGCGCAATTGGCCGACGTCCGCCAGGACGCCGCGCTGATGCTGCACGACGAGCACCGCGACGCCGACGACGTGGCCGCCTTCTTGCAGCGCTGGCTGCTGGTCAACGACGCCCGCGCCCGCCAGGCGCTGCGCTTCCTGTCCTCACCGCTGTGGCGTGCCTACACCAGCACCTACATCGAGGGTTACCGGCTGTTGCGGGGCTGGCTGGACGCCCGGCCCGCCGAGGTGAGCCTGAGCGCACAGTTCACCCGGTTGCTCGACGAACCGCTGATCCCGTCCAGCCTGCGAGCGGCGTGACTAGCGGCTTCTCCCGCGGGATAGGCTGGGCGGCATGAGTGTCGAGTCCGATTCGTACGTGGCCCCGGGGGCCGACTACGCCGCCACCGCCAGCGAGGCATACCAGGCCGCGCTGCGCGTCATCGAGTCCGTCGAACCCCGGGTTGCCGACGCCACCCGCAAAGAGCTTGCCGATCAACGTGATTCGCTGAAGCTCATAGCCAGCGAGAACTATGCCTCGCCTGCGGTGCTGCTGACCATGGGCACCTGGTTCTCCGACAAGTACGCCGAGGGCACCGTCGGGCACCGGTTCTACGCGGCCTGCCAGAACGTCGACACCGTGGAGGCGCTGGCCGCCGAACACGCCCGTGAGCTGTTCGGGGCCCCGTACGCCTACGCACAACCGCACTCCGGCATCGACGCCAACCTGGTGGCCTACTGGGCCATTCTGGCGGCCAAAGTCGAAGCGCCGGGCCTGGCTGACCTGGGCGCCAAGCACGTCAACGACCTGTCGGAAGCGGACTGGGAGAGCCTGCGGGCCAAGCTGGGCAACCAGCGGCTGCTGGGTATGTCCCTGGACACCGGCGGTCATCTCACGCACGGATTCCGGCCCAACATCTCCGGCAAGATGTTCCACCAACGCCAGTACGGCACCGACCCCGAGACCGGTCTGCTGGACTACGACGCGGTGGCCGCCGCTGCTCGCGAATTCAAGCCGCTTGTGCTGGTGGCCGGCTACTCCGCCTACCCGCGCCGGGTGAACTTCGCCAAGATGCGTGAGATCGCCGACGAGGTGGGCGCGGTCCTGTTCGTCGACATGGCACACTTCGCCGGCCTGGTGGCGGGCAAGGTCTTCACCGGTGACGAGAACCCGGTGCCGCACGCGCACATCACGACGACGACGACACACAAGTCGCTGCGTGGTCCGCGCGGTGGTCTGGTGCTGGCCACCGAGGAGTTCGCCCCGTTCGTCGACAAGGGCTGCCCGATGGTGCTCGGCGGTCCGCTGTCACATGTGATGGCCGCCAAAGCCGTGGCGCTGGCCGAGGCCCGTGCGCCGGAGTTCGCCGTGTACGCGCAGCGGGTGGCCGACAACGCCAAGGCGCTGGCCGACGGGTTCCTCAAGCGCGGCGCCAAGTTGGTCACCGGCGGCACCGACAACCACCTCGTGCTGCTGGACGTCACCTCGTTCGGCCTCACCGGCCGCCAGGCCGAAAGCGCCCTGCTGGACTCCGGTGTGGTGACCAACCGCAACGCCGTCCCCAACGACCCGAACGGCGCGTGGTACACCAGCGGTATCCGGTTCGGATCGCCCGCGCTGACCAGCCGCGGTTTCGGCGCCGACGACTTCGACCGGGTGGCGGAGTTGGTTGTCGAGGTCCTCTCCCACACTCAACCGGAGGGAACCTCGAAGGCGAAGTACTCCATCGCCGACGGAGTTGCGGCGAAGGTGCACGCTGCGGCGTCCGAGCTGCTGGCCGCCAACCCGCTGTATCCGGGCCTGCAGTTGTAATTTGCCGTTGATTGACATCGCGGTCAATTAGCTTGCAGTTACGTCATTCTTGTGTGAGATGAATCATTTGCTGTATGCCGCTATCGGCGCACGTGGGACAGTACGCTCTTCGAAGTTAGATTCAACTGGACCCGAAGGTGCTTCGTGCGATGCGTCCCTATCTCACCGCTGGATTCGTCGTGTTCGGCGCTGCCCTCGGCGCCGGGGCCGTCTCGGTTGTGACCCCGGAACCGGATACTCAGGTGGTCGTCGGTGTGTCCGCGGCCGACGAGCCGTTACCGCCGCCGCCTGCCGCTGTCGAAACGCTGATCCGCCCGGTTCCGGCGCCCGAGACCGTCGCCCCCGTGACCTCCGTCGTCACCCCGGTGGCACCAACCCCTCCGGTGGAGCGAACCCCCGTGAAGTGGGCGTTCACCCCGAATGACATCCGCACCTCCGTGGTCTCGGGCCGGTCGGACACCGCCGCCGAGACGTCGTCGCCGTCGGGATCGGGAGGCGTGGGGTTCACCGCCGATCTTCGTCCGTTGCAGTCCGGCGGCATCGCAGCCGACGTGGCTGCCTCGTCGGAGGAGTTGATGCGCCAGTCCCGCAAGACCGTCGACGACGTAGTGTCGGTGGTCCGTCCCCCCGCCCCGAATTCAGGGACCTAAGTCCTCAGTTCGTCAGACACGCTGGCTGCGATTTCAGGGAAAGTGTTAACTCGGGTTACGGTTAACTCATGGCTGAAACACCTGTCGCCAACACCCTGACGCTGGAGCTCGAGCCGGTTGTTGCGGAGAACTACCAGCGACACGTCGACTCCGCCCATGAGTGGTTCGCCCACGACTACGTGCCCTTCGACCAGGGCAAGAACTTCGCGTTCCTCGGTGGCACCGACTGGGACCAATCCGAGGTCACGCTACCCAAGCACATCGTCGACGCCCTCGAGATCCTGCTCATCACCAAGGACAACCTCGCCGCCTACCACCGCGAACTCGTCGAGCACTTCATCCTGGAGTGGAAGTGGGGCCGCTGGCTGGGCCGGTGGACCGCCGAGGAGCACCTGCACGCCGTGGTGCTCCGCAACTACCTGGTGGTCACCCGCAACTGCGATCCCACCGCCAACGAGGATGTGCGCGTCGAGCACGTCATGAAGGGCTACCGGGCCGACCAGTTCAGCCAGATCGAGACCCTGGTGTTCATGGCGCTGTTCGAGCGCGAACACGCTGTGTTCTGTCGCCGGCTGGCCGAGCAGATCGAGGACCCGGTGCTCAAGGGCATGGTCGAGAAAATTGCGATCGACGAGGAACGTCACGAGCTGTTCTTCTCCAACCTGGTGCGGTGGTGCCTGGAGTTCGACGACGTCGAGACCATCCGGGCCATTGCTGCTCGCGCTGCCGCGCTGCAGGTGCCCGGCGCCGACATCGACGCCTACGCCGACAAGCGGGCGCTGGTGGCCGACTCCGGGATTTTCGGTCCTGACCAGCTGCGACAGGTGATCTCCGACGAGATCGTGGCGCTGGGTCTGGGCGACGAGCCCCAACTGGCCGAATTCGTAACGCGCTAGCCATATTGAGGTGCGGCGCGCCTGCTGAGCGAGATCCCCGCAACGGGGGTAGCGTCGCACTCGATGGCCAGCAACTTGCTTCGCTATCCGGGCGGTACTCCCGTAGCTACTACGGCAGGGCCGGCCCGGCCCTGGTGCCGCAGCGCCCGCTGAAATATCTCCGCGGGGCCGCGCGGAGTCGAGGAGCGCCACGTGACAAATTCGCTGGTTCGGACGTACGTGCTCGACACGTCTGTTTTGCTCTCGGATCCCTGGGCCTGCACCAGGTTTGCCGAACATGAAGTAATAGTGCCGCTGGTGGTGATCAGCGAGTTGGAAGCCAAACGCCATCACCATGAATTGGGCTGGTTCGCCCGCCAGGCACTGCGCATGTTCGACGATCTCCGACTGGAGCACGGACGCCTCGACCAGCCCATTCCTGTTGGGACACAGGGTGGCACGTTGCAAGTCGAACTGAACCACAGCGATCCCAGCGTGTTGCCGATGGGTTTTCGGACCGAGACCAACGACGCCCGTATCCTCACCTGCGCAGCCAATCTGGCCGCTGAGGGCAAGCTCGTCACCTTGGTCAGCAAGGACATCCCGCTGCGCGTCAAGGCCGGCGCGGTGGGGCTGGCGGCCGACGAGTACCACGCCCAGGACGTGGTGACCTCGGGCTGGACCGGGATGGCAGAACTGGACGTGGCCGCCGAGGACATCGACAGCATGTTCACCGACGGCGAGATCGACCTGGAGTCGGCGCGAGATCTGCCGTGCCACACCGGCGTTCGGTTGCTGGGCGGCAGCTCCAGCGCGCTGGGCCGCGTGAATCCCGACAAGCGTGTGCAGTTGGTCCGTGGTGACCGCGAAGTGTTCGGCCTCCGGGGAAGGTCGGCCGAACAGCGCGTGGCACTGGATCTGCTGCTCGACGAGTCGGTGGGCATCGTGTCCCTCGGCGGCAAGGCGGGTACCGGCAAGTCGGCTCTGGCGCTGTGCGCGGGCCTGGAGGCGGTGCTCGAGCGCCGCACCCAGCGCAAGGTCGTGGTGTTCCGGCCGCTGTACGCGGTGGGCGGCCAGGATCTCGGCTACCTGCCCGGCAGCGAGAGCGACAAGATGGGGCCCTGGGCGCAGGCCGTTTTCGACACCCTCGAGGGTCTGGCCAGCCCGGCCGTGCTCGAAGAGGTGCTCAGCCGCGGCATGCTGGAAGTGCTGCCGCTGACCCACATTCGCGGCCGGTCACTGCACGACTCGTTTGTGATCGTCGACGAAGCGCAGTCGCTGGAGCGCAACGTGCTGCTGACCGTGCTCTCCCGCCTGGGCAGTGGTTCGCGGGTGGTGCTCACCCACGACGTGGCCCAGCGCGACAACCTGCGGGTGGGCCGGCACGACGGTGTGGCCGCGGTGATCGAGAAGCTGAAGGGGCACCCGCTGTTCGCGCACATCACCCTGCTGCGCAGCGAGCGGTCGCCGATCGCCGCCCTGGTCACCGAGATGCTGGAGGAGATCAGCCCCGGCGCGCTGCCGTGAGTCTGCGATTTGGGCGTGATTCCGGTCGCTCAGCGGTTGGAATCACGCCCAAATCCCTCGTGGTTCTGCTGGCGGTGATGCTGTGGCTGGCCCCGACGGCTGCGGCGGACGACGTCGACTGTTCGGTGCACAAATGTGTGGCGCTGACGTTCGATGACGGGCCCGGCCCGTACACCGACCGACTGCTTCAGGTGCTGGCTGCTGACGACGCCCGGGCCACCTTCTTCCTGGTGGGTGACAAGGTGGCCGCAGATCCTTTGGCAGCCAAGAGAATTGCCGATGCGGGGATGGAGATCGGCAATCACACCTGGAGCCATCCCGACCTGACGACCCTTCCCGCAGCCGAGGTCGCCGCGCAGCTGAGTTCGACCACCGACGCGCTGGTGCAGGCGACCGGCGTGCGGCCCGCTGTGATGCGACCCGGTTTCGGGATGATCAACGACGCGGTCCTGGCCGAGGTCGGGCGCCAGGGGATGGCGGCGATCAACTGGGACGTGGTGCCCTATGACTGGATCAACGACACCGACATCGCGGCGTCACGCGCAATCCTGATGGAACAGATCAGACCCGGCTCGGTGGTGCTGCTGCACGACACCTTCGCCTCCACCGTCGACCTGGTGGCGCAGTTCCTGCCGGTGTTGCGCGCCAACGGGTATCACCTCGTCACCGTCAGTGATCTCCTGGGACCACGCGTCCCCGGCAGCAACTACGGTGGCCGGGACAACGGTCCGCCGGCGCGCGTGCTACAAGACATGCCATGACGGCCGAATCCGCCTTCGCCCTGACACTGCTGGTGCTGGCGTACGCAGTGGTGTCCGGAATCGTGGTCAAGTGGTACGTCGCGCCAGCCTTGATCTTCGTGGTCGCCGGCCTCGGACTCGGTCCGTTCGGCCTGAATGTCATCGAAGTCGATTACGACGCAGGTACATTCACCATCCTGGCGCAGTTGGCGCTGACCGTGATCCTGTTCAATCAGGCAGCGGAACTGGACCTGCGCAACGTGCTGCGGCGCGGCCACTTCAGCCTCCGGTTGATCCTCGTGGGAATTCCACTGACTTTGGTCATGGGCACAGTCACCGCGTTGTTGATCCTGCCGGTCATGCCGGTGTGGGAGGCCGTGTGCCTGGCAGCGATCGTCGCGCCGTCCGAGGTGGCTCTGATCGAGGCGCTACTGGAGGACCGCCGGATCCCGGAATCCGTCCGCCATGCAATGTCGATGGAAAGCGGCTGCTACGACGGATTCGCACTCGCTGCCCTGTTCGCCGGATTGGCCCTGGCGACAGATCGTTCCGAGGCCGACACCCCCGGATGGGGCTGGTTCCTGATCAAGGCGGAGTTCCTGTCGTTGGGGGCAGGTGCACTGGTCGGATTGCTCGGCGGCCTGGCCGTGGCCAGCTCCTACCGACGGGGCTGGATCAGTGAGATCTGGGCGCAGTTGGCGACGCTGGCACTGGCGCTGCTGTGCTTCCAGGTGGGGGAGATGTTCCACGGCAGCGGTTTCGTCGCCGCCTTTGCCGGCGGTCTGGCTTTTGCGGCGCTGGCGCAGCGAAGCGGCGCGGAGGTGCCGCACCAGGTGCCGGATGCCGCCGGGCATCTCCTGGAGTTGTTGGTGTTCGCGCTCTTCGGTGGGGCCGCGATGATCATCGCTTGGCGCGAGGCCGACTGGCGAGTGGTGCTGTTCGCCGTGACGGCGGTGTTCGTGGTCCGGGTGGTCGCGGTATGGCTGGCGCTGCTGCGCACCGAGATGCCCGTGCGCAGCCGACTGTTCATCGGGTGGTTCGGCCCGCGTGGCATCGGCACCGTGGTGCTCGGGTTACTTGTGGTCAAGGAAGGCGCCATCGAACAGATTGACCTCATCACCCAGACCGTGGTGGTGACCGTGACACTGAGTCTGGTGGTGCACAGTGCGACGGCGCCGCTGGGCATTCGGTTCGTCCAGCGGGACCGACTGGCGCCCCGGCATTGACATGTCGACACGGGCATCCGGCCCCGCTGGTGTGATGAGTGCTCTACGCTCAGCGGCTATGAGAGCGGCAGTGGCACTGGCTGGGGCATTGGTGGCAACAGCGATCGGGATGGCCCCCGCAGCGCAGGCCGACCAGATCGGCTACCTGGTCAACGTCACGGTCAAGCCGGGGTACAACTTCCCGAATGCCGACGCCGCACTGCAGTACGGCAACCTGCTGTGCGACCGGATCCGCGGCGGCGAGCCCTACCCGATGCTGGCCCGCTCGATCAAAGACTATTTCCACACCGATGAGTACGGCGCGTCGTACCTGCTGAGCCAGGCCACCGGTGAACTGTGCCCGGCGCAGATCTGGGCGCTGCGGCAGTCGGCCGGCGGCTACACACCCCAGCCCTAGACGGGAGTTGGGCGTGATTCCGACCGCTCAGCGGTCGGAATCACGCCCAAGTCGCTCTCAGTCGCCGTCTTTGACCTTGGCCATGGCCAGCACGTCCAGGCGCTTGTCCAGCTCGGCCTCGGACAGCTTGTCGCCGATCAGGCCCCGGTCGATGACCGTCTGCCGGATGGTCTTCTTCTCCTTGAGGGCCTGCTTGGCCACCGCGGCGGCCTCCTCGTAGCCGATCGCCGAGTTCAGCGGCGTCACGATCGACGGCGACGACTCGGCCAACTCCAGCAGATGCGCCTCGTTGGCCACCAGACCATCGATGCAGCGACCGGCGAACAGTTTGGAGACGTTGGCCAGCAGCGTGAACGACTCGAGAATGTTGCGGGCCATCATCGGGATGTAGACGTTGAGCTCGAAGGCGCCGGAGAGGCCACCGACGGTGACGGCCGCGTCGTTGCCGATCACCTGGGCGGCCACCTGGGTGACGGCCTCGGGGATGACGGGGTTGACCTTGCCCGGCATGATCGAGCTGCCCGGCTGCAGGTCGGGCAGTTGCAGCTCGCCGAGGCCGGTCAGCGGACCCGAGCCCATCCAGCGGATGTCGTTGGCGATCTTGGTCAGTGACACCGCGATGGTCTTCAACGCACCGGACGCCTCGACCAGGCCGTCGCGTGCTGCCTGAGCCTCGAAATGGTCCTCGGCTACCCGCAATTCGGCCAGCCCGGTGTCGGCCACCAGCACCTCGACCACCTTGGGGCCGAAGTCGTCGGGGGCGTTGAGGCCGGTGCCGACGGCGGTGCCGCCGATGGCGAGCTCACCAAGGCGCGGCAGTGTCGCCTTCACTCTCTCGATGCCGGCCTGCACCTGGCGGGCGTAGCCGCCGAACTCCTGGCCCAGAGTCACCGGCACGGCATCCATCAGATGGGTGCGGCCGGACTTGACCGTGGTGCGCCACTGCTTGGCCTTGGCCGCCAGCGACTCGTGCAGTACCTCCAGGGCCGGAATCAGATGCCGCACAGCGGCTTCCGTGGCGGCGATGTGCGTGGCGGTGGGGAACGTGTCATTGGAGCTCTGCGACATGTTCACGTGGTCGTTGGGGTGCACCGTCACGCCGTGCGCCGCCGCGATGGAGGCGATGACCTCGTTGGCGTTCATGTTGGAGCTGGTGCCCGAGCCGGTCTGGAAGACGTCGATGGGGAACTGGTCGTCGTGCAACCCCTCGGCGATCTCGCCGGCGGCGGCGATGATCGCGTCGGCCTTCTCGGCGTCGAGTAGTCCGAGGTCTTTGTTGACCTGGGCGCACGCTGCCTTCAGCAGGCCCAGTGCGCGGATCTGGGTGCGCTCCAGGCCCCGGCCGGAGATCGGGAAGTTCTCCACGGCGCGTTGGGTCTGGGCGCGCCACAGCGCGTTCTTGGGGACGCGCACTTCACCCATGGTGTCGTGCTCGATGCGGTACTCGACGGCGTCGTCGGCGGTCATTGGCTCCCTTTGCTCTGTTTTTACGGAAGTGGATGGGCGGCGGTCTTGTCCCCGGTGAAGTTCACCGCGGAGTACTCGTTGAGTTTGGACAGCCGGTGGTAGGCCTCGATCATGCGGACGGTGCCCGACTTGGAGCGCATCACGATGGACTGCGTGGTGCAGCCGCCGCCGAAGAACCGCACGCCCTTGAGCAGGTCACCGTCGGTGACGCCGGTGGCGCAGAAGAAGACGTTCTCACCCGAGACCAGGTCCTCGGTGCTCAGCACCCGATCCAGGTCGTAGCCGCGGTCGATGGCCTTCTGGCGCTCGTCGTCGTCGGTGGGGGCCAGCTTCGCCTGGATGGCGCCACCCATGCAGCGAATGGCGGCTGCGGCGATGATGCCCTCCGGCGTACCGCCGATGCCGACGAGCATGTCGGTGCCCGAGTCCGGCCGGCAGGCCGAGATGGCACCGGCGACGTCACCGTCGGAGATCAGCCGGATGCGGGCGCCGGCCTGACGCACCTCGTCCATCAGCTTGGCGTGCCGGGGCCGGTCCAGGATGCACACCGTGACGTCGGCGACCGACGCCTTGCGCACCTTCGCGATGCGCTGGATGTTCGCCGCGATGGGCGAGGTGATGTCGATGAAGTCCGCGACGTCGGGCCCGACGGCGATCTTGTGCATGTAGAACACGGCCGACGGGTCGAACATCGCCCCGCGTTCGGCCACCGCGAGCACCGAGATGGCATTCGGCATGCCCTTGCTCATCAGCGTGGTGCCGTCCACCGGGTCGACGGCGAAGTCGCAGTCCGGCCCGTCGCCGTTGCCCACCTCTTCGCCGTTGTAGAGCATCGGGGCGTTGTCCTTCTCGCCCTCACCGATCACCACCACGCCGCGCATCGACACCGAATTGACCAGCTCACGCATGGCGTCGACGGCCGCGCCGTCGCCGCCTTCCTTGTCTCCGCGTCCCACCCAGCGGCCTGCGGCCATGGCGCCGGCCTCGGTGACACGCACCAGTTCGAGGGCGAGGTTGCGGTCAGGGGCTTCGCGGCGGCGGGTGGGCTGCTCGGACGGTGCACTCATGAGCAGTCATTGTCCCAGAAGCCGACACCGCCGTGGGAGCTGGGATACTGGTCGTCGTGACGACGGAACCGCAGCAGACGCCGGGTGACGCGGGCCAGGCGGTCCCGGCACTCAAAGAGGCCAAGCCGCGGCTGCTGCAGGACGGTCGTGACATGTTCTGGTCCATGGCACCGCTGGTGCTGGGCTGCATCCTGCTGGCCGGTCTGCTGGGCATGTGTTCGTTCCAGCCCAGCGGGCCCACCCAGGGCTCCGTCCCGACCTACGACGCCGAGGCAGCGCTGGGCTCCGATGCGCAGACGCTGGGGTTTCCGGTCCGGCTGCCGAAGCTACCGGAGGGCTGGCAGGCCAACTCCGGCAAGCGTGACGGCCTCGACTCGGCGCGCACCGATCCGGCAACCGGCCAGCGCACCCGTGCGCTGCTGTCGAACGTCGGCTACCTGACGCCGGACACCAAGTTCATGAGCCTGACCCAGAGCAACGCCGACGAGGACCGGCTGGTCGCCTCGATCCTGCCCGGCGCGTACCCGACCGGTGCCGTCGACGTCGGCGGCCGCCAGTGGGTGGTTTACCAGGCGGTCTCCGAAAACGGCCGCGACGAACCGCTGTGGACCACCAGAATCGGATCCACCCAGTTGGCCATCACCGGAGCTGGGTCGCCGGAGCAGTTCCATACGCTGGCCGAAGCCACGCAGTCGCAGTCCCCGCTGCCTGACGCCTAGGCCGGTCGGCAAGAAGGAGACACATGTGAGCGCACCCGAAGCCGATCTGACGGGCTGGACGTGCGCGCCGTTCACGGGCGGCGGCTACACCCACGACGTCTACCGCAAGGGTGCGGGCCCGGGAGTGGTGCTGATCCCGGAGATGCCGGGATTGCATCCCGGTGTCCTGGCGCTGGGAAACCACCTCGTCGACAACGGGTTCACCGTGGCGGCCCCGTCGCTGTTCGGTACCCCGGGGCGTCCGGCGCTGCACCCGTCGGCGGTGCCGACCCTGGTGCGGGGCTGCATCGCCAAGGAGTTCTCCGCATTCGCGACCGACAAACAGCGGCCGGTGGCCATGTTCCTGCGCGCGCTGGCCCGCGACCTGAACGCGAACACGCCGGGCAAGGGAGTCGGCGTCATCGGACAGTGCTTCACCGGTGGGTTCGCGTTGGCGGCCGCAGTCGACGAGAGCGTGCTGGCGCCGGTGCTGAGTCAGCCGTCGCTGCCACTGCCGCTGACGCCGAAGCAGCGCCGCGATCCCGGGGTCTCCGAAGGTGAGCTGGAGATCATCTCCCAACGCGCCGCCACCGAGGGGCTCTGCGCGCTGGGCCTACGGTTCAGTGAGGACTGGATGAGCCCTGGGGACCGTTTCGTCAGTTTGAAGAAGCGACTGGGCGACGCCTTCGAGGTCATCGAAATCAATTCGGGCCCAGGCAATTCCGGCGGGTTCTCGAGGGCAGCCCATTCGGTGCTCACCGATCAGGTGCGTGAGGTCGACGGACACCCGGCCTACGAGGCGCGAAAACGCGTCGTCGAATTTCTGGTCGAACGGCTCGGCTAACCCCGCGGCAGTGGCGTTTTGCCCGTGCGGTCCACCTGGCGAGAGAAGTTCCAGGCGGACCGCACGGCCCCTCTAATCAAGTACCGATCAGCGAACGTTCACGCTGACAGTGGGTTTGGAACGCAGGTCGACGAACGTGGAGACGATGTTCGCGTCGTAGAGTGGCGCATCCGACAGCCGCTTGACGACAACGTGATAGCCCTGGCTCTCCAACTCGGCGATGGTGTCCTGGGCGTTGCCCACCGCGGTGGGAGCTGCCAACGCAGGGGCGGCAAAGCTCAGGGTTGCCGCGGTCAGCGCTGATCCGATGGCGATGGCAGTGGCGGGCCTGTTCATGATCTGCGCTTCTCTCCTGGGCGACGCGATTTCAATCCGTTCTATGGTTGTTCAACGGGCAGTCCGGTGCGCTGATTTCCGATTGGCAGTGATTGCGCCAGAGCTGGCAGCAATTGGGCGCCCAAAGCGGGCGACCCGCGCAAGCAGTTTCGAGTTGCGCGGGAGTTGGAACAAATTTAACTTGGACCCATCAGCCCCTTGATCTGCGCTCAACGGCGACTCGCGGTGATCGGCTGACTCGCCGCGCGCCAGCCAGCCGGCAAGACCTAGGGAGTGGTCATGGAGACAGCTGATTTGCAGGATGTCCTGCGTCGGCTGGACCGTCTGGAATCCGAAAGCGCAGTGCGAGCGGTCAAGGCGCACTATATGCAGTGGGCTGATGAGAAACGCCGTCTCGGCATGGGCGAACTGTTCTGGGAAGACGCCGTGTGGGAGGAACTCGACCTCACCGGCCAGACCGTTCCCGGGGCGCGCTGGGACGGACGCGACGCGATCGCGCAGATGTTCAACGAGAGCCCGGAGCGGCTGCACTTCACCGTTCACTATCTGATGAACGAAGAGATCACCGTGACCGGCGATACCGCCGTTGGTCGGTGGAAACTGTTGGAGCCCTGCACTGTTCGTGACGAAACCGCAGTATGGCAGGGCGGCCACTACGTCGACGACTTCGAACGCCGCGACGGCGTCTGGAAGATCAGGCACCTACGGCTGACTCTGGACTTCCAGACCCCGTACCACGATGGTTGGCTACGGACGCCGTTCCTCGAGAGCGTGCAGTCATGACGACCGGGCGGGCCGGCGTCGACGACCCTCTGCGGGTACACCAGGGTTTCCGCCTTGACCGCGGGTCCTGATCAGCGCTGAGTTCTGCCTGCTGACCGTGGTGGTGCCGGTGCCGACGTCTCGGCGTGCGCCACATTTTCACCTTCTTCCCGGCGACTGACGACAGCCTGACAGTCAGCGCCGGTACCTCTGCATCCTGCTTTGCCCAAAGGGCGCTTCGTGCAGGACTTTTCATACCTACTTTCCGATTGGGAAACTCATGCCAGAGCAGATCGTTGGGGTGACCGATGGCGACACAGTCACCTATCCCAGTGGTTGCAGTGTTGTCGACTCCGGATTGATCGCCGACAATTCCGCAGCGGCCGGTGGCGGGTCGGGCGCATTGTCACGCGGCTCGGCCGCGTCGGCGGGCGGAATGTGGATGGGGGTCAGCAAGCTCCCGCCCGGGCATTCGTCGGTGCCGCACCATCACGCCGACCAGACATCGCTGGTGTGCATTGTCGGAGGTGCCATGCGCTTTCGTGTGCACGGACCTGACGGCGTCGAGGAGTTCTCCGCCTCCGCTGGCCAGATCGCAGTCATACCAGGCGGTTTGGTGCACGAGGAGTTCAACGACCTCGACGTCGAATGCCTCTGCGTGGTGACTCGCAACAGCGAGAAGCCGATTGTCCGCAACGTCTGAGACCACCTGACAGTCCAACCAGGAGCCCTTCAGTGAACGAGATCCCACCCCTGGTCCGTGATGTCCTCGACCGCCTCGGACTGCCCGAGGCCGACGTCACCACCGCCCGCACCATGCCCACCGAGGTCTACACCTCCGAAGAGTTCTACGACTTCGAGAAAGAGGCCATCTTCGCCAAGGAGTGGCTGTGCCTCGGCCACGTCAGCCAGATCCCCGACATCGGCGACTATTTCTCCATCACCGTCGGAGACGAACCATTGATCGTCACTCGTGACAACGACGGCGCGGTCCGGGTGATGTCGTCGATCTGCCAGCACCGCGGATATCCGGTGGTGGACACCAGCGAGACCGGCAACACCAAACAGTTCCGCTGTCCGTACCACTACTGGGCGTACGGGCTGGACGGTGAACTGGTGGCCGCGCCGGAGATGAAAGAAACCTGCCCCATCGCCGAACTTCGCAAGGAGACAGCGCTTCCCAACCTCAAAGTGGAGATCTGGTTCGGCATGATCTTCGCCAACATGGACCTCGAGGCGGCACCGCTGGCCGACCAGCTGACCAAACTCGCCCCCGAGATGGAGATCTACGACGTCGCCAACCTCGAGATCACCGCGCCGCAGGAGTTCCCCGGCCTGCCGTGGAACTGGAAAGGCATGCACGAGAACGCACTCGAGCCCTACCACACCTCTTTTGTGCACATGGGCTATCACGATGTGGCTCCGGCGTCGATGGCCGAGTTCGTGGAGTTCGAGGACTCGGACAACGTGATCATGCACCCGACGAACTACCGCTATATGGATGCCGGTTTCAACCCGACCGGCAAGGCGATCCTGCCGATCCTTCCCGGCCTCGATGATCTGCACCGCAGCCGCATCATGTTCGCCTCGGTGCTGCCGACGGTGTTCTTCGCGTTGAGTCCCGAGCAGGTGTTCTACTTCCTGATCACGCCGGAGGGCGCGAACAAGATGACGCTGCGGGTGGCCTGGCTGTTCCCGGCGTCCACCAAGAAGGCTCCCGGATTCGACTGGGCCTTCCAGATGCAGAACGCCGTCAACCAGGTGATCAACGATCAGGACATGGTGACCAACGAGCGGATGCAGAACGGGCAGCGCTCCCGGTACGCCAAGCGGGGGCGTTACAGCTGGCAGGAAACCACTCTGCCCCAGGTCAATCGGTGGCTGGCACTGCGTTACCAGGCGCATGCCAAGTCGTTGTCGGCCGACGCATGATCCGCCGGGGAGGGTGACGGTGTCGGTGGGCGAACTCGCCGCGGACGGTCGACGAGCCCAAGGGACGAGGAGCAGACAGACCCGCCCGGACGAGACGGCGCGGCCTGAGGTGCGGTCGGTTCCCGGCGGTGCCGCCCCGCAGAACGGTGGTCGATTCAATCGCGCGGCGCTGGTGTGGGCGGGCTGGTGGGTCGGCACCGTCGCCGTAGTGGTCGGGCTGTGGGAGGCGGTCAAGGCCGTCTTCGCCGTGCCGGACGCCACCATGCCGCACACCTGGTCGGTGCTGGCGGCGCTCGGCGAGCGCCTGCCCAACGGTGACAACCGCGCAGTGTCACTGCTGGGGGCGCTCGCGGTCACCCTGCAGGAGGCCACCGTCGGGTTGTGGGTGGGCGTGGTGATCGGCGCGGGGATCGGTGTTCTGTCCGCGAAGTCGCGGTTCGCTTCGTTCACGCTGACGCCGGTTCTTGTTGCCACGCAGACATTTCCGCTGGTGGCCGTCGTACCTGCACTGGTGATCATCTTGGGTGACGGATGGGTGTCGCTGGCGCTGATCGCGGCGATCCTGGCGTTCTTCCCGATCTATGTGGCAGTGGCCCGTGCGATCACCGACACCAGCCGAGAGCACCGCGAGCTGTTTCGCAGCTGTGGACTGTCGAAAACCAAGGTGTTCACCAGTCTGGAGATGCCGCGGGCCACCCTGGCGGCGGTCAGCTCCATCCGCACAGCCACAGCGCTGGCCGTGGTGGGAGCCATCGTCGCGGAACTACCCAGCGGAAGACCCGACGGAATCTCCATGACGTTGTTGTCCGCGGCGTCCTACTACCTGACCGACCCCGAGGCGCTGTGGTGCGCGGCGCTGACGGCCATGGCAGGAGGCGTCCTGCTGGTGTACGCAATGTCCGGATTTGCCTCTACGGCAGCCCGTTTCGCGCTGCGCATTCCCACGGAAGCGAAGGAGTCGAGATGACCGTCGACACCAGCATCGGCACATCGGATGCAATCGTCTTGCACGACGTGGTCAAGTACTACGGGTCGAAGCTGATCCTCGATCACGTCAGCCACACCTTCGAGCCTGGTTCTTTCGTATCGCTGATCGGGCCGTCCGGCTGCGGGAAGTCGACGCTGCTGCGGATGATCGGCGATCTGGAGCCGCTGAGTTCCGGCCGGATCGACGTCGGTGCGGGCACTCCGGAGACCGCGCGGCGTGGCCACTCGATGTCGATGGTGTTCCAGTCGCCCAATCTGGTGCCGTGGCGATCGGTGCGACGCAATGTCGAACTTCCCCTGGAGGCAATGGGTCTACCCGCAGCCGAACGGAAGGAGCGGGCTACCCGCGAGCTGATCAGGGTGGGCCTCGGCGAGCACATCGAGGCCGGCCCGCGCACGCTCTCGGGCGGTATGGCGCAACGGGCGGCGATCGCCAGAGCACTGGTCAGCGACCCGCGCATCGTGCTGATGGACGAGCCCTTCGGCGCGCTCGACGAGATCTTGCGTGAGCGGCTGAACTACGAGTTGCACCAGCTGTGGGCCAGCACCGGCAAGACCATCGTGTTCGTCACACACAGCATCGCCGAGGCTGTGGCGCTGTCCACCGACATCCTGGTGATGGGCCGCGATCCCGGTCGGATCATCGGGCACATCCCGGTGGCACTGCCCAGGGAGCGCCGCCCTGAACTTGCCGAGACGGAGGAGTTCTTCAAGATCACCACCGAGGTCAGACGGCAGTTGTCGGTGGGGGCCGGCGGATGACCACACTCACGAGGACACGTGGCGGGTCCGCGCTGCGGACAGCGGCGATGTATCTGGGGCCGACCGTCACCGTGGCAGCAGTGATCGTGTTGTGGCAGTTCTGGGTCACCGCCGCCGGGATCAAGCCGTTTGTACTGCCCGCGCCGGTGGCAGTGTGGCAGACGTTCATCGAACGGCCCGCGTTCTTCTTCGGATTGGGTGTCAACACCCTGCAGGAGGCGTTGGCGGGTCTGGTCTTCGGGTGTGTCGCAGGTACTGTCACCGCGCTGGCGGTGTTCCGCACCAAGGGTCTTAGCCAAGTCACCGAAGCCATGGCGGCCGCCCTGCTCGCGCTGCCCATGGTGGCACTGGTGCCGCTGTCCAACGTGTTCTTCGGGCTGACGCCGGCCTCGCGCATCTTCGTGGTATCGGTGGCGGTGTACCCGATTGCGGTGAGTTTCCTGCTCACGGGCCTGCGTGGCACCGACCAGGGTCTCATCGAGGCCTTCCGCTCGATGGCAATATCACCGATGAAAACCACAGTTGCGCTCTATGTTCCGTCGATGCTGCCATCGGCGATGAGTGCACTGCGGGTCGCGGTACCCACGGCTTTCTCGATCGCGATTGTCGCCGAGTTCTTCGGCGGTGAGCTCACCACACTGGGCACCTTCATCAAGTCGACGGCCGTGCAGTCACGAGTGGCCGACATGTGGGGTGCGGCGCTGGTCGCCTTTCTCTTCGCCCTGGTGCTCTACCTGGCGCTGTCGCTCGTGGACAGGTGGGCGCTGCGCTGGCACAGCTCCCGCCAACCATCCTGACCTTCACCGAAACACAAACTGATACAGAGGAGTTCAATCATGTTGTTTGTCGAGAATCCCAAGAAGCAG